>JBIIYJ010000103.1:0-16344 GCA_044346855.1 Kiritimatiellia bacterium
TACAGGCACGCTTCCGCCACTCTCAAGTCTAACAACCCACAGTTATGCGGAATGAACCTAGCTTAATAAGGATCTTGGCTTCCTCGTAATTCATGTGTGGCTAACCGTAGTAATTCCCGAACCTCTTAAGATCATCATCAGTAAAACGGACTTGTCTGGTCCCATCGGCTGACAAATAACGTCCTGATCCCACCCTGCCAGAGGTAACGGTTGCCCAGGGGCGATCGGGTGGCAATGGAACCCGCGGCATCGCGCACTTCCAGGACATTCCCCCAGGCGTCAAACCGGTAGCTCTCCACCACCGCCCCGCTCCCATCCGTCAGCGCGTGAACCGTCCCAAGATGGTCCTTCACGGCATAATACGTCCCCGCAATCGCTCCCGTATGAACGGTCATGGAGAGCAGGTTGTCGATGCCGGGGGCAGTTTTGCTGGCTAGGGTCATGGATTTGATGCATCAGGAACGTTGTCCCCATCATGAAACAATGGCGCTATCCAGTCAACAGCAATTACGTCTGGGGGGGCACGACAGCGCCAAGGCCACGGGTCAGGAGACCCGTGCCACGCCAGTCGCAAGGACGTGGACAGCGCCCAGGCCACGGGTCAGGAGACCCGTGCCACGCCAGTCGCAAGACGTGGCATGGCCATTCAAGGGGACTGGGTGAGGGTTCAGGGTTCAGGAAAACCAGGCCAGCCGCATGAAAAAGCGGTCGTTCCGCTATCAGCTATCAGCTATTAGCTATTCTTCTCACCACCGGTAGGCGCGGACCTTTTCCATGCAGCGGTTGACCGAATCGGCATCCGGGGCCTGTTCGACCAGGTAGAAAATCCCGCCCGGCAGCGTGTGCCCGGCCAGCATGCGCTCGAATTCCGGAAACGGGATCCCCACGGTCAACGGCATATCCCCGGAGCGCCGGCGCAACTCGTCCAGAATCGTATAGCCCCGCGGATACCCGTGGTCCTCCCCCAGGATGACGGCCTTGAGCCCCTTCACCGTGACGACGGATTCCATCAAATGCCGACCGTTTCCGTGCAGGTGGGTCTGGCCACCATCGTACCGGGCGAACACCCTTTCCAGCGGGCCCCGGCCCCAGGCCTCGAAGTCGTCCACCGACGTCATATGGAACGGATCCACGCTCTCCATGACCGCCCGGCCCGGGAGCCACTGGCAGCCGTAGTGGAACGTGCCGCCCCGCCACAGCGGCACCGCTTCGAAAAAGGCGTCCATCACCGCGGCGTTGACCTCGAAGCCCAGCTCCATGGCGCGGGAGACGATCTCCGGCTCCTCCCGCATGGCGATGTAGGCGTCGGTGCCGCCGACAAGTTCGAACACGAAGTTCATCCCGTTGATCAGCACGAAGGGGCAAATGCCGAACCGCCCTTCCGCGGCGTCCCGGTAAATCCGGAGCTGCTCCAGGTAGCGCCGGAACCATGGGTGCGCCCGGTCGAAGCGAAGCCGGTCCAGGCCCGACCAGTCGGGCAGGAGCCGCGGCACCATGGAGGAGATCCAGCCCGTGGCGGGGTTGCAGTCGAACCGCACGTCCCCGCCCAGCACGCCGCCGTAAAGGCCCTGATCCATTTCGGAGAGATAGCAGACAGGCAGGGAGTCGTCCTCCACAACGGGCTGTTCCGCCAGCACCTGACCCCAGAAGCGGATCCGCTCCGCCGGATCGGGATACTCGCACGGGCCCTCGCGCCGCGTCCTGCGGAACGCGGCCAGAGTCGGACCCGGCGGCAGCGCCATGGTCGCGAAAATCCGGTCGCCCGACCGCCTCGCGTAGAGCGCCCCGAGCCGTTCGACCACCTGTCGCGCATTGGCCTTGCAGGAAGGATCTTTCATGCCGCCTCTCCAGGACCTGACCGCCGTGTCCGACACTCATTTGCTGTATGTGAAACATCCCACTTCATCAACGCGTTGTCAATGGCAAGACAGCTTCCAACGCAGAGCCCCCTTAACCCCGGAGAAGAAAGCGGAAGACCGCAGAGTTTGTTTTTTGCGACCGCAATTTCAAACGCATTCGCGCCGGGTTCAGGGGTACGGGGCTTCCCCTTAAAGGCTTTCCCCTCCGCGTTCTTTCCCCCTCCTCCTCCGGGGCGGCGGGGCTCTGCGTTGGATGTTGGCTTGGCCGGCCTGAGACGATGAGGGGGAGGGATGAGGGTTCAGGGTTCGGGGTTCGGGAAAACCAGGCCAGTCACATGAAAGGGAGATTCTCCGCTATCAGCTATCAGCTATCCGCTATTCTTTTAAATGGACGGGCCGCTGATTTCCGCCTACCATTATCATATCTTATTGCTTTTCAATTAACAGGGAGGGGTGTTTATGCACAAGAGCCTGTTCCGATTATTCCTATTCTCCCTGGTCATCGTTATCCATGGCTCCCTGGCCCAAGCCCAGCAGGTCTGCACCTGGAAAGGGGGCACCAACCTCTGGACCGATTCGGACTCCTGGACCAACGGCGTGCCCGGGGCCGGCGATACCGCGCTGATCTTCAAAGGCGACGTGCTGCTCGCCCAGGAGACGGCCGCCCTGGGAGCCTTCACCATCCGGGGCGGCACGCTCACCTTTTCCAACTGGAACACGCGCCTGATCGCGAGCGAAATCTCACTCGTCAGCGGCACCGTCACCCACGCCCCCTGCAACACCAACGCCGCGATCGACAACACCAACCGCGTCTACTTGAGCGGCTCCAACATCTTCATCGCGACAACCGGAAAAATCAACGTCGACGAACGCGGCTATCGGGGCGGCACAAATTCGGTCTCGTATGGCCAAGGACCGGGAGGCGCGCGCAATGGCGGCGGCGCCGGTTACGGCGGGGCAGGGATCGCAACGTTCGGCAACGCCAACGGCGCGGGAGGTCCCGCCTACGGGTCCGCGGAGACGCCGACCGATCCCGGCAGCGGCGGCGGCGGCACCACTGCCTTCGGGTTGACAGCCGGAAAACACGGCGGCGGAGCCGTGCGCATCGAAGCGACCGGCACGGTCACCGTCAACGGGACCATCACGGCCAACGCCTTGCGCGACGGGCAGCAATACCTGACCGGAAAGGGATCCGGCGGCTCCATCTTCATCCAATGCCTCCGGTTCGCGTCAACCAATGGCGTGCTCCGCGCCGAAGGCGGCGACCACAGCGGCACTTACTGGATGGGCGGCAGTTGCGGGGGCGGCGGGCGCATCGCCCTCCATTACTACCCCGCCAGCCAGGCCGAGCTGAATCTCACCCAGGCGCCCCAGGTCTATCTGTCGACCGACGGCGGCAACTGGACCAGCCACGGCGGGACAGGCCGGGACTGGCACAAGGGCCAGTCGGGTTCCATTTACCTGACCGATTCCGGATTCTTTCCCGGCGCCAACTTCCTCCACGGCGGCCGCATTGAGATTCCAGGTTTCACCAACTGGGCCCCCCACTCCCTGGTCATCAGCAACGGCTTGGCCGAGTTCCCCGCCGGCTTCAAACTCTCCGTCACCAACAACCTCACCGTGGCCGGCTATGCCGGCGGAATCCAGGTCAGCAACGCCACGCTCCAGGTGGGCGGCAATCTCCTGCTCAACGCCGACACCTACGGCTACACGATCCTCTATGCCAACCAGGACTCCCGGATCACCGTGGCGGGCGACACCCTGATCGACCGCTGCGAGATGTCCTTCCACGCAACCGGATCCAACGGGAACGACCTGGCGCTTTCCGGCCATTGCACGCTCACCAACGGCGGGCGACTCCGGGTTTTCAGCGCCGTCACCAATGCCGCCACGCCGGACTACGGAGCCCTGGTCACCGTCGGGCAGGATCTGCGGATCGCCACCAACTCCTGGGTGTATGCCTATGCCGATTCGACAAACGGCGGAGCGCCCCTGTTCCGCCTGCAGAACCTGGAGATTCAGACGAACGCGGGATTTTCCGCCGTTGCCGGTGGCTATGCGGGTGCTTTCCTGACGACGGCCATCCCAGCCAAAGGTCCCGGCGCCGGCGGCGTGTATGGCGGCGGGGGGCATGGCGGCAAAGGGGGCCGAACGGCCGGAGGCGTCACCAACGGATCCGTCACCTTGCCGCTCAACGCCGGCAGCGGCGGCGGCTCCTGGGCAAATGCCAACGGGAATTATGGCGGCGCCGGCGGCGGGGTGATCCGCCTGGACGTCGCGAACCGAATGGTGCTCAACGGCACGCTCAATGCCACCGGGGAAAGCCGCGGGGATTATGGCGCCGGCGGCGCCGGCGGCAGCATCTACGTGCGCTGCAAGCGCTTTTCCGGCTACGGCTTGCTCCGGGCCGACGGCGGCAGCGCCCGGCTCGGTGACGGCAGCGGCAGCGGCGGCGGCGGCCGGATCGCCGTGTGGCGGGCGATCGACACCTATACAGGATCGCTGTCCGTCACAAACGGAGTCGCCGCCAGCACAAACTACCTGGGAACGGTCGGCAGTTATTACTGGGGCAAACTCCCCTCGGGCGGCTCTCTCGTCCAGATCCAGTGATCAGGCTCGCTCCGGACATGGATGAGGGTTCGGGGTTCGGGGTTCAGGAAACCAGGCCAGCCGCATGAAAGAGAGATTACGGTAAAGATTAGGGTAAAGATGATCGACCAGGCGTGATCCGCTATCAGCTATCAGCTATTCTTGACCCGAACGCCCCCGCCCCTTATAAAGGCGGTCTGGAGGAATCCCGACCATGCCCGACCCCCGCCTGCCCGCTCTCGACATCATCCGCCGGCGCCTGTGCGCCGAGCCCCCGTTTTCCGACTTTTCCGGCGGCCCTCCGCCCGCCCTGCTCATCGACGCCTGGATTGCCGCCCTCCAGCCCGACGGCTCCTGGGCGGACATCGACTATTCAAACGGCTCCCTCAAGGACTGGACGGCCCAGGCCCACCTCGTGCGCCTCAAGACCCTCGCCCACGCGTGGCACGATCCGGCCTCGCCCCTCCACGGATCGCAATCCCTCCACGCCGCCATCCTCCGCGGCCTGGACGCCTGGTACGCCCGCAATCCCCAAAACCCGAACTGGTGGTGGAACCAGATCGGCGCTCCCCTCCTGCTGGCCGAAACCCTCCTCCGCCTCAAGGGAACCTGCGACCCCTCCTACATCGGCCGCGCCGAACCCGCCTTCCGCTGCCACGAGCCCATCCTCCGGTTCACCGGCCAGAACCTCGTCTGGACCGCCACCGTGCAAATCTTCCACGGCATCCTCGCCGACGATCCCGCCCGCGCCACCAACGGCTTCATCCTAATCGGCCGCGAGATCCGCGTCCTCCCCGGCGAAGAGGGCCTGCAGCCCGACATGAGCTTCCACCAGCACGGCAACCTGCTTTACTCCGGCGGCTACGGCCAAGGCTTCGCGGGCGACATCGGCCGCCTGCTCGCCCTCGCCGCCGGCACCGCTTACGCCCTCCCCCCGGCGCTGGTCAACCGCTTCGCCGCCTTCATGCTCGACGGCTCCGCATGGATGGTCCGCGGCCGGACATTCAACCCCGTGGCCATCGGCCGCGAGATCTCGCGTACGGGCCACAGCGCCGCCCGCTTCCTGGACGGCCTGCGCCGCCTCGCCGCCGTCGATCATCCGCGCCGCCCCGAGGCGGAGGCCGCCGCGGCCGCCGATCCGGCCGCCGGCCGCTCGCGGGTCACCGGCAACCGCCATTTCTGGCGCTCCGACCTCATGACCCAGCACCGGCCCGCCTACTGCCTCTCCGTGCGCCTGGCCAGCGCCCGCCTCCTCAACGCGGATGGCGCGCACTGCGGGGGCGAAGGGCGCCTGTGCCACCACATGGCGGACGGGGTCGCCCTGGTCATGCGCGACGGCGACGAGTACCGCGACCTCTTCCCGGCCTGGAACTGGCGGCAGATTCCGGGAACAACCGTCGAACAGGACCCGGGCGCCTTCGATCCCGAAACCCTTCGCCGGCTCGGCGAAAACGCCTTCGCGGGCGGAGCCTCGGACGGTCAGGTCGGCTGCGCGGCCATGGATTTTTCGCGCTTCGGGCTCAAGGCCCGGAAAGCGTGGTTCCTGTTCGACGGCGGCCTGGCGGCGCTCGGCTGCGGAATCGCCTCGACCAGTCCGTTCCCCGTGCGCACCACCATCAACCAGTGCCATTGGCGCGGCCCCGCCTTCCTGGCCGGCCGCTCCGAGCCGCTCGCCGAAGGGGTCTATCCCCTCGCGCCGGGCTCCGCCTTCCGCCAGGACGGCGTGCTCTACCACATTTTCCAGGGCGCAGGCGCGCTGCGGCTGGGCCCGCAGACGGGGGCGTGGAGCGACTGCGGCGTGGGCTCGCCCGAGCCGGTGACGCTGCCGGTCATGAATGCCGGACTCGATCACGGCCTCCAGCCCGCCGGCGCCGCCTATGCGTATGCGGCGCTGCCCGGTGATGAAAACGGGGACAAATTCGCGGACCCCGCGGACTTTGCCATCGTGCGGAACGACCCGGCCGCGCAGGCGGTGTGGCAGGCGGCGGACCGGCTCGGCCAGGCGGTCTTTTATGAACCGGGCGCGGTCGATTTTCCCGACGGCCAGCGGATCGCGGTCGATCGGCCGTGCATCCTGCTCTACCGGCCCTGCGCCGACGGCCGCCGGGCGCTGACCCTGGCCCAGCCGGAACAACTGGAAGGGCTGCTCACGGTCCGCCTGTCTGTCCCCAAACCAGTTTCAGCCTCCGTCTCGCTCCCCGTCGGCGAGTATGCGGGCTCGAGCCTGACACTGATCTTGTAATCGCGGCTTTGAACCGGCCCCTTACGGCAGGCTCACGCGGCGGGAAGCGTGAACCAAAACGTGCTACCCTCTTCCATGACGCTATCCACGCCGATCCGACCGCCGTGCGCTTCAACGACCAGCTTGCAGAATGTCAGGCCCAGGCCGGTCGAATAGCGCTTCCCCTGCCGGGCCGTGGCGACCTGCCCGAATTTCTCGAATATCCTGGAAAAGGCGGCAGCCGGTATCCCCGGCCCGCGGTCTTTCACCATCACCCTCAAGCCGGAACCGCTCGGGTCGAAAACCAGGACGATCGGCTGCCCCGGGGGCGAGAACTTGACAGCGTTGTCAATCAGGTTCGCGATCACCCGGTGAATCAGGGCCGGATCGCACAGCGCAGTCACGGACTCCGCCGGACTCACGATCTGCACCGCATTTTGATGCAGCAGCCCCCCCAGCATGGTGATGACCTCGCCCGCCAGAGCCCGTAGATCGCACGGCTCGCGGCGGAGTGTGATCTGGCCGCTCTCCATCCGCCCGACATCCAGAAGAGAGTTGATCATCCCGTTCAACCGGTTCACGGCCGCAGAGGCCTGTCGCAGGCTCTCCTGGTCGTCCGCGGACATGGGAGATCCTTCCATCGAAAGCATCTCCAGGTTCCCGGATATCGCCATGAGCGGCGAGCGCATATCGTGGATGATCATGTGCATGAGGCTGTCACGATGATCCTCGAGTTCACGCAGCCGGGTGTTGCTTTCCTGGAGAAGCCGGTTTTGCGTCTCGCGGGAGTCCTGAAGACGCTTGATATTCAGATGCATCTCGATGCGGGCGCGAACTTCCTCCAACTGGAAAGGCTTGGTCACGTAATCCACCCCGCCGGCCTGGAAAGCCTTCACCTTGTCCATGGGCTCGCTCAAGCCGCTGATGAAGATAATGGGAATCGACTCCAGAAGCGGATCGGCCCTGAACTGCCGGCAGGTTTCATAACCGTCCATTTCGGGCATGAAGATGTCGAGCAGGATGATATCCGGCGGATCCGCGGCGGCCGAACTCAGGGCGAGGCGGCCCCGGGGAAACAGGCGCACATGGAAGCCCCACTCGCGAAGCATCTCGTCCAGAAGCTTCAGGTTGGCGGGCGTGTCATCCACCACCATGATGGTCGGGGGCCTGTCGGTCGGCTTCATGATTTGTTGATCTCCCGGCTGATAAACCCGGTCAGGCGGTCATAGTCGTACTGCTCAGCCAAGGCCCGAAGGCCAGCTGCGGCCTTTGCGTCATGGCCGGCCGCCTCGTCCAGCAGGCTCCGGATCCGCGCCTGGTCGCCCCTGGCCACGGCTGCCAGCAACCCGGCCAGCAGAGCGGCCGGCAAAGCGGCAAGCGGCACGGGTGCGGCGGAGAGGTCCTGCTCGCCGGGGGACTCGGAAGCGGCTTCGTCGTACCGGAACCGGATGCCGAGATGCTCCGTCATTTTCCGGAACAGCACATTGATGTCGAACGGCTTGCCGAGCACGTCGATGGCGCCGGCCGCGTGGATTGTCTCCACCTGGGCGCCGATCGTCGAGGCGGTTACCGCGATGATCACTGTTCCTGCCGAGGGGTCAAGCGCCCGGATTCGCCGGGTGGCTTCGTAGCCGTCCATCCCCGGCATGCGCAAGTCCATCAGAATCAGCCGCGGCTTCCATTCCGCCCAGGCGGCAACCGCCGCGGCGCCACCGTCAACGGCACGCACTTTCAGCCCCACCTGCTCCAACAGCATCCTCAGCCAGTCGCGATTCTCCTGATTATCGTCCACCACCAGGACGCGAACCGGCAGCTGCCCGGGGGCCAGGGCGACGACGGCACGGCTTTCGGGGCTCTCGCACGAGTGGGCTAGCGCGCTCGGTGAAACGGGAATCGCCAGGCGGAAAAGGCTTCCCTGCCCTAGCCGGCTGCTCACGGTGATGTCGCCCCCCATGAGGCGGGCATACTCCCGGCTGATGGCCAGACCCAAGCCTGTCCCGCCGTGCTGCTGGCCGCCATTCCGGCCCTGCTCGAATTTTTCAAACAGGCCCGCCAGGTCCGCCGGCGAGATCCCGATTCCCGAATCCTCTACCTCAACGACCAGTTGCGGCACCCCCCCTTCCTCAGCCTGGCGGGAGGCACGGATTTCAACGCGGCCGTGCTCGGTGAACTTGACGGCGTTGCCGCACAGGTTGACGATGATCTGCCGGATCCGGCCCGAGTCCCCAACCAGAAACCGGGGAAGCGCCCCGCTCCGGATCAGCCCGAAGGCCAGGTTACGGGACTCGGCCCGCAGGCGGAACATGGCGGCCACGTCGTCCAGCAGGACGTACAGGTCGAAATGCCTCGACTCGATGACAACCCGGCCCGATTCGATCTTGGCCATCTCCAGAACGTCGTTGATCAGTTCCAGCAGGTGCTCCCCGCTCCGGTTGATGATGCCGATTTTCGCCTTGGCGTTTTCCGGCAGGCCGGTGTCGCGGCGAAGCAACTGCGCATAGCCCAGAATGGCGTTCAGCGGCGTCCGAATCTCATGCGACATGTTCGCCAGGAAAAAGCTCTTCGACTGGCTGGCCGCATCGGCGTCCGCCTTGGCCCGGCGCAACTCATCCTCGACCCGCTTGCGCGCGGTGATGTCCCGCAAGACCTCCAGCCCGTAGTGGACGCCCCCCAGGGCAAAGGCTTGGCTCGAAACCTCCAGCGGAATCCGGCGGCCGTCTCCGGCGATCCCGATCGCATCGAACACGACGCGCTCCCCCGCCAGGATCCGCCGGTTAAGCTCGAGAATCTGATCCCCCTGCTCCTCTCCACCCAAGTCACAGGGCGACATGCCCAGCATTTTTTCACGCCTGTAACCGAAGAGCGAGCAGGCCGCATCGTTGACCTCGATGAAGGGGGCGAACGGAGCCCCGTCGATGATGGGCCGGACGAACACCGCGTCCCCGGTGCTGTTGAAAAGAACCCGGTAGCGTTCCTCATTCGCCTGGACCGCCTCTTCTGCCCGAACGCGCGCTGTCACATCGGACATGAAAATGGTCAGCCCGGTGTCACCGGGATACAGATGATGCTCCACCACCATCCCGCTCCTGACGAACGAATTCATCTGCATGATGAGAGGGCGCCGATCTCGAATTGCGTCCATCACCTGCCGCCCCTGGAGCGACCCTGCCAGCCCCGGAACGACATCCCATAACGTACGCCCGATCAGGACCTCCTTCGCCAGCCCGAAATAGCGCTCGGCCTGGGCGTTCACCATCACGAACCGCCAATCCCAGTCCAGGCTGTAAAACACGTCGTTCATGCTGTCCAGGATGTTCACCAGTTGCTGGCGCGCCTCCACCAGTTCCTGCGTACGCTCCGTCACGCGCCTCTCCAGCAACGCCCGGGCCTGCTCAAGCCGCTCATTGGCCTCCTGAAGCTCCTGTTCAGCCTGCTTCATCTCGGTGGTGTCGTGATGTGTCCCGTACATCATCAAGGGCTTCCCGTCAGAAGTCCGCGAGACGACCCGGCCGTGGTCAGCAACCCAGATCCAGCGGCCATCCTTGTGCCGGATCCGGCATTCGCACGCATACAGAGGTGTCGCCCCCGAAAAATGCAGTTCCAGCTTTTCGGCGGACAGTTTCAGGTCGTCCGGATGCGCCAGCCGCTCCCAGGTTTTAATGCTGACCGGCGCCAACTCGGCAAGGGTATAGCCCGCGAGCTGCGCCCACACGGCGTTGAAAACGGTCTCGCCGGTCTGGACGTTCCACTCCCAGGCCCCAAGCCGTCCGCCCTCGATGGCGCTCTCCAGCCGTTGCTTTTCCCGGGCCAGGGCTTCTTCGGCGTTTTTCCTCCGGCTGACATCGCGGATCACGCTGATCAGCTGGGGCTGGCCGGCGCCCGGAAGAACCTGGGAACTGACCTCGACCGGGAACAAGCTGCCGTCCTTGCGACGATGCTGGGCTTCGAACAGGATCCCGTCCTGGACCGCGCGCGCCATCTGGCGCGACACGTGCTTTCGGGAGTCGGCCGGGCGCAGGTCGAAAATGGACATGGCCAGCAGTTCCTCGCGGCTGTAACCATAGGTTTTCCAGGCCGCCGGATTGGCCTCCAGAATCCGTCCGCTGTCGGCCTCAATCTGAAGAATCACGTCCCGCGTGTTCGCAGCCAGAAGGTCATAACGCAGACGGGCCGCCGCGGCCTCCTTCCGATCGGAAATATCACGCGAAACGCCCTGCAGATGCGTCGGCCGGCCCAGTTTGTCGGCCAACAGGATGGTGGCGCACTCGACGCTGATCACCCCGCCGCCCTTGCGGGTCTGGAGGACCTCCCGAAACACGACCCGCGCCGTTTCAATCCCGTCCGCAAAAGCGGCCACCCGCTTGTCCAGGGCCGCGCGCGTTTCCGCATAGGACTCCGGCGTCAACACGTCGGATAAACGCTCCCGCATTGCCTCCTCGACCGTGTAGCCCCGCAACTGAAACACGGAGGGACTGACAAACGTGAAACGCTCGGTGGCCAGATCGAGCACCCAAATCACATCCGTCGTGTTCTCCACGAGCAGCCGGTAACGCTCCTCGCTTTCCTTGAGTATCCGCCGGGCCTCACGCTCCCGGGTCTGGTCGCGAAGAACCAGCACCAGCCCGGCCAGGCCTCCCCCTTCGTCCCGGATGGCGGAAACCAATTCGGCCACGGGGCGTTCCGTCCCGTCCCGGGCCAGGAGAAGGACATTCCGATCCGCCTCGGGCGCCCGGCCCTCGCGCAAGAAATGCGCCACGGGACACTCCGGAATCGAATGGTCGTCCGCACAGGCAAGGCGGACGACCTCCGACAGGGGCTTTCCGGCCGCCTTTGCCGAGGACCAGCCCGTCAGAACCTCAGCCTGGGCGTTGAACACCTGCACCAGTCCGGCCCGATCCACGCCGATGACCGCATCGGCAATGCTGCTCAACACCACCCTGAAGCGCGCCTCGCTGGCGCGCAGGCCCACTTCGGCATGGTACAGCCGGGCATAAGCGGTCTTCTGATCGTGCTGCCAGGCGGACAGGCCCACCAGGCAGACGCCCCCGGCCAGAAGAAGCACCACCACAACGATCAGCGGCGCCTGCTTCCGCCAGCCGGCAAAAACTTCGCTGACATCCATCTCCGTCGACATAACCCAGCTTGTGCCCGGCACGCTGGCAAGGGCGGCGACCACCGGCACACCCCGATAATCCACCGCTTTGACCAGTCCCTGGCGCCCCAATGCCGCCATCACATACGACACATTCGTCCAGGCAACCGGCACGCCGCGCTCCAACTCCTCGGGCAGGATGAAACGGACATTGCTGAGCAGTGTGACTGTGTCCCCCGTGCGTTGCGCGAGCACCGTCTCTGCCGACTCGCTGGACATCGGCCAACTCATGATTAACGGGGTGAGAAACAGATCGGGATCGCTTTCCAGCACAATGGCAAAGACGACCTCGGGGTGGCCCTCGACGACATTTCGCACCGGGGCTGCCATGCACACATGTTTGACTCCGCCTTCCGCGTCGATGACGAGGTCGCCCGGCCGGCCTGACTCGACGGCCTTCCGCGCTTCCAACAGTTCCAGGCGAGTCGCTTCACCCGCCCGGTCCGTGCAACTGACAAGCGTGCGACCGTCGGCATCCAGCAACCGGATTGCAGTATATTGCTGATGGCGCCGATAAAGTGCCATGGCCGAGTGAATCGCATTGCTACGCGCGGCCGGCAACGCGTCCCCCGGAGCGGCGATGGCCCCCTTCAGGGTGGGATCGTCGGCCATTTGCAGGACTTCCTCAAGGAAGTCTATCCGCCAGGAATTAAGCGCCTGAAGCTTGAGGTCTGAAACGGCAAGAAGGTCGCGGCCGGCGACCGAAAGGACCTGTCTCTTCTCTGACCGATAGTACCCGATGCCTCCAGTCAACACGGCCAGCATCACCAGACTTGTCCCAACCATCAGCCTGCGCATCCACCCCTCCGGTTAACAAGCTGTTTCAAAGATAGTCACTAGATGCAGACTATCGGAATCACCGACCGAAGGCAAAAGCCATTGCGCTTTCCATCCCTTAAAAAACTACTCGTAATCCGGTAGGCGATCGAGGGAACGGCTGACCTTCACGGCCTCAGTTCCGCCAGCTGCCGCGAGAGCCGCGCCACGCAGCCCGTCTCCACCCACGCGCGCAGCGGATCGTTGGCCGGCATTTCCAGGGCCACCTGGGACCAGGCGTCGCGCGCCTCGTCCAGCCGCAGCGACTCCTCCAGCCGGCGGGGCGTCTCGAACAGCTTCGCGTAGCGCCGGCATTCCCGCACCAGCGCCGCCTGTCCCGGGTTGGCTTCCCCCGCGACGGGCGCCTCGCGCAAGGTCTTCAGCGCGTCCTCCAGGTCGCCTCCGCACCGCGCGGTCCAGGCCTTCTCCAGCGCGGCGGCGGGCGCGTCCGCGTCGCCCGCTGTCCGGCCGGCAAACGCGACCGCCCCGCCCATCACGACCGCCGCCATGCCCAGCACTCCCAGCCACCGGCGCCACACGGGCGGCAGCTTCACCTCGAGCCCCCGGCGCTTGCCCGGCCAGCGGAACGCCAGCGTGGAGCGACCCAGGGTCACCGACTCCCCGGCCGCCACGGTTGCCAGGGGCAGCCGCCGGCCGCCCATAACGATGCCCGCCTTGCTGGGATGGCCAGGCCAGTCCTCCAGCACCACCCGCTCCCCTTCCACGCGCCCGACCGCGTGACGGCGCGACACGCTGATGTCGCCCATCAGCGCGCAGGTCACTTCCGCCGGCTCGGGCGAGCGGCCGATGGTGAAGCCCTCGGCGGGAACCTGGAACACCTTGCCCTTTTCCGGGCCCTTGACCACTTCGATCTGGATCAGCTTTTCCATGACATCCTCCTTCGTCCTACAGACCCCCGAAACCCGCCATATACATTTTCGCCTGGCTCACCAGCAGCGGAATGAACACGAGGCAGGCGAACGCCGGCACCATGAGCAGCAGCAGCGGAAGCAGGATCTTCTGCTGCGCCTGGGCGCCGGAGCGCTCGGCCTTCTCCATGCGCTCGAGGCGCATCTTCTCGGCCTGCGCCGCCAGCACCTGCGCCACGCCCGCGCCCAGGTCCAACCCCTGGCAGAGGATCGCCACGAAGCTGGTCATCTCCGGCATCCGGATCCGCCGGGCCATCTCCTGCAGGGAGCCCGAGAGCGACCGCCCCAGCGCCATGTCGCGGCGGGTGAGTTGGAGCTCCTCCTTGAGCGGGCCGGCCCCGATCTTCGCCAGCACGCGGTCAATGGCCGACCCGAATTCAAGGCCCGCCATCGTGCAGAGCGCCAGCAGGTCAACCACGTACGGCATCGCGCGACGGATTGCGGCATGCCGCTCCTGGATGGCCCCGAGGATCCACAGGTCGGGGAACACCAGGCCCAGCCCCACGAGGCCGATGTGGATCGCCTGGCCGAACGGCATGCCGGTCACGGCCATGAGCAGGGCCAGGACAAAGCGGAGCGACATGTATTCGTCCGGCCGAACCACGTGCCCGAAGCCAGCCGCCGTGAGGTTGCCGTGGATCCACCGCTCGAGGGCGGGAAAGGCCTTGAGTATCCGGTTGGACAGCGGCGCGAAGAGCATGAAGGCCGGCCGCAACGCCGCGAACAGGGGCGGCTGCTCGCCCTTGGCGCGGGTTCCGTCCGCCTCCGCCGTCATGGTCGACATCATGCCATAGGCAACCGCGCCCGTGGCGATCGTCACACAGAGAACCGACAACTCGAAATACACGTTCTGCATGGTCATGCTCCTTAAATTTTCACCGAAGCCAGTTTACGGATCGTCATCAGGGCCATCCCGTTGAAGAAGGTACCCGCGGTCAGCAGCGCCTTTCCCCAGCCGGTCGAGAAGATGCTTCTCACGCCGGCCGGATCCAGGCAGAACCAGCCGATCAGCAGCAGGTAGGGCAGCGCGGCCAGCGTGTAGCCCTGGAACCGCGTCTCGGAGGTCATGGTCTGCACGCGATCCTCCACCCGCTCCCTCTCGCGGATCATCTTGACCAGCCCATCCAGGATCTGCGTCAGATCGCCGCCGGTCTGCCGGCCAACCTGGAGGGCGGTGACGAAGATGCGCACGCTCTCGCCATCCATCCGGGCGGCCATCCGCTCGAGGCCTTCGTCCAGCGGAATGCCCAGATCCCGGTCGCGCTCGACCCGGGCGAACTCGTCCCGGGCGGGCGACGGCATTTCACGGGCGACTATATCCACCGCCTGGCTGAGATTGAAGCCGGCCCGCAGGGAGTTGGCGATCATGAGCAGCACATCCATGAACTGCGAATGAAACCGCCGCCGGCGCCAGGCCTGGTAGGTTTCCAGCGCCCAGCCGGGGGCCATGAGCCCCAGCCCGGCCGAGAACAGGGCGAACACGGAGCTTTGCGTCAGCATCCAGACGCCGAAGCCGGCCACGGCGCCGGACGCTCCGATGCCCGCCAGGATGACGCGCTCCCCGACCGGCAGCCGCTCGCGTCCAAAACCGTCAGCCGCTTCCGAAGCCGTTTTCCGGATGTGTTCCCAGATGCCTGGCACGATCAGCCAGGAGCCCGTGAACGCGATCGCCCAGATTCCAAGATCCCAGAGGGTCAGGTTCATTGTCAGTCTCCTTCGGTTAAAGGCTTGGCCAGTCGTAGGAGGACGGCCAATCGAAGGGGTACCAGGCGTAGGGGTCGAACCCGTCCCAGCCCGACAGGTCGCTCATCTCCGCCACGCCCTCGCTGGAGCAGACGGCGAATTCCATGGAAGCGTGGGGAAGCGGCTTCTGGGCGATCTCCAGGGCGCTCCGTTCAACTTGATCGAGACACACATTCACGGCCGCGGTGCCCGCTTCACCCCGGGGCGCGTGGATGAGGCGGCCCAGGAAGGCCAACCCCTTCCCCACACCCGACTTCAGGCTGGCGCCGGCCTGCTGGATGGGCTTCATGACCTGGTGCTCGAAGACGGTGGCGGCACCTGTCCCTAATTTCTTAATAGCGCCGAACCCGGATTCATGCAGCTTCCGGAATGCCTGGATTCCCAGCTTGGCCAGCACAGGCATGGGATTTTCCTGGAATTCCTTTATCCAGTCGAGAAGCTGGCTGAGATCGGTGAAGTTGAGTTTTTGCATCAACTCTTCCGCGTCCATCTCGAACTCGACCGCCACGCCGCCGCCTAGCCCGAGGGACGCGCCCAGGGAGGCCACGAACGACACCTTGCCATTCCAGCCCAAGGTCACCACGGCTTTCCCCTCGGCCAGCGCTCCGGCGTACCCGGACGCGATGAGGTTGACGTTCGTTTTTACCCCGAACACGTGGGCTTCCATGCTCAACTTCAGCTCGCCCTTGGCATACAGCCCGGCTGAACCTTCGGCTCCGAAGGTGATCCCCTTTTCATCCACATAGGCGCCCGCCTTCCCCTTGGCCATGAGCGAAACCTCAAGCCGCCCGCTCCCTTTCAGGCTGGCGCCGGCCTCCTTGTCGCCCACGGCGAACTTTTTGGTCGCCGCCCGCACGTCGGCTCCGAGGCCGATCTGTCCTCTGGCCTCGTACCCGTTTTCGCCCACTCGGACAGAGCCTTCCGCGCCGGCGCTGGCATTAATCGTGGCCGTGCCGAGATTGCCTTTGACCGTATTCCGATATGAGGGGCCGACTTCGCCTTCCAGGATTGTTTCCGGCTCTTCCAGGCGGGTTT
>JBIIYJ010000358.1:0-5108 GCA_044346855.1 Kiritimatiellia bacterium
CGGGCGCTGCCCAAGAATCGCGCCCGCCAAACAGCGATTCGTACCGGGACAGGAAGCGCTGTTCCTCCGCCGTGGCCTCGCCGGCGCGCGGGTGAACGACGCCCGCCGCCGGCGTCCACACAAACGCATTGCGCACGAGGGGGCGGGCCTCGCGCAGCGCCGCCAGCTTCTCCGCCTCGCCGCCCGGCGGCAGCTCCCGCAGCAGCCCCATCAGCTCGCCCTGCGCCTGGGCCACGCTCAGGCGCAGGCCGGCGGCCGCGGCCGCGACGCGCAGCTCCGCGGCCTGCCGGACCTGCCGCTCCGTGCGCTCGCGCTCGTGGCCGAGCAGGCGGAACGCCCACCCGCCCAGCAGCACGGCCGGGGCCAGCAACAGCAGCCAATAGAGGATCAACGTGCGCGTCTTCACTGGTTCTTCTGCTGGTTCTTCATCTGGTAGGACTCGGCGCGAAGCTGCTTGCGGTCATCCGTGGACAGGTTCTTCCCGGCTTCGATCCGGCCCGCCTGCTGCTCCATCTCGCCCGCCTTCCTGAGCAGTTCCTTGTCGTCATACTCTTTGCCCACGCCTCGCAATTTCTCGGCCGACTGGCGAAGGATTTGAGCGGCCGCTTCGGCCTTGCCCTCGTCGGCGAGGGTGATCGCCTTCTCCTGGGCCACGACGTTGTAGTTGAACTCAGAGTCCCGGCGCACCACGATGTTGATCGAGCGCGCCGCCTCCTCCGGCCGGTCGGTGTAGCGGGTGGTCACGCTGGCCTCATCCGCCTCGGAGCGCTGGGTCACCGGGTTCATGTAGCTCACGCGGGCCGACGCCACGGGCCTCGCCTCGCCGGCCGCGCCCACGGGAATCTCCACCTCCAGCAGCGCGAACTTCTGCTGTCCGCCGTAGAGCTGGTTCAGGGACAGCTCCACCGTGCGCCCGCGGATGCGGCCCTCGCGGCCAAGGATGCCGATGGGCCGCACGCCCTCGGGGCATTCGATCACGAGGTTCACGCGGTTGGCCACCACGCTGAGCACGTCGCCGAGCTCGGCGGCGAAGATGCGCGGCAGGTCGCTGCCCGACCGGACGAAGTAGGTGTTGCCGTCGCTGTTCTGCGACAGCCGCGCCATGAGGTCCTCGTTGTAGTCGCTGCCCACGCCCACGGTGGTCACCGAGATGCCCTCCTTCATGAGGCCCGCGCCCAGGCGGCCGAGGTCCTCGGGCGAGCTGGGACCGACGTTGGCGAGCCCGTCCGAAAGCAGGATGATGCGGTGGATGAAGGAGTCGCCGACGTGCTTGCGGATCTCGGCGGCGCCCTGGCTGACGCCGGCGAAGAGGGCGGTGTTGCCGCCGCTACGGATCTCGCGGATGCGCGCCTCGATCCATTCCGTGTTGGCCGCGCTCTGGGCCGGCACGATCGTTTCGACGGTATGATCGTAGATGACCAGCGAGAAGAGGTCCCGGCGGCCCAGGCGGCGCAGCGCCTCGATGGCTGCCTCCTTGGCCTTCTCGAGCTTCTCGCCGCCCATCGAGCCCGAGCGGTCCAGCACCACGGCCAGGTTGACCGCGGGCCGCTCGGTGACGTGGGCCGGGCGGTCCGCGTCCAGCGTGACCTTCACCACCGCCGTGTGTGTCCGGCCCGCGGGCAGAACGCCCTGATCCAGCTCAATCCGGCAGCGTACCACCGGGTCGGCGGACTTCGCGGAGGCCGCTGCCACCAGCATCCAGACACCTCCCGCCACCAGCCACCGCACGGTCCGTGCTCCAACGTCGCCCCATGCCATCGCGTTCATGATACGCCTCCCCCCCGAACTTGGCCGGACCGGTTCCGCGAAGCACTCTACTCCGGGCGGCGCCGCCTGGCCATCGCGGAATCGGACACGGTCGGTTGTCGTTGCCCACATGGCGCCCTTCCCTTCATCGCCGCCATTCCATCACAACCGCCCGGGGCAGTTGTCACCTGCCCGCGAAAGGATTGTAAAAGCGGTGTAACAGGGGCCGGCTCTCAAACGAATGCTGAAACCGTCAGGGATGCCCTCTGGGACTCAGGAAGTCAGGAAGCGTGAGGCATGCAGGGCGGCTTCGCGCGCATTCCTTTCGGCGTCGGGGTCGGTATCGGTATCGGTATCGAGATTGGCGTGCCGCACAGTTTCGGGTAACGGCCCCGCGGGATGTCATCGATTCCGATGCCGATTCCGACGCCGACCCCGAGAAGGGCTCCAAATCGAAGCGGAAAAGCGCTTTAGATGCGTCTGCCCTGGGGGCGCAGACGGGAAGCCTGGCGCCCCCCTCGTCGCCTTGCATCCAGACCGATCCTTGTCACGCCGAAGTTCCGCGTGTAGCGGGACGAAGGCGGATCCCGCGTCCGGTTTCGAGCGGCGGGACCGCCGCAACCCGATCCGCGCCACGTTCGCCACCGCCCCGACCCTGCGGGCGGGGCGGTAAAGGGCGTGCGTGCCCGCTTGTTTGGGCCCCCCTCCCGCAGCCTTTCGCGCCTTGGGTTGCGTGGATATAGGCGTGCGACCACCCGGCTTGCACTGAAACCGGGATGCGCCCGGTGTAACCAGGCCCCTGACAAAAGCGCTTCCGGCGGTGCGGCGCGTGCGGTATCTTCTGCGGCGGTGGCGGCGCGGGTGTGCGCCGCCCTGCAGGGAGGCGGCGTGCGGATATGAAGATCGAACAGCTCAAGGCGGCCATTCGAGACGTGCCGGATTTTCCGATTCCCGGCATTGTCTTCAAGGACATCACACCGATTCTCTCCAGCCCGAAGCTGTTTCGCGCCGCCCTGCGCATGTTCGAGGCGCGCCTGAAGGGCATGCGGATCGGGAAGATCGCCGCCATTGAGGCGCGCGGATTCGTGTTCGGCGCGGCGCTGGCGGACCGGCTGAAGGTGGGGTTTGTGCCGATCCGCAAGAAGGGCAAGCTGCCGTACAAGACGTTCGAGCAGAGCTATGATCTGGAGTATGGATCCGCCACGCTGGCCATCCACCAGGATGCGTTCGAGCCCGGGGAACCGGTGGTGCTGATCGATGACCTGCTGGCCACGGGCGGCACGGCCCTGGCTTCGGCCCGGTTGATCGAGAAGGCCGGCGGAACCGTGGCGGAGATCGATTTTCTGGTGGAGCTGACGTTCTTGAATGGCAGGGCCAAACTGGGGGGGTATCCCGTGTTTGCCCCGCTCGCCTACTAGGCCTCGGGCTTGTCGGCATCCGGCAGGCGGGCTGCAGAGCCCTCGCCCGTCACCCACCGGATGGCCCGGTGCACGACGTCGGCCGAGTTGCGCAGGTCCAGCTTCTGACGAATATGGTCGCGGTGCGTTTCCACGGTCTTTGCGCTGAGATTCAGGCGTCCGGCGATGTCCCGGACCGTGCAGCCGGCTCCGATCAGCTCGAAGATCTCCAGCTCACGGTCGCTGAGCCGCTCGACACTGCTCTTGCCGTCGCCCGCACCATCCAGAAGCCCCTTGATCATCTGCGCCTTCATCCGGTCGCTGAAGTACGGTTCGCCGGAAGCGACGGTGCGCAGGGCTGTCAGCACCGTCTGCGGCGGCAGTTGTTTCATGACGTAGCCGCGCGCTCCGGCCCGTACGGCCCGTTCGGCGTACAGGCTCTCGTCGTGCATGGACAGCATGAGCACCTGGGTTTCGGGGAGCTGTTGATGGATCTGGCGGAGAAGCTCGATCCCGTTGACGCCTTCCAGCGAGATGTCGAGCACCGCGACGTCGGGTTTGAGGCGCAGAGCGGCCGAAAGCGCCTCGGCGCTGGCGCCGGCCTCCCCGCAGACTTCCATGTCGTCTTCCTGGTTGATCAGGAGGCGAAGCCCCGTCAGCACAATCGGGTGGTCGTCGACCAGGAAGATGCGGATCTTGGCCTTTGAACCAGCGGCGCGATTCCTGCCATCCTTGAGCGTCATCCCTGCGGCCTCCGGGCTCCCCTCTGACGACCGGGAACTGCTGCAGTCTAGAATAAAGAGCCCCCGGCGTCAATGTCGGCCTCCGTGCGGCCCGGGGATCGGCCGGGGATCGCGACTCGACGGAAGCGGGTCCAAAATGCTACCGTATCGAGGCGGAGAGGCACTGAGGGCGAGGGCAGGTTCCGCGTTTGCACAATCCGTCATGAGTACGATGGGCAAAGAGTGGGCGTCGAGGATGGTCTCGTGCATCGCCGTGGCGGTGGTCGCGAGCTGGGTCGCCTCGGCGCGGGCCGACGTGATCCTCGGGCAGCATGATTGGTCCGGGGCGCTTCCCGCGGGCGAGGCGGAGTGGGCCAGCGGCTGGACAACGCTGGACAACGGGGCCAATCAGAACTGGCTCAAGATCACGTTTCCAACCGTGGTCAATCCCGAGTCGGATCAGGACCACTGGAACGATACGGTCAACGTGCAGGCGGAGAACCTGTTCGCGGGCGGTGGGGCACCTGGCGTGAGGGTGAACTTCAACTTCTTTGCTGAGCCGGAGTTCTGGACGTTGGGGTCAGAGGGCGAGTACCTTGACGACCTGTCCACGATCGACTGGCTCGGGGTCTACATCGATCGAACGGGCGCGGGCGCTCAGGATTACGGCCTCGATGACGTGACGCTGTCGATCCCCGAGCCGCCCGAGGTGATCATGCTGGGCTCGGCCATCCTGCTTTCGCTGAGCTCCCTCCGCCGTCGACGGAAGACCACCTGAGCCGGCCTGAACCCGACATCACGGCAACGGGACCGCGGGCGGTGGCACCTTACGGGCAGCGGCGCGGAGGGCTTCGGTCTGGGCCTCTTCCAGCAGGCGCGTCGCCATCAGCATATCCTCGTCGGGAATCCCGGCCGACCGGCCGACCTGCTGCGTCAGGGCTTTCGCTGCGGCCTCCGGCTGGCCGCGCAGCAGCAGGACCTCCGCCTGGCGCACGCGCGCCCGAAACCACGAGCGGCTGCCTTCCGGCGCGGTCCGCAGAATCTGCTCAAGGATCACGTCGGCCTGATCCAGCAGGCCGGAGCCCGCGTAGACGGCCGAGGCCGTGTCCATGACGCGAACGTCCTGCCGCGCCCGCTCCAGCAGGCGCGGCAGCAGGTCAAGGGCTCGCGGGATGGTCTCGGGGCGGAGCGCCAGGCTGTAGACGAGGTTGTTCAGAACAGCCAAGTCCTCGGGAAAGCGGGT
>JBIIYJ010000359.1:0-5088 GCA_044346855.1 Kiritimatiellia bacterium
CAGGAGCCCGGCACGGCAACCTGGAAGTCGATGTCGGGGCTCCAGTCGCTGTCCACGCTGTGTTCGGGCAGGTAGCGGACCGCCTTGACGCGCCACGTGTAGCTTCCGGCGCCGAGATTGGCCGGCCAGCGCAGGGAGGTGGCGGGGCCGGCGACGATGATGGAGTCGACCAAATCTCCATTGGAGAAGAGTTTCACCACATGCCGGTTGGCCTTGGGGTCGCTCGACGTCCAGCGGAAGGTCGGCCGCACCGGCGCATATGCATAGCGGCCGTCCGGCGAACCGGGGGCCGGGACAGCCGGCGGGATCTGGAACGGGAGCGCCTTGGTCCAGTTGCCCGCGCTGCCGGGCTTGCCTTCCTTGACGCGCCAGACGTAATCGCCCACGGCCAGGGAAGCGGAAGGCCGCCAGGCGTTGGAGGAGCTTGTCTTGGCCTCCCAGTCGCCCCCGTCCTTTCTGATTTCAAGGGTGTAGCTGGCCGCCTTCGTGCTGGTCCAGCGGAACCGGGGCGTGCGGGTGTTTTCGACGCGGCCCTTGGGCGAGAGGCCCTGCAGGACGGAGACCTGGATTTTCCGGTAGCGGATGCCGCCGTTGTGGTAGACCAGGTGAACGTTCCCGTAGCGGTCCGTGGCCGCGGCCGGCGAGCGGCCGGCGGTGACCACCACGGGCGTGGTGGAGACGCCCTTCTGAGACAAATATGCCATCTTGATGACGCTTCCCGAGGCCCAGAAGACAAAGGCGCCGCCACCGATGGCCGGGGCGAACTTGACGCCGGCGCGCCCTTCCCAGCGGGCGTCGAAATCCAGCACCTTGAGGGAGAAGGGATTGAAAAGGAGGCGATTGCCATCCCAGACGTTGATGCACAGGTTGCCGTCCTCGAAGACGCTGCCGATGTAGCAGACGCGCGGATCGTCCAGGTCGATTCCCACCCCGGGGTGGCAGTAGTCGTCGCCCTGGATGGGATAGGCGCTGTGCTCGGCCCAGGTCACGGGCCCCAGGCCGGCCTTGTAACGCTGGTTGTTCTGGTACTTGGAGGAGAGGGCGCTCGAGCCGTTCATGGCCGTGTGCCAGATGCCGTCGGCGTAGGCGCGGCCGGGGACGGCGCCGAACCGGGGGGCGTAGGAGGCGATCCGGAACCGGACCTTTTCGCCGCCGTGCCCGGCGTTGATGCTGCCCCGGCCCAGGGTCTGGCCCGAGGCGTTCAGCTTTTCCCAGTTGCCGAAGGTTCCCAGCACCACCCCTTCGTCGTCGTATTTCGCATCGGTGGAAACCAGCCCCATGCCCTTGTAGACGCTGACGAAGCGGAAGAACTGCTCGGTGGGGCGGAGATTGGTGTCCACGTCGCGGAAGAGCCAGACGCCCTGGCCGTACATGTCCCCGTATTCCTTGACGCCCATTTTGCAGGAGATCCAGGCGCGGTCCTTGCCGTCGATCTCGATCTGGCCGATGTAGAGGCGCGAGGCGTCGTAACGCCCGCCGCGCGAGCCGGTGGCGAAGACGCCGCCGTCCCAGCGCCCCTTGACCCGGTGGAATTTCATCAGGCTGTTGCCGACCCCGAAGTCGGCCACCATGTGGGGCTGCCCCTTGGAGTCCGCCGCCACATCGGGATGCTCCATGGCGATGGAGGAGACGTATTCCTCGGAGCTGATGGAGGTGATGACGGGGACCTGTCCGAAGGCATGCAGGGCGAGAAGGCTCAAGCCGAAAACGGGGGCGATGACGCTCAGCGGTTTCATGCGGGTTCTTTCAGGATGGAGACAGAAAGCGGAGTAGTAACTGCGGATTTTACGCCCAAGCTCCCGGAAAGTCAATAAAATGCCCGTGTTTACGGCGGTTTCGAGGCCTCGGCTTGACCCGGCCGCCCTCTTCCTCCACTATACGGGGTCAACCGGAGAGCGATGTGACGTTTCAAGTGACAGCCTGGGACTGGGTGCTGATGGCGGTGGTCACGACCATGGCGGGCCTGCTGGCCGCCTTCCGGAATCCCGCCTGGAAGGCCTTCATGCTCAGCCTGCCGCTTCCCTTCACCTGCGCCACGCTCTCCCTCGGTCGGGGCGTGGGCATCGCCAGCGTGGCGGGCCTGCTCGTGCTGCTCCTGTTCACCTATGGCGTCCGCTTCCTCCATTACCGCCTGGGCTGGCCCATTGTTCCCGTTATCGCGCTTTGCGCCGCCGGCTACTGCCTGCTGGCCGCCGCGATGAAGCCGCTCCTGCCGGCCGGCGAGCCGGCCTTCTGGGTCGCCGTCGCCGCGGTCGCCGGGATCGGGGCCGCCGCGTTCCGCCTGGCCCCCGTCGTGCCGGAGCCCCATTACCGCAGCCCCCTCCCGCTGTGGATCAAGATCCCCCTCATCGCCCTGGTGGTGGCGTTCCTCGTGCTCATCAAGGCCCAGATCGGCGGTTTCATGACCACGTTTCCCATGGTGGGGCTCATCAGCGCCTACGAGGCCCGCCGGAGCCTCAACTCCGTCTGCCGCCAGATCGCGCTGTGCCTCTTCGCCATGGCCCTCATGATGGGCGTGATCCACGCGCTTCACGGGGTCCTCGCCCCGCGGCTGCCGGGCCCGGCCGCCCTGGCGTTCAGCTTCGTCGCCGGCTGGATCTTCTACCTCGCCCTGCTGGCGGCCGTGACCCGCGGCCGGTGGGTGCTGACCGTGCCGGCCATCGCCCCGGACCCCCTTCCCGGAGGAAGCCGCGCATGAGTCCGCTCCGCCTGCTCCCGCTTCTCGCGGCCCTGGCCTTCCTGGCCGCGTCCGCCGCTTCGGCCGCCCCGGCCGCCCCGGATCCGGTTCACTTTGACGGGACCGGCCGGCTGCGCCTTCTCTCGATCGAAGGCCGGCCGCTCTCCCTCAGCGGCGAGATCCGGATCGCCGGCCCGGGCTGGCGATCCTACGGGGCCTCAAACCCCTTTTCCGTCACCGGCGTCACCTACGCCGTCACCAACGGCGAGGCGACCGGCCGGGGGCAGATCCCGCTTGAAAACGGAGGCCGCGTCGCCTACGAGCAGCGCGTGCGGATGCTGCCGGACGGGGCGGCGCTCAACCTGGCGGCGACGGCCGGCAACGATTTCGCCACCGAGGGCTTCTACTATTTCCTCCAGCTTCCCGTGCGCCCGTTCTCGGAGTCGCAGATCTCGCTTCTGCGCGGGACCGCGACCGTCGCCCGGGCCGAGGCGCCCTCGACTTTCCAGTCCGAGAAAGAGTCCCGCTTTCTCGAGGCCGTTGGCGCGGACGGGGTCCTGATCGAGTCGGGCATTGAAAAATTCACCCTCCGCCTGGGCCTGGATTCCCCGCGCGCCATTTTCCTGCAGGACGACCGGGAATGGGGCGTGCCCAGCTATTCGCTGGTGATCCCCCTGCTTCCGGGGCCCCAGGTGCGCCGCGGGGCGGGGGTCCGGTTCCGGCTGACGCTCCGCGTGTCGGGGGAGCCGGACCGCGAGCCGGTCCGGGTCGCGGTCTCCGGGCCGGCCCCGGCGCCGGCCTTCGAGGGGTTCGGCGGCAACTTCGTCTACGGCCTCGACACCGCCGTGGCCACCAGCCTGATCGCCCGCCTGGAGCCGGTGCGCGCCCGCATCGAGATGCCGCTCTACGAGTGGGAGGCGGAGAACGACAACGCCTCGGCCGAGGAGACGGACTGGGCCCGGCTCGAGGCGCGGGACGCGCCGGATTCCGCCCTGCGCCGCCGCTTCGAGCTGGCCCGCGAGCTGGCCCGGCGCGGCGTCCCCCTGACGATCAGCGTGTGGGACCTGCCCGAGTGGATGTACGAGGGGGCGCCGCGCGGGCGGTGGGCCTCGCGCCGCACGGTGGCGCCGGCCCTGTGGCCCGAGGTGCTGGAGAGCGCGGGGAGCTATCTGCTGTACCTGAAAAAGAAATACGGCGTCGAGCCCGAGCTGTTTTCGTTCAACGAGCCCGAGATGGGGGTGCGCGTGCTCTTCACGGCGGAGCAGCACCGCGAGATGATCCTGCGGTTCGGCGAGCGGTTCGCCCGGCTCGGGCTGAAGACGAAGCTGCTGCTGGGCGACGTGGCGGAGCCGCGCGGCACGGAGAGCTACGGGGTTTATGCGGTCACCGACCCGGATTCCGCCCGGCACATCGGGGGCGCGGGGTTCCACTCGTGGGGCGGGGCTCTGCCGGCGGAATACGCGGCCTGGCCCGCCATGGCCCGCCGGTTCGGCCTGCCACTGGACGTCACCGAACTGGGCTGGGACGCCTCCTCCTGGCGCACGCCGCACGACCTGAAAAGCGCCTTCTACGCGATCCAGGAAGCGAAGCTGACCCTGGAGGTGCTGGCCCACGCCCGCCCCCGCAGCGCGCTGGTGTGGGAGTATTCCGACGATTATCCGCTCCTGATGGCGGGGGCGGACGGCCGGCTGGAGGATACGGTGCGCCTGCGGTTCCTCGAGCAGCTGATCCGCAACACCCCGAAGCCCGCCCAGCCCCTGACGGCGGTCAGCTCGCGGGCGGATGTCCCCGTGGCGGCCTACCGGGGCGGGAAAAAGGCGCTTGTCCTGCACCTGGTCAACTACGGGGCCGCGCGCCCGGTGTCGGTCAGCGGCATCCCGGCGTCCGCAGCCGAGTTGCGATGGGTGGCGACGATCGCCACGGGCGGGGCGGCGGAGGAAAAAACGCTGACGGTCCGCGACGGAACCGTCGAATTCGAGATGCCCGCCTGGTCGCTCATCACCCTGACGGATTGATCGCTTCCCTTATTCTTGCGGAAGCTTTTTTCCTGTGGTAAGGTATGCAATGCTAATGAAGAGGAACCCGCTTATGATCAAATCGATTCTGGCCGGGACTTTCGGGGTTCTGGCCCTGTTCATGACCTTCGCCGCGCAGGGAGCGGAACGCCCGAAGGCCTTTCCCAAGGTGGATCTGCTGCCGGGGTCGATTCCCTATTACGCCCCCGTCCTGCTGGACACCGAGACCAACGCGGTCGGCTATGTGCTGTTCGACGGCAACGTCTCCAACGGCTATGAGCGCATCTATTTCTGGTCGCCCGACGACCCCTCCTTCCGCACGCCCAAGATGTTCCGCTGGAACCCCGAAGCGCGCCGGTTCGGCCCCGCCAAGTTCACCCCGCGCCACGGCAAGGA
>JBIIYJ010000104.1:0-16267 GCA_044346855.1 Kiritimatiellia bacterium
ACATTCAAGATTCCCTGCTACGACAACGGCTCGACGTTCCGGAGCGATCTGCCCACCTGGGCGCACATGTTGCGCCATGCCGGGTATCACACGGTCTTGAATGGGAAGATGCACTTCGTGGGAGAGGATTATCACCACGGTTTCCACGAACACGTCAACGAGCCGCGCTGCCAGATCGGCGGCTTCCGGTGGGGCGAAGAAAGGCCCGATCCCACCACTGGCAAGCGCTACTGGGCCGACCTTCACTTCGAGGGCGACCCGGTCTTCGAAAAGCGCATGCGGGATGAAGGCGCCCGCGTCACGGCAGCCGTTGATTTTCTAAAAAAGGGACAACAGGAAAAGCCCTGGTGCCACGTGGTCGGGTTCGCCGGCCCCCACTATCCGCAATGCTGCACCCGGGAACTGTATGACAGCTATGCCGGGGTCGCCATCCCGGAGCCCCTGGGGCCGGAGGCCCTGCACCCGCGCCACCAGCACTGGCGGCGCTGCTGGGGGTTCGATCGGCTGACCCCCGAACAGGA
Source organism: Kiritimatiellia bacterium (assembly GCA_044346855.1). Classification (GTDB taxonomy): domain Bacteria; phylum Verrucomicrobiota; class Kiritimatiellia; order CAIKKV01; family CAIKKV01; genus CAIKKV01. The sequence continues at coordinate 522 of JBIIYJ010000104.1, forward strand.
CCGCGACGCCCGCCGCGCCTATCTGGCCATGATCACGCAGGTGGATCTCTGGATGGGGGAGATCCTGGACGCCCTCGAGCAGAGCGGTCAGGCCGACAACACGGTTGTCATCTACACCGCGGACCACGGGGAGATGTGGGCCGAGCACGGCTTGTGGGGGAAACAGGTGTTTTTCGAAGAGTCGGCCGCCGTTTCCCTGATCGTGAGCGCGCCGGCGCTGGGGGTACGGAGCGGCGCCGTCGTCGACACGCCGGTTTCCCTGCTCGACCTGTATCCGACGCTGCGGGAGCTGGCCGACGCCGGACCCTGGACCGTTCCCCTGGACGGGCGAAGCCTGGCACCGGCGCTGAGGGGTGGATCCCCCTTGCCGGACGCGCCCGTTTTTTGCGAGTATGACGGACCTGACACGAAGGGCCCGGAACGCATGGTACGGTTCGGTCCGCACAAGTTGAATTATTACCATCATCAGGGGCTGGAGCTTTTCGATCTGTCCGAGGATTCGCGCGAGGTCAGGAACCTTGCGGACGACCCGCGGTTCAAGGACGTTCGGGACCGTCTGCTGGCCGTGCTGACCGATGGCTGGAGTCCGGAGGATGTCGACCGCCTCGTGCGCGAGGATCAGAATCGGCGTTCGTTGGTGACCTTGTGTTATCCGGGCGAGGTGAAGGCGTTATGAAAGCGAAGATGCTTGCCATAAACACGGACGCATTATGAAAACACAGACCCATTCCGACGAACAGTCCGGCTTCGCCCCGATCGATCGCGAGGGCTTACGGAAGGCCGCCTGCCGGTACGGAGAGGCGCTGGGCAAACCCCTGCCGGAATTTGACGAAAAGCTGCGGGAGGAGGCCTCTCATGCCCTGCGGGGGGAGGTTCATTATGTCGACGGAACCTACGTCGCCATCGGGCGCTCCGGCATTGACTATACCGGCAGCCAAATCGCCAACCATGTCTGGAAGGAGCGGCCCAAGCGCTTTCTCTGGTTTCCGGCGCTGATGGCGGGCTATGCCGCCACGGGGGACGAGGCCTATGCGGAGGCGGCCCGGGATTATCTGGCTGATTGGATGCGGGTTCATCCCGCATTGCCTGACTGGGTCATGCCCCGGTATGACAACGGCCTGAACCTGGCGGTCCGGGTGGCCTTCTTCGCCGAAGCGGCGGCGGTTTTTTCCGCCAGCCCCGCCTGGGATGACCTCTTCCTGGCGGGCGTGCTCGGCGATATCGCGGGGGAACTCCGTTACATCGGCGCGAACCTGTCGCCCCGTGGCAATTTTCGCATGAAGCAGGCCATGACGCTCATCGAATGCGGCCTGCGGCTTCCGATGTTGCCCGAGGCCGAAGGCTGGCGCCGCATGGGCGCGACTGTGATGAATGACGCCGCCCGCCGGCAGGTCCTGCCGGATGGCGTGCATGCGGAGTGCAATCCGGGTTACCATGCCTGGATGACGCTGCTCCTCGGCGATTGCCTGCGCCTGGGGAAGATGTGGCCCGACCTGGGCTTTGCCTTCTCGGTTGAAATTGTATCGGCCATGCACGATTACAGCATGGCGGCCACCCGCCCCAACGGCTCTCTGTGCGGGCTCCACGACAGCGAGGGCGCCTGGGAGGGGAGCCACCGGAACGCCGCCCGCGAGCGCCGCGACGCGTTCCGGCAGGTGCATGGGCTGGCGGCGGGAGATCCTCCCGCCAGCCAGGTCTTTCCGCACGCCGGCCAGGCCTTCCTGCGCGACGGGTGGGGCGAGGAGGCCACCTGCCTGACGTTCGACGCCACCCGCTGGGGCGGCGCCCACTGTCACCTGAGCCGCAACGCGATCCAGCTGCACGCGCATGGCCGGTCGCTGCTGGTGGACCCGGGTCGGATCAGCTACGAGATGAGCGATCCCCTGGGCCCTTACGCCAAATCGACCCGCGCCCACAACACGCTTTCGCTTAACGGCTGGAACCAGTTCACGGTCAACCCCGACGTTTTCCGGAGTTTTCACGCGCCGGGGTTTGACTGCGTCTCCAGCCGATATTCGGGCGGATACTGGCCGGGCCGTTTCGGCTGGTGGTTTTCCGAGGGGCTCGGGCAGGGGCTGGCGGCGGTTCATACCCGGCACCTTTTCTGGGCCCACGGGCGCTGGGCGCTGGTCATCGACGAAATCACCCGGTGGAACGAGAAGGGGCGCGGCGCCGAGCATGAGACGCCCGCTTTGGAACTGAACTGGCAGCTGTCGCCCGGTCGCGTGGAGGTGGACGCCGCCCGTCGCCGTGTTCACACGTGCCATGCGGACGCCAACCTGCTTCTGGCCTTTGTCCGGGCGCCCGACGAGGCCGTTATTGAAACTTACGAAGGCGAGGGGAATCCCCCTCGGGGCTGGATCCGCGACATGGGGCGCTTCGGCGGCACGCCCGCTCCCCAGGTATCCCTGGCCTGCCGGCCGTGGAAAGGGCACATGGATACCCTGGTTACGCTCCTGGTTCCCTACCGCGCTTCCGCTGTCCCTGATTTCGAAAACGCGTTCATGCCGGGCGATGGGATGAAGGGCAAACCGTCCAAGTTAACCCTGGACTGGCCGGACGGCACCCGGGAAGCGGTGACTTGGATGCCCGGCCTGGAGACCATGCTGGGGTCCTGCGAGGACGGGGACACGGACGGCGTGCTGCTGTATCGCCGGCAGGGGCCGGATCCGGCGGCGGCTTCCGTGGATGCCACGTATGCCGAAGGCGTCGGCCCGGCCCGGCTGATGAAGGAGCAAGGCGCATGAATGTGGTGATGGTCCTGCTTGACAGCCTGAATTTCCATTGCCTGGAGCCATACGGGGCCAGCCCCGTGCGGACGCCGAACATAAACCGGCTGGCCGCCCGGGGCGTGGTGTTCGACAACCACTTCGTCGGGTCGCTGCCGTGCATGCCGGCCCGGCGCGAGCTGATGACGGGGCGCCGCGAGTTCCTGTGGCGCGGGTGGGGGCATCTGGAACCCTGGGACCGCCATGTGGCGAGCGACGCCGCCAGATGCGGCTGCGCCACCCAGATCATCACGGATCATTATCATTACTGGGAGAATGCAGCGCACGGTTATTTTGAATCCTTCCAGGGGGCGGAGTTCATTCGCGGCCACGAGCTTGATCCGTGGGATGCCACGCCTCTGGGGCAGACGCCCGAGTGGGTGCGGAGCATCGACCGCTGGCGGCCGGATCACTGGAGTAAGACGGGCGGCTGGGGCAGCGCCTACTTCGCCAACGCCCGCCACTTCGCCGGCGAGGAGTCGTATTTCCCTTGCGCGCAGGTGATGCGGCGGTCGGCGGACTGGCTCGGCCGCAACCGGGCGGGGCCGTTTTTCCTGTGGACCGAGTGTTTCGATCCGCACGAGCCCCATTTCCTGCCCGAGCCGTACCGGACGATGTATAGCCCGGACGGGAAGGATCATCCCGAGTTCACCTGCTGGCCGCCCTATCAGAATCGGGCCGAAACCAACCGGTTCCTGGCCGAAGCTTCGGACGGGGAGCTTGCCTGGGTCCGCGCCCAGTATTACGGCAAGGTTGCGATGGTGGACCGTTGGCTGGGGTGTCTGCTGGACAAAATGGACGAGCTGGACCTTTGGCGGGATACGGCCCTGGTGTTCACCACGGATCACGGCCACGAGTTGTGCGAGGACCGGTCGCTGCTGAATCCGTATGCCAAGGGCTTTCCCCATCGCGAGGCGCATTCCCGCATCCCGCTGATCGTCTGTCATCCGCAGGCGAGCCCCGGCAGGAGGAACGCGCTCACCACCGCGGTTGACGTCAACGCCCTGGTCCGCGACCTGTGCGGTGATGCCGCCGCGGATGGCCCAGATGGCCTGAGCCTTTTGCCGCTGGTGCTTGGGAAGACCCAAACGCACCGGGATCAGGTGCTGTTCGGGGACTTCGGCGCCGGAGTGTGTCTGGCCACCGACGAGTGGATCCTCTCCCAGGGCTGCCGCTCGGACCGTCAGCTGAACTGGTATTCGACAACCGGGCTTCGGGTGTCGCCGGAGATGACGTCCGGCCTGTTTATTCCCGGAGTCACGATTCCCCAGTGGCGTGTTCCGGTGGAAGGGCAGGACTGTCCGAGCTTCCTTTTCCGGCGCCGGCCGTTCACCCTGGCGCCTGAAAATCGCGTTGAGCAGGAGCCCGGAAAGCTGCGTGAGATGCGCGAGCGGTTGAGGCAGGCCCTGGTTTCCGCTCCCTGTCCCCCCGAAACATTTGAAAGATTGGGGCTGTAACGGAAGGGAAATGCGGATCTGCTTCGCGCCTGCAATGCGCTTACGGCGGAGGACCGCCGACTCCACGCCGGGCTTCTTCAGGGTGTGGACTCGGCCGTCCCCGGCCGTGACGCGGATCTGCTTCGCGCCTGCAATGCGCTTACGGCGGAGGACCGCCGACTCCACGCCGGCTTCTTCAGGGTGTGGACTCGGCCTGGCGCAGGAGGGCTCGCGGCGTGGCTCGGCGTAGTGCTTCACGAAGCCGGCAGCTCGCCCCTCCGGATGGCAAGTTGCCGGCATGGCGGGCGGCGACAAGCACCGCCCCTACATTCTGTTGCAAGAACTGGCCCATGATGTGCGAGCGGTGTAGGGGCTCCGCTTGCGGAGCCCGCGCTGGCAAGTTGCCGGCATGGCGGGCGGCGACAAGCACCGCCCCTACATTCTGTTTGCAAGAACTGGCCCATGATGTGCGAGCGGTGTAGGGGCTCCGCTTGCGGAGCCCGCGCTGGCAAGTCGCCGACACGGCGGGCGGCGCAAGCACCGCCCCTACATTCTGTTGCAAGAACTGGCCCATGATGTGCGAGCGGTGTAGGGGCTCCGCTTGCGGAGCCCGCGCTGGCAAGTCGCCGGCATGGCGGGCGGCGACAAGCACCGCCCCTACATTCTGTTGCAAGAACTGGCCCATGATGTGCGAGCGGTGTAGGGGCTCCGCTTGCGGAGCCCGCGCTGGCAAGTCGCCGGCATGGCGGGCGGCGCAAGACTGTTGCTACATCCGGCGTCCTGACCATCCGCGAAAAACCCCAGTCCAGCCGGCTGGATTTGAACATATGTCATTGGGCTGCAAATGGTTGCGTCAAAATATTTTGGCGCCGGTTTTGTTGTTTGATGCTTTGCCTACGCCTTGCTCGCGGCACGGCGTCTTTCAGTTCATCGACTTGTACGATGCCTATGCCTGGGCAGGCGAGCGACAGAGAGATTACGGTAAAGATTACGGTAAAGACGAACGACCAGACCGATCCGCTATCAGCTATCAGCTATTCGCTATTCTTCAGTTCCAGGCGGACGAATGTCCAGTCGGGAGTTGACGCGAAAACAGGTACAGATGCGTACGACTCGTCCATTCGGATCGAGCCGGGCTTCACATCGCCCAGGGCCGCGAACGGATTGCGGCCCGCGGGCAGCACCAGCACCAGGCTGCCGGTTTCGTCGGCCGGCAGCTTGCCGGGATGGAAGTCCATGACATGATAGCCCTCGGTCGCATCCAGCAGCGGCAGCACGGTGTAGCCCCACAGGCCGCTGACGACCGGGCGGCAGTCCGGATACCGCTGCGCGAGCAGCCTGGCCAGCTGCGCGCGGCTGGCGGCCGGGTCCCCGCCGGGCAGCCGCCACCACGGGGCCGTGACGAACGGGTAGAGGGGGGTTCCCAGGATCATCCAATTCAGGAACAGATAAATGCCCAGTCCGTAGAGGATTGAAACCCGCCGGATCCAGCGCACCGCCCGCGCCTCCGCCTCCGGCCGCCCCCCGGATCGCCGGAAGCCCGGCCAGAGCGCCCGCAGCAAAGCCAGCGCCAGCCCGGCCGCGTGGGCGAAGAGCGCCAGCGCCCAGAACACGCCCGCCAGCGCGCGCAGTTCCGCCAGCTCCCGCGTCTCGAAATAGGCGGCCAGGATCAGCATGGCCAGGCAGGGCAGCAGGTCGGCCCAGGCCGTCGAGCCCAGCAGGTAAGCTGTCAGCGCCAGCAGGAGCGGCGCGGCCGCCTGGAGGCGGCCCGCCCCGACCCGCCTCAGCAGACCGCCCAGGGGCAGGGCGGCCAGGGCGAGCAGGGCGGCCTGCCCGTACAGCCAGCCATAGCCGTAAGCGGACGGATCGAGGAACGGCAGGAAGGGCAGGGCGGCCAGGCTGGACAGGGGCATCATGGACAGGAATCCCACCAGGCCCTGCCGACCCATGGGATAGTCGGCCGTCAGGTCCTGGAGCAGCCCGGAATGGATGGTCCACATGTCGGACGCCCCGTTGGCCAACCCGTGCTTGAGCGCCAGGATCAGGGAGAACAGGATGAAGCAGAGCGTGGTGTGGCCCGCGAACCGGAGCAGTTTGTCCAGCAGGAGTTGCCTGTTCATTCGGTCACCCCCACGTGTGGCGTCTTTTCCCAATAGAACGGCCGGGTGATCAGCTGCAGCGCGCCCTTCCAGGCCCCCACGCTCATGAGCACCCAGTAGGCCGGCAGGAAGAGGCAGTGGGGCACGAGGTGGTAGTTGCCCCGGCGCAGGCAGGCCAGCATGCCGGACAGGATGAAGATGAAATTGCCCGCCAGGAAGCTGGTCAGCGCGGGCGCCAGCACCCAGAGCGGGAAGTAATCGGAAAGAAAGCCGGGCCCCATGAACAGGGACAGCGCCGTCAGCAGCCAGTAGAAGGGATTCATCAGCAGGCAGAAGCAGGTGGCGCCGAACAGGAAATGGAAATGCAGGAGCCGCCCCGGCCCCCGTGTGCGCAGCAGGGCCCTGTGTTCGCGCAGATGCACCAGGTAGGTTTGCAGGTAGCCCTTGACCCAGCGGCTGCGCTGGCGGATCCAGGGGGCGACGCGGAAAGTGGCCTCCTCCCACGTGGTGGAGTCGAGCAGCCCGGTGTTCATCCCGAAGCGGTAGAGCCGGATCCCCAGATCGCAGTCCTCCGTGACGTTGTACGGGTCCCAGCCCCCGAGTTCGCGCAGCACGGCCAGCCGGAAATGGTTCGAGGTGCCGCCCAGGGGGATGGGGGCGTCCAGGAAGACGAGCCCCGGCAGGCAGTAGTCGAACCAGCAGGAATACTCCGCGGTGAAGAACCGGGTCAGCCAGTTGCGGTCGCGATTGTAGTAGTTCAGCTGCGCCTGCAGGCACACCAGGTCGGGCGGCGAGGCGGCGAACTGCAGGGCGGCTTTCCGGAGCTGGTCGGTCTCGGGGCGGTCCTCCGCATCGTAGATCACCAGGTAGTCGCCGGTGGCGCAGCCGAGGCCGACATTGCAGGCTTTCGGCTTGGTGCGCGGCTGGCTGACGGGCACCGGCACGACCTCGAAGGGGGCCGACACGCCTGCGTTCGCGATGGCCTGCTGCGTGAGGAGATCGTCCGCTTCGACCAGGAGTAGGATCCGCAGCCGGTCGACGGGATAGTCCATTTTCCGCAGGTGCGCCATCAGGCCGGGCACCGCGCTTTCCTCGTGGTACAGGGGCACGAGAATGGTGTAGGCGGGCCAGCCGCCCGGCGGCACCGCCGCGGGATCGAATGGCTGGACGGGGCGGACGAGCGAGAGTAATTGAAGGATCAGCTTATAGGCGCAGAAAAAGAGGTAGAACAGGATCGCGACCACGTTGGCGATCATCAGGGACCGCCGGGCGTCAACCGCCAGTGCCGCGGCTGCCAACAGGGCCAGCGCCAGCAGGGCCAGCCACTGGTTGCGCGAAAGGACGGTCCGGGCGCTCAGGTTGGAACCGGCGCCGGGTGAAAGGGGCGGGCTCATGGTTTCCCCTCCGCCAGGACGGACCCGCCGGAGGGGAGGGCCTCGAGTTCGCCCTGCACAAGAGGGATCGGGCCCAGCGAAAGGGTGAACGGGACGGGCCCTTCCGCCGCGGGGCGGAGCCAGGCCGTCCAGGTCCGGCGGGCGACGTTCTTTTCGATGGCCGGGCCCTTGCCGAAGGCCACTTTCACGGGCAGATCGATATCGTAGAGCATCAGCTTCAGGGCCGGCATTTTCCGGGAATCCACGCAGGCCTGCCATTCCAGGGAGAACCGGCGCCAGTGATCGTTCCACGCCCAGACCGGGACGTTCTGGCCGTCCACCTCGATGACCTGCCGCCCCTCCGTGGGCGTGAACCGGAATTCGCGTTCCCCGCCCTTGTCCAGGGCCAGCGCGTAGAGGCGTTTGACCGGCCGGCGCAATTCGAGTCCGAAGCAGGGCTCGAGCCGGGCCTGGGCCTTGCCCTTGTATTCCACCTGCACGCGGCACGGGATGCGGCCGTCGAACGCCCACTCCGGCACGACGGTGGTACGGGTCCGCTTGAAGTCGGGAAACGGGATGAAAGGCCACGCGTCCTTTCCGGACGCCGATTCCGGCAGGCGCCAGCCGAGGCGCGCCAGGCAGCCCCCGCTGCGCTGCTGGTGGTCATACTCGACCCAGTGGAGCCCCTTCTTCAATTCGATCCGGGCCCGGTGCCGCCAGTAGTTCTCGTTGGGCCGGTCGCGCACTTCCATGTCGTGCTGGCCCGGCCAGGCCACGATTTCCCGTCCGTCGATCGAGACGAAGCTCGCGTCGTCGGAGTTGCTGGCGATTTCGTAAACCCCGTCGGCCGGCGCCAGCAGGGGGCCTTCGTAGACGGCCAGGAAGTGCTCGGTGGGCCCGAGCGGATTCTCCAGATAGTCGATGGCGGGGACCCGAGCGCTTTTCCGGACCGTATACTGCTTGAGGCAATCCGTGAACTGTTCCCGTTCCGCGAGCCAGGGCGACCGGCCGGGCGTGACCGTCACCTTCAGGCCGAGGGTCTCCTCGTCGAGGCGGGGCAGGGCGTCAGGCTTTTCCTCGGAGGGGGTCACCCGCACCGGGCCGGCGAGCCCGGCGGCGGGAATGCGCAGAAGCCAGCCCGCGCCCCCGTCCAGCGGTTCCCAGGCGAACGGCACGGCGGCGCCCGACTCGGCCGTCAGGCGGGGGTAGAGGCCGCGGCAGGCGTCCGGGAGGGCCAGGCGCACCTCCGCCAGGGCGCGTTCCCCGGCGGCGGGATGGACGACCCCGGCCAGGGGCTCGAGCCGCCAGGACCAGTCCCCGGCTGTACCTAAAATAGCTGATGCCGGGGGCTGCCGGGCCGGGGCGGGCGGGGGGCGGGCGGGGGTCGGGGCGCGGGGTTCGGCGCGGGGGACGAGCTTGACGGCCCAGCCCTCGGTGAAGGCGGGCGGGGAGAGGCGGGCCGTTCCGTCGGCGGCGGCCGTCACGTCCTGCTCGGCATCCGCCCGGCCCTTGCGCAGGTCCCAGAAGTCGGCCCGGTAGTCGCCGGGGGCGAGGCCGTCGAGCGTCACCCGCGTGTCCGTGCAGAGGCTGGGGATCAGGCGGGTGCGGCTGAGCGTGTCGTAGTTGTAGAGGAACAGGAAGCGGCGGTTGCTGTTGCCGACCATCAGGGCCCGGGCGTTGCCGTCGCGGCTTTCGACGCGCGTCTCGCGGTTGAGCCACGGCCCGCCGGCGCCTTCGGCGGCGATCAGGTCCTCGCCTGCCATGAAATCCGCGGCGATGCGGTAGAAGCGGCCCATCGAGTCGCCGTAGTTAAAGTTCCACCACCAGCTCAGGGGGCTGCCCGCGAGGTTGCTGGCGAGGCCGGCCCAGAGCGCGCCCAGCGTGTCGCGCTGCATCTTGTAGGCCGGGTCCCCCGCCCAGTGGCCCGCGCATTCGGCCACGAGCATGGGTTTGCCGTGGCCGCCGTAGCGGGTGGAGAAGTCGCGGATGGTCTGGATCTGGTCCTCGCCGAGCCCGCCCAGTCCGGGGTAGGCGTTGTTGTTGACGAACTGGAGGCGGGGGTTCAGGAAAAAGGCGATATCGTGATCCGGCATGCAGAGGTGGCTGGAGGTGATGTGGCCGTAGGGGTCCAGGGCGGCGACGAAGGCGGTCTGGGAGAGGATGAACGCTTTGGCGGACGGCCAGACCCCCTTGCTGACGAGGTCCGGCTCGCTCATCAGATTCCAGGAGTGGATGGCGGGCGAGTCGGCGTAGCGGGCGATGATGTAGGCGAGCCGGTTTTCGGACCACGGGCGGGTTTCCGGGTTGACCCAGAAATCCTGGGGGTAGTCCAGGAAGCCGCCGTTGGCGCGGTTGTAGGGGTGGCGGGGCCAGCCGTAGTTTTCGTTGAGCCGGACATGGTTCAGCGTCTCCCACTGCATGTAGATGCCGCGCTTCTCGCAATGCGCCACGACGCGGTCGTTCAGCCAGGCGTTCTTCAGGTTGTAGCGGGCCAGGCCCCCGTAGTTGTCGACGGACGCGTGCCACTCCAGCCCGTTCCACCAGTCGCTCAGCCAGTAGCGGATGAAGTTGCCGCCCGAGTCGGCAACGTCGTCGAGCAACTTCCGGGTGGTGGCAAGGCCGCTGTCGGAGGGGAGGTAGGGCACGTAATCGTTGCCGTACGGCCGGTCGACGGGATAGGGCAGGTTCCAGCCCAGCAGGTAGACGAAGCGGCCGTCGGCCCGTTCGAAGAAACGGGGGGAGCGGTCGGAGACCCGGAGAAAACCGGGCGGGGAGCCGGGCGTCACCGTGAAACGGCCCTCCGCGAGGACGCGGGGGGAGCCGCCGGGCGGCTGCAGGACCAGGCGGTAGGTGTGCGGCCCCGGGGCCAGGGGGCGGACGCGGACGCGGAAATGCTTGGGGCCGGAGGGGCGGATCCGTTCGCCCTCGAGGGCCGATTCGGCGATGAAATCCTGGTAGAGAAACGGGAGGGGGCGGAGGGCCTTGCCGTCGGGGCCCTGCACCTCGAACTGGACGGGCAGTTGGTTATAGAGGAAGGGATTTCCGTTCCAGCCCGCCAGGTCGAAGTCAAATTCGAAGCGCTCGCCCAGCGGGAGGGAGTCGGCCGACGCGCGGCGCCAGACCAGCGTTGGAACGGCGGGCGCGGGGTCAGTCTGATAGCGCAGGTCCAGGGTGCGGGCGGTGAGGGGAACGGCGGAGAACAGCTTGATTTCGAAGCGCCGGAGACCGCCCCGCTCCCAGGGTGTCCAGGCTCCGGTGTGGCCGAGGGTTTTCCAGTACAGGTCGTCGCCGAGAAAGGGCACGGTGAAGGAGTAGCCGGACTGGGGGAGGCGGGGAAGGCGGTAGAGGTGCGAGAAGCTGTAATGGTGGTCGCCTTCGGCGATGACCTGGACCGTGAACCCCGGCAGGTTGCGGTCGGGCGCCAGGAAGAACCGGATTTGCCCGGTTTTCTCCAACTCGGCGGCGGGGAGGGCGAGGGTGAAGACTGCCTGGCGGGGTGTATCGCGGCTCACGGAGGCTTTCAGGCGGGGGGCGTCGGCGGGGAGGACGAAGGTTGCCCGGGGAGGCGGCGGGGCCGTCCGTGTCGCGTAGCTGTTCCACCAGGCCAGCGAGGCAGCCGTATAGAGCAGGGCCAGCAGAAGCCAGGCCCGAATGGGGGAAAGTAACTTCACGGAACTAGTAAGACTAGCAACAGGGGGTGCCGTTCACAAGCCCTATCGGGGTGGCTTTTGGAATGGTGAAAAAGAAGGTCGTGCCTTTGCCCGGTTCCGATTCGATCCAAATCCGACCGCCGTGCCGCTCAACGATTTTCTTGCAAATTGCCAGGCCGATTCCGGTTCCCGCGTACTCGTCCCGTCCGTGCAACCGCTCAAAGATCACGAAGATCTTATCCTTGAACTGGGGGTCGATTCCAATCCCGTTGTCGCGGATGGAGAAAACCCAGTCGTTGCCGTCCTCTTTCGCGCTTACGTGAATCCGGCACGGCCGATCGGGAGTTCGGAATTTGATCGCGTTGCTGATCAGGTTCTGGATGACCTGGGTGATTTGACCGGCGCCGACCGTTACCGTGGGCAGCGGGTCGTGCGTGATGACGGCTCCGGACTCCCCGAGGGCAACCTTCATGTTGATCAACACGGTGTCCAGAAGAGCCTCAAGGCGGGTGGGCGCGAGGACCAGTTCCTGTCCGCCTGCCCGCGAAAACGTGAGCAGGTCGTTGATCAGGATGCTCATTCGACTGGCCCCGTCGACGGCAAAACCGATATATTCTTTTGCCTTATCGTCCAGGGCGTCCGTGTAGCGTTCTGCCAGCAGATCGACGAACCCCTTGACCATTCGGAGGGGTTCCTGCAGATCGTGGGATGCAATGGACGCGAACCGCTCAAGTTCGTTGTTGGAGCGAGTCAGTTCCTCCATCGTTCGCGCCAACTGCGCTGTTCTCTCGTTAACCCGCTGTTCCAGGCTTTGGTTGGCCTCCCGCAGGCTGGCAATCAGATCGCGCACCTCGTACTGTCGCTGCCGCGCCCGGATGGCCATCTGGAGGACGGAAACCAGGGCAGCGGAAATAATGGGCCGCTCGATGACAATTGGTTTGTGTATCCGCAACGCCCAGGGCTTTCCCAGTTCCGAGCGGGCAACCCGCTTGACCAGCAGAAGCACTGGCAGATCGGACCAGGCGGGTTGTCCATCCAGAAAGGCATTCAGTGTTTCTATTCGTCGGGCCGTCAGGCACTCTTCCTCAATCAGAAGGGCGCCGAATTCCCGGACCGCTTGAGCGGTCAGCGTATCGAAGTCCGGGCAGGGCTGGAATGCCAAGCCGGCCCGCTGCAGAAGGCTGGCGGCAACCGCCATGTCAGAGGGGTGCGAGAGACAAAACCGGATGGCAATGTTACTTTGCACGTTTGTCAGTGTTGTTAGTGTGTTGCGCGACCCCCTCTCCGGTGGCAGGGGCAATAAGTTTCTTTTTGAGGCCTACAAAAACCGGAATACCCGTGAGAACACCCTGCAGGTCCGTGAGGGGCTGGCCAACCAGAAGTTCTTCGGAGGTGATCTTGAGTTCGCGGATGGATTTTTCGTGGTTTCCGTACCGTTTCTTGATGACAGACATGGCGAGGCGAACGGTTCCCATGGCTTCGAAACGCCGGAGAAGCACCACGGCGTCCGCGATGTAGCTGGCATCCATGACTACTTGTTGGGTGCCGATGATGCCGTGCTCCGTGGTCGTCATCAGGGACAAAACGCCCTGTTGTCCAAGATAGGTCATCATGTCATGCAATTGATCGAGGAGCAGAGGATCGCCCCGCATCGTGCTGGCGTAGCCGGTCAGGCTGTCAATGACCACGATTTTGGTCTTGTCCTGCTCGACGACGTCCTTGAGGCGTTTGGCGAATTCCCCGGCCGAGATATCCCAACTGTCCACCCGTTCGACCGTGAGCAGCCCTTGTTCGATCAGGGGTGAGGGGTCCATGCCCAAGCCTCTGGACCGTTTCAAAAAGGTGTCGACCCGCTCGTCGAAGAGAAAGATGGCGGCGTGTTTTCCCCGTTTGGCCTCCGCATACACATAGGCAGTTGCCAGGGTGCTCTTTCCCGTCCCGGCTTGGCCGACGATGAGGCAGGATGACCCATAGGCCAGGCCGCCGTCCAACATGGCGTCCACTTCGGCGATTCCGCTCGTGGCGAGAACCCATTCCGACTGGACCACCTGTCCGGTATGATGCAGGCGGGGGAAGATCACGATTCCGCCGGTCAGAATGCTGAAGGAGTGGTAACCCTCGTCAAACGACACGTTGCGTAACTTCTCGACTTGAATGCGTCGGCCCAGGTTGCCATAGGTCCGCAAGACGGTATCCAGGACGATCACGCCGTGAGCCAGCGTCTTAAACTCGGCGTTCGCGGGGCTTGCCTCCACAAAAAGCGCCGTGATGCGCCTGTCTTCCATCAACCGTTGCAAGGCAAGTATTTTCTGGCGATAGATCAACTGTTCGCCCGCCAGCAGACGGAATTGTTCGATGCTGTCGAACACCACCCGCTTGGGCTTGATTCGGTCAAGCGCCTGTTTGACCGAGTCTAGCACAACGGTTAGCTGCACCTCCGAACTGGAGAGCAGCGTCTGCTCGGCGGCCAGCGACTCTTCCATGGATTCCACACGCAGGCTGCACACCTCCACCCCTGTCATGTCCCATCCATGCGAAACGGCCATCTCGTCAATGGTCAGTTTGTCATGAAGCAACGTCAAGTAGAGAACTTTTTCGCCCAATCGAACGCCCTCGAGAAGGAACTGCATGCAAAATGTGGTCTTGCCTGAGCCCGGGGATCCATCGAGCAGATAAACGTGGTTGGATGGAAGGCCGCCATGCAGGATTTCATCGAAGCCCGGAACGCCTGTCGTGACGCGAGGTAGATTAGTACTCACAACCCCATCCCCTTTCTGTGTTTTCGTCACACGGAGGGTTTCTAATATCGCAGCATGAAAAGGCATATCACACAGAGGGAGGAACGAAACAGGGGGGTAATACCTCCATCTGCCGCGCCCGGGCGCGGCGCGGCCTTTTCAGACCGTTCGAAATATAATAATTGCATATGTGGAAACGCACGTGTATTTTTCCGAAATGGGGTCCTGTTACCGCGGTGGCGAAAGCATAAGGAGTACGGTATGAAACGGGGAATGTCGGGTTTGGCAGTCGGGTTGATGACGGCCATGCTATGGGCGGTGGCGGCGAATGCGGCGGAACTGCTGATAGGGCCTGAAAAATTCAGGACCGACGGAATTCCCCTGAACGGGGCGACGCCCCATCGAATCGGATTCCAGGGGCCGGAGATGGTCGGTGTGTTTTCGATGGGCACCCCGCCAACGGTCTGGTACGGTTGGGCACCCGTTAATCTCCCTGTGGGAAGCGTCATCAAGAGCGTGCACCTGCAGTATGGAGGAAGCACGGCAGACAAGATTACGAACTGCCAGCTAATGCGGGTGAAATTCGGGAAGGCTGCCCAGTTGGTGGCCTTTATTTCCACCAGCAACGGCCTGGCGTCCGACATTCCACTGACGATCAACAATCAAGATTGGCTCGTCATCCAGGAGGACTTCCGGTATTTCATCCGGATTTATACGGGAATCGGAACGACGATTTTCGGTGTGAAAATAACCTATTAAACGGGCCGGTGACTGGCCGTTCAAGACGACGTCATCATTTCAAGGAGCAAGGATAATGAAGCGTACACTGGCAAGCCTTTCCGTTCTCGCGTCGATTGTTCTGTTGTGCGGCCCCGTCACCGCCAAGGCGGAGGATCTGAAGATTTGGCCGGACAGCCTGCGTGCGGACGGGCTGCCCGTCAACGGGGAAACCGCGACCGTTCTCGCGTCGCACAGTCCGGACAAGATATTTGTGTATTCAGCGGCTGATCCCAAAACGACATGGTACGGCTGGGCTCCCGTCAACCTGCCCGTCGGCACCGTGATCAAGAACGTGATCTATTACCACGGAGGCGGCACGGGCGGCTTTTCGTCCTGCATGCTGACTCGGGCCAAGGCGGGGACAACGCCGGTCAGCGTCGCGTCCGGAAGTTCGAACAGTTCCGATGCGGAGCAGGTCACGCTGGTCATAAACAAGCCGAACATGATGAAGATCAAGGCCGGCTACACGTATTTCGTCAGGGTTTTCGTGGCGGAGGGCGTCTCGGTCCGAGGCGTGAAGGTCATCTACTGACAGGCTTCTTTGTCCGGCCGCTCAGGCCACGGCCGTTTCGTGAAGGCGCGTTTTTTCGGCGGTATCCGCTCTCCGGATTTCCTGGGCGCGCGCGGCCAGTTTTTCCGCATCGCCGGTCCGGTCCAGCGTCCGGTAGAGGGTGACGAGCAGATCCAGGCACCGCGCCACGGATTCGTGATCCGGTCCGAACGCCCGCTGGCGGATGGCGAGAGCCCGGCGGACCCTGGGTTCGGCCTCCTTGGCTCGTCCTTCGGCGCGGTAAAGGTCGGCCAGCCGGAGCAGGCTGTCGGCCACATCGGGATGACGGTCCCCGAAAATCTGTTCGCGGACCGCCAGCCCCTGGAGATGGAGCTCCTCGGCCTGTCCTGGT
>JBIIYJ010000360.1:0-5070 GCA_044346855.1 Kiritimatiellia bacterium
CGCCCCCATGGGGGCGTAGACAGGGAGAGCAAAAAGAAGTTGATCTGCTCCCCCCAGTGAGACTATCGTTCGCAAGGTGGCTCACTTTTAATGCGTGCAGTGGCTCACTTTTAGATGCGTGCGGGCGGCAAGTTCTATGCGGAGCTGGGTTATGCCGACATCGAAAGCTACGCCGAGCAGCGCCTCCGCCTCGGCCGCGCCTCCCTTTACCGGTATCTCCAGGTTTTCGATTGGGTGGTCCAGAATCATCCCGAATGGATCCAGCCGGCCCCGGGCACCTTCGTTCCGGACCTGAGCGACGCGGCTGACCTGATTTTCATCGAGAAGCAATTGCCGAGGAAGGACCTGGCGCCAGCGACCCGCGAAAACTTGGAAGTCCTGAAGGAGAAGGCACTTAAAGGGGAGCTGAAGCAGAAGGATCTCGACCCCTACCGCCGCCGGACGGGGACGAACCGGGATTGGCGGAAGGGTTTTCTCTCCCTGCTTCGGAGCGTCGTGCAGAAGGGGAAGAAATTGAAAGGGATGCCGACTGAAGTCATCGATCATCTGGAACGGGCGATTGACGTGCTCGACCATGCCACCATTCTGAACGCGGCCGGCATGGATGACGATGAGGCGCCTACCGCTCCGGCGCAATCAAAGAAGGCCGGATGACCTCCTGCCAACACCCCTCAAGATGGAAAATGCCAACGTAACTTGTTCGGGTGCAAGATATTATAAAAGTCTAGTTGACTAGACTTTTGTGGTCAGATGCGGCGCTTACCGCCGGCCAAGGATTGTGCCAGGCGGCGCTCAAGGGACTGAGCGCCCTACCTGCTTCGCACGTGAGGAAGTTATTGACCACTTAATGCCCGGATGCGCTCCATCGCAATAACCGGCGTGCCGTGCTGTTCCACGGCGGCAGCGCCGGCGGCCACGGCGCGGGCGGCGAGGGCGGGGGTCAGCTTGCGGGCGGGGAAGTAGTCGGCGCAGAACTGGCCGAGCAGGGTGTCGCCGGCGCCCGTGGTGTCGATCCGCTTCACATCGGGCGAGGGGGCGAACAGGATCTCGCCGCGCGAGGCGAACCAGGCGCCCGCGGGGCCGTCCGACAGGATCACCACCTCATGCTTGATCATCAGGTCGGCCAGAGCGTCTTTCAGCATCTTTTCCGTCTTCAGTTTCCGGCCGAGCACGCTATCCAACTCCTGCCGGTTGGGCTTGATGATATCGGGCCCGGCCGCCAGCCCGGCCGCCAGCGCGGGGCCGGAGGTGTCGAGCACGGTGGCGCAGCCGGCCTTCCGGAAATGCCGGATCAGGCGGGCATAGGTGTCGGCCGGAAACCGGGCCGGCAGCGATCCGCTCAGGATGACGATCATCCCCTTTTTGGCCAGCCGTCCGGCATAGGCGAGCAGGCGGCCTTCGTCGAAAGCGAGCTCCGGAAAGCCCGGCTTGTTCAGCTTCAGTTCATGGCCCGCGCCGTCGGTGAGCATCGTGTTGACGCGCGTGGGGAAGGGGACGGCCAGGAAGCGGCAGGCGATGCCCACGGGCACCAGGGACTGCCTGTAGAAGGGAAGCTCCTGCCGCCCCAGCAGCCCGCCGGCCGTCACGGGCTTGCCGTTGGCCGCGATCATCTTGGCCACGTTCACGCCCTTGCCGCCGGGCGTGCGGGTTTCGGCCGTCACGGCGCAAATGGAGCCGAGCGCGAGCGGCGGCCGCACGGCGAGGGTCTGGTCGATGGCCGGGTTGAGCGTGAGGGTCACGAACATGACGTCACTGTAGCAGATTAACGATTTTGAAACAGAGAAGAATCATTTGCCCCGCTGTTCCACCGCTTCCGTCGTGAGATCCAAGAACGGGGCGGCGATGACGATGTAGTCCAGGTTGACCCCGCCGCCGCTGGCGTTTTCGAGGCGCAGCGTGTGGCGGCCGGCCTTCAGTTTCACGAGGAAGGGCTTGTTCTTGAACTCCGGCCAGCGCAGCGTGTGCAACCGCCAGGAGGACCAGCCGCCGGAGTTGGGCAGTTCCAGGGTGCGGACGGCCTCGCCCGGCGCCTGGCCGTCCACCAGGATAGTCCGGGTCCCCGGCGCGCCTTTTTCCCCGCGCGCGTACTTGAAGGCAATTTTATAATAGCCGTCCCGGGCGACCTCGAAGCCATATTCCAGCCAGTGCCCGGGGGCATCCCAGCCCATGAAGGCCTCGCCCATCGCGCCGGGCTTCCCGGTCCGCTTCACCTTCCCGCCCCCTTCGGCCGAAAAAGCCTCCGCCTGCACCAGCGTGAGCCAGTCGCCGGGAACGGCGGCCGCCCGGGCTGCGTTGTATTGCGCCTCAACGTCCTTTCCAAATCGATCCTGGGCCTGTTTTTCCCGGGCCTGTTCGCGGGCTTCCTGCGCGCGCGTCTCCACTGCGCGCGCCTCCTTGATGGCGGCGGCGTGCGCGGCAGCGGCTTCGGGGGAGGGCTTGGGATTGGGCACCCATTTGGCGCCCCGCCCCTCGTGCACCCACATGTGCGGGTTGCCGGCCATGGGCTGGTCGGGCGCGGCTGCCCGGTAGGCGCGCCACATGGCGTCAACGAAGGGGTCGAAGGTCTTCGTCTCCTCGACCGGCCGCTTGAACGGTCCCCGGTTGGCGCCATAGGGTTCGTCCCGCAGCATCCAGCGGTCGCAGTAGTCGAAGAACGCGTCGTGATTCCAGGCCGCGATGCCCTTCAGCAGGCGCGCCGAGAGGGCCGAGCCAATCCAGGCCGAGGCGTTGCAGGACACGCGGTAGGCTTCGCTGTTCACGTCCCACGTGTTCCATTGTTCGGGGGGCTTCTCCTCATAGCGCTCGCGGGCGCCGTGATGGGTGACCATCCAATAGAGGGCGGTCTGGCCGAACCACCCCGTCCCGTAGTAGGTCTGGGCGTCCTCGTGGAAGACCGTCCGGTCGGCCAGTTCGCGCAGTTCGGGCGCATCGAGCATCAGGCTGGCGAAAATTACCGGCCACTTGCGGCCGCTGGTGAGTCCGCCGCCCTGGTTCCAGTAGCCCCCGACTCCGGCAACCCCGCCAAGGTCAATCCCGTATTGGACCAGCCCGACGAGCAGCTTCTGCTTGCGCTCCCGGGGGGCGTCCAGGTGGAGCAGGAGGCCGGCCAGCGAGACGAGGCGTGCGTGTTCGCGCCCGTAATTCGGCTGGTTCTCGTTGGGGTTGATCTGCTGCTGTGTCCACGACATGAGATGGTCCAGCCAGGGCCGCTCGAAGTAGCGCTCCATCTGCTCCCAGTCCCGGGGCAGCCGGAGCGAATAGGCGGAGGCGTAGGCCTTGTCGTCGACCGCGGGCGGCGCCAGGTTCAGGAGCAGGTCCCATTTTACCTGCGAGAGCCGGTAGAGCGGATTATGGGTCCCGGCGTAGGACGGGCGGAAGGCGTCGGCGGGCGCGGGCTTGTCCAGGACCGTGAGAATGGCCGCGGTCTTGAGGACACACTGGCAGGTTTTTTCGTTCGGCCACATGATTTTGTGGGGAAAGTTTTCCACCGGGAGCGTCGGGTTGCTGATGGTGGAGACGAGGGCCCGGCCCGGTTCCAGCGCGCAGGGAAACGCCACGCTCAGCGCGGGGTCGTAGCTGCTGCGGGAGTCGTAGCCCTGAGAGCCGCCGGCTGCGAGCACGATCATCGAGCCGTTGCGCATCCGACCGTCGTTTTTCAGGGAGGTGTCGCCCCACCGGTTTTTCGGGGTGTCGATCCGTTCGGTTTCGGCCGCGGGCCCGGGCGCGGGCGTGACGCCCGTGACCGTCACGGGCCCCACGATCCACCAGTCGCCGTTCACGAAGCGGCCCGCCTCGACCGGGCGGTCGAAGGACCAGGTGATGCCGTACTGTGAAAGCTGGCGGACCCGCTCCTCCGCGCCCTGGAGCGGCGGCGCGGTGAACACGGTCGCTGCGAGAGCGGCCAGGGCCAGGACTTTATTGTTGGGACGCGTTATCATCGGGTTGCCTTCTCCTGTTCGGCCGGAAGCGGGTCGGCGTGACAGCCGCGGTTGCGTTTTGAGGCGGGGTGGGGAATTCCGTCGATATCGGCCGGCACGCACTGGAGGAAGCGGCCCGAGCCCCGGGCCGGCGAGTCCGGCTGCAGCCTGAAATCGTTGGTGCCCGGCGCCCGGTAGAGCGGGTCGCCGGTGGTGACGCCGGCGCCGGCACTTTTTCCCGGTTCGCTGAAGTGGTTGTTTTCAACGGTCAGCCCCGGCCGGTCGCCCCCGGGGGACATGCTCTGGAAAATGGAATTAAGCGCCACCACGCCGGTGGGCGCGAAGCCCTCGCGCCAGAGCCACGACTGCCGGACGATCGTCAGGTGCAGGAAGAGCACGTTTTCCAGTTCGCCCGAATACTGGCTGAGCATGACCGTGTCGCCTTTTTCAAAGAGGACGTTCACGAAGGCCGCGTTGCTCAGCCGGCTTCCGAAGAGCCCCTGGCTGATGCAGTCCGTTCCCCGCACGTTGTAGAGGATGACGTTGTCGCACCAGCCGGGGGCCGGGGCATGCGACTGGTGGAAGTCCGGATGGGCGCCGGTCTTGCCGGGGTTGATGTCGCGGCAGACGCTGTTGACGACCAGTTTGCCGCTCCCGGTCCAGGCGTCGGAGCTGATGGTTTCGATCGTATGATCGCGGATGAGGACGGCTGCGGGGCCGTTGGCCATCTCGGTCGTCATCCCGCCGGTCACGTAGGCGACATAGCGGTTGCCGAACGTCTGCGAGTCGGCCGCCCACCGGCCTTTCCGGTTGAAGACCTTGCAGTCGTCGAGCCAGACCGAGTGTTTGCCGTTTTCGCCGACCAGGATGGTGGCATATTTTCCCTCGGCCTCCATGACCAGCGACAGGCTCCGCCAGCGCAGGCGCTCCGTGCCGGGGCGGCCGCCCGTCACTTCAACCGCCTCCCGGGCCACGCCGGGCGCGGCCTGGATGGTGGTCCAGCAGGGGCGGGCCGCGCCGCCTTCGAGGCGGTGGCTGGAGTAGGAGCCGGGCAGCAGGTTGACGGTGCCGCCGGGCGGCGTGCTTCGGACGGCCCGGGCCAGGGTGCGGAACGGGGCGGCGGCGGTGCCGGGGTTGGCGTCGTCGCCCCTGG
>JBIIYJ010000361.1:0-5056 GCA_044346855.1 Kiritimatiellia bacterium
TTGCGCCCAGGTTTAAGGGACTTCATGTCTCCAACCCAACTATATCAGAACTCGCATAAACCTGCCCCGCATCTGGAATCCTCCGTCTTGTACGCTAGCGCGGGATAACGAAAGGGCCAAACACGAGCGCCCGGTGAGGACACCGGGCCTACAACAATTTCAAACTGTTGCGAAGGAACGATCGATCAGGCGAAATAGCCGTCGCAAAAAAATCAACTCTGCGGCCTCAACTCTTCTCTCCGGGCTGTCTCTGCGTTGGAAGCTAAACCAGGCCTCGCGCATGAAAGTCCAGCCGGCTGGATTTGGAGTTATCTCATTGGCGCGCAATGTGTTGCGTCAAATTATTTTCCGGCCGGTTTTCGTTTTTCGGCTTGGCGCTCCGCCTGCGCCTTGTTCGCAACCACGGAGCTTTTCAGGATATCGATGGCGCTTTCCAGGTGCGTGAGGACGCCCTCAGGCAATCCGGCCAGCTTGGCGCCAGTCTCTCGCAGGTGACGCATTTTCGACAGAAAGGCCCGAACCCCTTCCGACATGTTGTTCCCGTGCGACTTGTAGGCGCGCAACTCGTTTCGGCGCAGCGTCCCCGCGAGCGCTTTCTTCTTCAGGTCCTGCAGCGCCTCCTTATTCGGCTCTGGCAGGCTTTCCCGCTCCAGTTCATTCTCGATCCAGATCAGGTCGGTGGCATCATTGAGATCGGCGATCTTGACCTTCGCCCCGGGCTTGAGCCAGGCTGGATGATTTTGGCGGATCCAGTCGAATACCCGCAGATACGCGTATAAGGAGGAGCGCTTCAGGCCCAGTTGGGAGGCGGCATACGCCTCGATGGTGGTGTAGCCGAGTTCCGCGTAGAGCGTCTCGTCTCGCACCCGGCCGAGCAGGATGACCACGCGCAGAAAGGCCTTCTTGAGGATCTCCAGGTTTTTCTGGATCTCCCGGGTGACCGACAGGGCCTGCTCCCGAAGCGTGCCGGATGGCGCGACGGCGGACGTCGCGGGGTGCACGACCGACAGGGTGGCGGGGACGGGTTTATGGGTAACGGGGGCGACGGAGGGCAAGGCACGGTGCTGGATCGAGCTCACGGCGGGAATCGGTTTGAGAATCGACATGGCATGTCCCTTTATTAAAGTACGGCGCCAGTGTAAAAAATCACGTTGCCTCAGGCAAGGACTGACTTCGGTTGAGAGCAGCAGGGAAGTTGAACCAGGCCTCGCGCATGACAGACCGATGAGCGGGAACGATTAGAGGGAACGATGAGGGGTGCTGAGCAATTGGCCACTCATCTCTCCCACTCATCTCTTCCGCTCATCGACTTGCGCGGGGCCCTATGCCGGGGACAGGCGCGCGACAGGGAGATTACGGTAAAGATTACGGTAAAGACGATCGACCAGGCGATTCCCCCTGATCCGCTATCAGCTATCAGCTATCAGCTATTCTTGTCCGGGGGTACGGGGCCTCCCCGTAAATACTCCTCCGCGATCTCTGCGTTGGAAGTTGATCCGGCCCATGAGGCGCTATCCGTGTTATCCGTGCCATCCGTGGTTTCTTCTCCAGGCTTTCGCGACTTTCGCGTGTTTCGTAGTTCCCTCTTCTCTCCGCTCTCTCCCGCCCGCACTCCACCACGAAGTGCACGAAGGCGGAGCACTAAAGGAACGATTCCAGCCCTCCGGCCTTCCTCGTTTTCTTCGTGCTCTTCGTGGTGAATTCGGAGCTCTCTGAGTTGGATGTTGATCCGGCCCATTTGGAGGCGTTATCCGTGTTCATCCGTGCAATCCGTGGTTATCCGGACTTGCTTTCACGCCCTTCCTGGAACACACTGCCCGCATGATTGACACGGAGGGAAAACAGGTCTCTGAAACCGCTTCCTGCAGCCTGCAACCGGTAATCCGCATGACCGGCATCGGCAAGCGGTTCGGCGACGCGGTCGTCCTGTCCAATGCAGCCCTTGACCTGCATGCCGGCGAAGTTCATGTGCTTGCCGGCGAAAACGGGGCCGGCAAAAGCACGCTGATCCGGATCCTGGGCGGCATCCTTCCCGATTACGAGGGCCGGATCGAACTGGACGGCCATGTCATCCGCCCCGCCTCTCCCCAGCAGGCCGCCGCCCTCGGCATCGCCGTCATCCACCAGGAACTCTCCCTCATCCCCGGCATGAGCGTGGCCGACAACCTGTTCCTCGGCCGCCTCCCCGCGCGCCACGGATTCGTTCAAAACCGCCGCCTTCAGTCACTCGCCCGCGAGGCCCTCGCCCGACTGGACGTGCCGGCCCGGCCCGACGACCTGGCCGGCGATCTTCCCGTCGGCGTCCAGCAGCAGATCGAAATCGCCAAGTCGCTTGACCGCCAGGCCCGGGTCCTGATTCTCGACGAGCCGACCAGCGCCCTGACCCGACCCGAAGCCGCCCGACTCTTCGCCGTGATCGAGTCGCTGAAGAAGGACGGCGTCGCGATCCTCTACATCACGCACAAGATGGAAGAGATCGCCTTGCTGGCCGACCGCATCACCGTACTGCGCGACGGCCGGGTGGTCGGCTCCGACCGGGCCCCGGACATGCCCGCATCGCGGTTGATCCGGCTCATGGTCGGGCGCGACCTTGAAACCGTCTACCAGCGCCAGGCTCCCCCGCCCGGCCGCGAATGCCTGCGGGTGGAGGGTTTCGGCGTCCACCCCGGCGGGCCGAGCCAGCCTCCGGCCGTGACAGGCGTTGATTTCACCTTGCGCGAGGGAGAGATTCTCGGCATCGGCGGCCTGCAGGGCTCGGGCGCCTCCGAACTGCTCACGGGACTGTTCGGCGGCTACGGCGATCGGATTTCGGGAACGGTCCTGGTCCGCGGGTTGCCAGTACGGCTGGATTCGCCGCGCAAGGCGATCGCCCACGGGCTGGCGTTGCTGACCAACGACCGCAAGGCCTCCGGGCTGGTGCTGTCGATGTCCGTGGCGGCCAACGCGACGTTGGCCTCACTGCCGAAGCTCTCCCCGTGGGGCTGGCGGAATCCCGCCCGTGAAACGCGGGAAACGGCCGGCCTGGCCCGCTCGCTGAATCTGCGCGGCGCCTCGCTGGAAATGGCGGCCGGCTCGCTGTCGGGCGGCAACCAGCAGAAGGTGGTCCTGGCGAAATGGCTGGGAACGAAGCCCGGCATCCTGCTTCTGGACGAGCCGACCCGCGGGATCGACGTGGGGGCCAAGCGCGAGATCTACGCGCTGATGGACCAGTGGACCCGCGCCGGAATGGCGATCCTGCTGATCACCTCCGAGCTGCCCGAGTTGCTGGCAATGAGCGACCGGATCCTGGTCCTGCACCGGGGGCGGGTGACGGCCCGGCTGGACCGGGACCGGGCCACGCCGGATCGCGTCATGGCCGCCGCCATGGGCGAAATGGGAACAACCGAAACGGGGCAACCATGACGACGATCTCGACCGACCGCGACCGGCCCTCCTTCCGCCGGGCGCTCGCCTCCCCCGCGGGGCGGGCGCTGGCCGCGCTGCTGCTGGTGGCGGCGCTTGGGCTGATCTTCAACGCCGACGGCGCCTTCTTCAAGCTGGCCACGCACCGGGATGCGCTCCGGCAGGCCTCCACCTACGGCATCCTGGCCTGCGGCATGACGCTCGTCATCGTGGCGGGCGGCATCGACCTTTCGGTCGGCAGCGTGCTGGCCCTGGTGTCGGTGGCGTTCTCGCTCCTGTCCATCCACGCTGGCTGGCCGCCCTGGCTGGCGGTCCCGGTCTGCTTGCTGCTCGGCGCGCTCTGCGGCGCGGTCTCGGGTTACCTGGCCGCGTGGTTCCGCGTCCAGCCCTTCATCGCCACGCTGGCGCTCATGGTCTTCGCCCGGGGGCTGGCCAAGACGCTCAGCGGCGGCATGAAAGTCTCCACCGCCCTGCGCAACGCGGACGGCAGCTATCATTACGTGGACGTGCCGGCGGTCTTCCGCGCCATCGATTCGCGTATCCTGGGCGGCAACCTGACCATGGTCACGCTCCTGTTCGCGGTCTGCGCCCTGGCCTCCTGGCTGGCCCTCTCCCGCCACCGCTGGGGCCGCTATCTGCAAGCCATCGGCGGGAACGAGGAGGCGGCGCGCCTCTCGGGCGTGCCGGTGCGGGCGGCCAAGCTGGCGGCCTACATGGCCTGCGGGCTGCTGGCGGGCGTGGCGGGGCTCTGCCAGGCCGCGCAGGAGCAGCAGGGCGACCCGGAGGCGGGCGCGGGCTATGAGCTGACGGCCATCGCCATCGTGGTGATCGGCGGGACCAGTTTGAGGGGCGGGCGCGGAGGCATTGCGCTGACGCTGATCGGCACGCTGACGATCGGTTATCTCGACAAAATCCTGAGCATCAACGCCGTTCCCGAGGCCAGTCGGCTGATGCTGACGGCGGTGATCATCGTGGCGGCTGTCCTGACGCAGAAGAAGAATAGCGGATAGCGAATAGCGAATAGCGAACCCGAGAAGACACCACGGATCACACCGATCTCACGGATAAGAGAAGACAAAGAGGGGGCGCGAAGCGCGCCAACAGATTCGGATCAGCTTCGCATAGACAGTGGCAGTATCCGTGTCATCCGTGCAATCCGTGGTTAACTCTTTTCCTGGCTGCGGATTCATCGAATATTGTTTTTCTTCCGGACAGCTATTCTTGACACGTAGGGACAACCGCTGTAGGAATAACGAATCAATGGAGGGCATATGAGGACAATGACAGCCTGGATGAGCGTATGGATTGGCGCGGCGTGCGCGGTTGCCTTCACCGGATGCCGGCAGGACGTTCCAGCGAAGCCGGTTGAAAAAGAGGCCAAGACCCGGTTCACGATCGGCATGAGCCAGTGCAATCTGGGCGAGCCGTGGCGCGTGCAGATGAATGCCGACGTCAAGGCCGCCGCGGACACGCATCCCGAGCTGACGATGGTGTTCAAGGACGCCCAGAACGACACCCTCCGCCAGCGCTCCCACGTTGAGGAATTCGTCGGCGCGGGCGTCGACCTGATCATCATCAGCCCCAAGGAGGCCCAGCCCCTCACCGAACCCGTCGCCAAGGCGATGGAGAGCGGCATTCCCGTCATCGTGCTCGA
>JBIIYJ010000105.1:0-16193 GCA_044346855.1 Kiritimatiellia bacterium
TCCCCTCGCGCTGCCCCACGATGACCTTGATGCCGTTCTCCGCCATGTTCAGCGCCTGCGCCGGCCCCTGCACCCCGTAGCCCAGCACCGCCACCAGCTCCTTCTTGAGCGTCGCGCGCGCCTTCGCCAGCGAGAATTCCTTGCGCGTCACCACGGTTTCCATCGTTCCGCCGAAATCAATCTTGGCCATGCCCGTTCTCCTGCTTGAATCCATTAATAGGTTTTTTATATTATCGCTTGCTTCGGCGAGGTCAATCCAAAATGATGGGACACGTGAACGAAGGCGCGCTCAACCTGACACCCGAGGAACTGGGGGCCTACCTGGCGGACGGCCTCGACCGCCCCCTTTCGGTCGTCCTCACGCGCAACCGGATCTCGCTCATCCGGCTCAAGCTGGGCGCCGGCAACACCCTGGAACTGCGCAGCCACGCCTGCCTGCTGCTGGCGCCCTCCGATGTGCTCCGCGCCCTGAAACGATTCCTCGTTTCGCGGCGGAAGGCCGACTGGCAGGCCGTATGCGCCTATCTGCAGGGGGCCAAGAAGGAAAGCCGCCCCGTCCGGACCGAAAGCCTGCGCACGGCCGGCGCGGTGCACGACCTCCAGGCGCTTCTCGACCGGGTCAACGCCGACTTCTTCCCAGGTCCCTGCCCCTGCCGGATCACCTGGGGCAAGGCAGGCTCCCGGCCGCGCCGCCGCTTCAGGCGGCACATCGCCTACGGCTCCTATCACCGCGAGCCGGGCCTGATCCGGATCCACCCGCTTCTCGACGACGCCCGCGTGCCTGCGGAGTTCGTCTCCTTCATCGTCTACCACGAGCGGCTGCACGCCGCCCTGGGCGCGGAAAGCCGCGGGACAAAGCAGTGGCACCACACGGCGCGGTTCCGTCATCTCGAAAAACAATATCCCGGCTTCGACCGCATGCAAGCCCTGGCGGCGTCGCTGGTAAACACCCTGGACAGGAGACCGTGACATGACGGGACGGGAACGACTGCGCCGCATCTTGTCAGGCCGCCGCGCCGACCGGCTGGCCTGGACCACGCTGGTGGATCGGAACTCGCTCGATCTTTTCCCGGAGCCGCTGCGCGGGAACGGCGGGATCGACTTCTACAAGCACCTGGGCTGCGATCTGTTCCTGCTCAACAACTGGGGTGTCAAGCTTCCGATCCGCTCGCCCCGGCTCGACTGGGGGCCGGATGTGAAGATCGTCCATCGCTCCGAGGGAAGCCGGCACGAGGTGGCGTGGGAAACTCCCTGGGGCACGCTGCGGGCTATTTACGAGAAAGGCCATCCGCTGAAATATCCGGTCGACACCATCGAAGCCGTCCGCCTTTTCCGCCGGATGTGGGAGGCGGCGCGCTATGTGGAGGAGGACGACACGGCGTCCGCGCGGGCCCTGGACGCGCTGATCGGGGACGACGGGGTGTTCACCCGGTTCTGGGGCCCTTCGGTCATTCCCCGCCTGCTGGAGATGGACATGGGGGCCGAGCATTTCTATTACCTGATGGCCGATCATCCGGAAGAGATCGAAGGCCTGATCCGCACCATGCACGAGAAGGACCTGACGGCCTTCGACCTGCTGGCGCGGGGGCCCTGGGAGTCGGTCACGCTGGTGGAGAACACGAGCACGTTCTACATCAGCCCGGCGATCTACCGCGACTTCAACATGCCCCACCAGCGCGATTTTGTCGAAAAGGTCAAGGCCGCGGGCAAGCCGGCCATCCTGCACATGTGCGGTCATGTGCGCAACCTGCTGCCGCTGATCCGCGAGACGGGCTGCGACGGGATCCACGCGCTGACGCCGCAGCCGACGGGCGACTGTCCCTGGGAGGCGGCGCTGGACGCGCTGGGCGAGGACCTGGTTATTTTCGGCTGCCTGGATCCGACCATCTTCGCGGCCGGCCCGGTGGAGCAGATCGGCCCCTCCCTGGACCGCCTGATGACGCCCCGCCTGCTTGAATCACCCTTCGTGCTGGCCCCGTTTTCGGACGGCATCGCCACCCCGCTCGAACGCTTCTACGCGGTGCGCGACTGGGTGGCGAAAAAAATCGTTTGATCTTATCTGATCGCCACGCTACAGTATCAACATGCATACTGGTAATAGTACTGGTACACCCATGTATCTGGATCTGGCGGAAAAGCTGCGGAACGCCATCCGCCAGGGGGAATACGGGCCGGGCGTTCTGATCGGCTCGGAGTACGAGCTGGCGCGCCGGGAAAACATGGCGCGCATGACCGTCCGCCGCGCCAGCCAGCTGCTCGTCAACGAGGGCCTGATCGAACGCCGCCCGGGCAAGGGCCTCTTCGTCCGTGGCCCCCAGACCACGGTCCGGACCGTGCAATTCATCGCCGGCAACCTCCAGTGGGAATCCTCCCTCCAGGTCTCGCGCGGGGCCCAGTCCGTGGCCCGCCGCGAAGGCGTGCAGATCCAGCTTTACGACGCGCACGGCAGCACGGTCGAAGACCTCGAGCTGCTCCGCCAGCTCCCCTCGGCCCAGCCCGCCGGCGCCATCGTCATGTCCCTCCACAGCGCCGAATTCAACGCGGCCCTCATCCGGCTCCGGGCGCAAAACTTCCCCATCGTGCTCGTGGACCAGCGCATGCAGGATGTCGCCATCCCCTCCGTCACCTCCGACAACCAGGCCGGCGGCTTCTATGTCGGCCAGGCCCTGCTCGCGCAGGGTCACCGCCGGATCGCCTTCATCGGGGACCTGGTCGCCACGACGGTGCGCGACCGCCTGGCCGGCCTCCGCGACGCCATCGCCGACGCCGGCGTGCCCTTCGACCGGGCCCTGGTGGCGGACCTGAGCGACGGGGCCGACCGGCTGGCCGACTGGTCCGTCACCATCGACCGGGCAACCCGCCGGCTGATGGCGATGCCCGACCCGCCCACCGCCATCGCCTTCAGCTGCGACGGCGTCGCCCGTCCCGCCTACCGGACCCTGGCGGCCCTGGGCCTGCGCATCCCGCAGGACGTCAGCGTGGCCGGGTTCGACGACGACCCCCTGGCCGAGTGGCTCTCCCCGGCCCTGACCACCGTGAAGCAACCCTTTTTCGACATGGGCCGCGCCGCCATGGAATTGCTCTGCCGCCAGATGGCCAACCCCAACGCACCGGCGGAGCGGCTCGTACTCCCGGTCGTATTTGTTCCCCGCGACTCCCTGGCTCCCGCGTCCCCCGACGGATCATGCAAAAGGACAACCCGATGAATCACCGTATCGCCCTGACCTTCCTCCTGGGCTTGACCCTGGCCCAGGCCGGCCTCGGACAGACCAACCTGATTCCAAATGGCGACTTTGAAACCCTCAAGGACGATGTCCCGGTCGGCTGGCTCAAAGCCAACACGGCCAACACCCTGTGCGTCGCGGAAGGGACCAACCACTTCCTTCGCCTGCACGCCACCGAACCGGACAAGATGATCAACCTCTACCGCATCATCCCCATCCCGCCCGGGACCGAGGCCCTGGCGCTCGGCTACCGTGTGCGCTACGAAGCCATCAAGCCGGGCTCGTCAAGCTGGTTCGACGGCCGGATCATGATGAAATTCATGGACGCGGACGGGAAGGACCTGTCCAATCCGCCCGCCCCCTACTGGAAAGGCACACGAGCGGACTGGACGAACGGCTCGATCAGGTTTTCCGTGCCCGAAAAAGCCAAAAGCCTGGCGCTGATGCCGGCCCTCTTCAAGACGGCCTCCGGCACGCTCGACCTGGACGACCTGACCCTCGAGCCGATCGACGCCTCCGTGCTCACGGCCCAGGCGGAAGCCAAAACCGCCGAGGCGCGCGCCAAGGTCAAACGCGAAGCCGGCGCCAACATCATCAAAAACGGCGATTTCGAAACGGTTAAAAACGGCGCGCCCGAGGGCTGGTTCCAGAAGCCGTCCGACAACATGACGCTGGAAGCGGAAGACGGGAACCACTTCGTCCGGATGAAAATCACCGAGCCTGGCAAGACCGTCCAACTCTACAAGCTGTTCCCCCTTGCCGCAGCCGACCGGGCGCTCGAGCTGACGTTCCGCGTCCGCTATGCGGACATCAAGGCTGGCAAGGATGCCTGGAACGACGGCCGGATCATGATGAACTTCAAGGACGTCGGCAAGAAGGGCGTCGCGGGCGCGCCCGCCCCCTACTTCCGCGGCACCAGCCAGGGCTGGCGCACCGTCACCAACCGCTTCTTCGTGCCGGCGACCGCCGCGCACCTGGAATTCATGCCCTGCCTCTTCATGGCGAAGGCCGGAACCATCGACTACGACGACTTCCGGCTGGTCTCCCTCGGCGACGCGGAAGCCGATGCCATGGCGGCGGCGAAGGCGGAGGCGGACAGCAAGAAGGCGGCGAAAACGGCGCTGATCGACACGGATGCTGCCCTGCCGCCCGTCACGCCCGCCATCAAGGTGGCCGGCAACAGACTGGTCACGCTGGACGGCAAACCCGTCTGGCTCCAGGGCCTTTCCTGCGACAGCATGCAGTGGGGCCCGGGCGAGGACATCCTCTGGGCGGTCCGCACCGCACTGACCGACTGGCGCGCCAATGTCATCCGCCTGGCGGTGAAGGAAGAGTACTGGTTCGGCGACGGCAAGGGCCCGGCGGCGTACCGCGAGACCGTGGACAAGGCCGTGAAACTCTGCGCCGGCAAGGGCGCCTGGCTGGTCCTGGACCTGCACCGCTTCGGGGCGCCGATGCCGGCCCACGCGGCGTTCTGGAAGTCGGCCGCCGAGCGGTACAAGAACAACCCGGCCGTGCTGTTCGAGCTGTTCAACGAGCCGCACGGCATCTCCTGGACCGTCTGGCGCGACGGCGGCAACCTGAAGGGCGAGGAAAACAAGCACCAGGATGTGAATCCGACGGAGAACAATGAAACGAACGCCGCGAACGTCTCCATCGGCATGCAGGCGCTGGTGGATGCCGTCCGCTCCACGGGCGCCTCGAACACCGTCCTCGCCGGCGGACTCGACTGGTCCTACGACATCTCGGGCATCGTCAAGGGCTACGCGCTGGACGACCGCGGCGGCAACGGCATCATCTACGTCTCGCATATCTACCCCTGGAAAAACAAGTGGCAGGAAAAGGTGCTGGTCACGGCCGAAAAACACCCCGTCATCATCACCGAGGTCGGCTGCCCCCGGGACTACAAGGACTTCCCCTTCATCAAGTCAGCGGAGCAGTTCCCGCTGGAAGGCTGGTCCGAGGATGTGATCGGCCTGATCCAGAGCAACAAGCTGCACTGGACGGCCTTCAGCTTCCATCCGCGCTGCGGGCCGATGATCATCTCGGACTGGAACTTCACGCCCACGCCTTACTGGGGCGTGTATGTCAAGGAAGCCCTCGCGGGAAAATCTTTCGAAATGAAAAAAATGCGGTAACCGGTTTACCGGCGCCGTGCGCAGATCGTAACGGAGGAGTAAAGATGACGTACGCAAATCAACGGGGACTCCGGAAGGCGGCGCTCCTTCCCCTATCGTTCATCCTGCTGGGCCTGCTCGCCCCCGCCGGGGCAAGGGCGGCCACCATCGTGAAGGCGAACAACAGCTCCAATCTCAACATCGCCGCGAGCTGGCTCGGCGGCCTGGTGCCGGGAACCAACGACGTCGCCCTCTGGGACAGCAACGCGCCGGGCCAGACCGTCAGCCTGGGCGGCGACCTGAGCTGGCTTGGCGTCCTGGCGGACGCGACTCACGCGGGCAGCGTCACGATCAATTCCGGGAACACGCTCACAATCGGGGCCGCCGGCATCTATTCCTGGCCCAACATCACCTTCACGCTGAACAACGCCATCTCCCTCGACGTGGATCAGACCTGGGGGCGGGGCGGAAGCGGTACGAGCATCTACGGGGGCCCCCTGAACATGAACGGCCGCACCCTGACTCTCACCGGCGGGGGAACCCACCAGTTCAAGACGAGCCTCACCAACGGCGGCGTCCTGGTCGTTTCCCATTCGAGCACCAAATTCAGCAACGGCACGACCGCCACCAACACGGACGTCGTCATTCCGTCTCCGGGCATCCTGTATTTCGACACGGCGGGCGCCATCCCCCCGCGCATGAAAAGCGTAACCATGCGGGGCGGAATCCTGGCGCAAACCGCCAACGCCAACACGATGAACGACCTTATCGGCGTCCTGACATTCGAGAAGGGGGACAATGACGTGCTCGCCGGCGCCACCGCCACCCGCACCACCCAGATCGAGGCCTCCAGCCTGGTCCGCACGCCGGGATCCGCCATCCTCTTCAGGGGCAGCAACCTGGGCGTCTTCGGGCTCAATCCGCTCGTCACCAACTGCGCCAACATCAAGATCGCCCAGACCCCCGACATGGCCGGCGCCGGCGGGGCGGCCGGCACCACGTCGAACAGCATCCTGGTGGGCGCCATCGGCGACACCGTGTCCAGCGGGAACGGCTACGGCGTCACCAGCGGCGGCCTGGTCACCTACGACACCAATTTCGGCGTCCGCCTCCTGAACGCGGCCTCCGAGTACGTCCCCTCCCTGACGGGCGGATTGGCCGGCCTGGACAACATCCGGCTCGCGAACAACACGGCCACCCAGGCGGTTTACACGGTGGACGCCGACAGCACCGTGAACTCGCTCTCGTTCCTGGTCTCCGGCCCCACCAACTCCGCCATCAAGATCGAGGGCGCGGGACGGCTGACGCTCAACAGCGGCGTGATCTACGCCAACCAGACCATCTCGACGTCGACCTTTGAAGACCGCATGAGCCTCAGCAACGCCGTTCTCGACCTGAACGGCCGGGAGGGCGTCATCCTCTTCAACACCGCCAACGCCCAAAGCAGCGGGATCGGGGGCGGGCTGCTCGAAATTTCCAGCAAAATAGTCAACGATGGCGGAAACGGCATCACGTTCGCGGGCGAAAACGGAACCGCCAAACTGGTCGGGAAAGAAACCAACGACTACACCGGCATCACCCGGCTCCTCAGCGGAAAGCTGTGGCTTGCCAAAGCCAAAGGCGTCAGCGCGGTTCCCGGCCACCTGCTGGTTATGGGCGGGACCGTCATCGGCTGGTCGAACCAGATGCCGGACGAGGGGGACATCACCATCCGGGGGGGCGGCTACACCCAGGCCGCCTCGCTGAACACCGGCTCCGGCGCCAATGAAAAATTCCGGGATCTTTACATGTTCGCCGGCACCTACAACAGCGGCGCCCACGGGACCAGCAGCGGCCTCACGACCAACCGGAACGTCTTCCTGGCCGGCGGAACCTGGAACCTCACCAAAGGCCACCAGGCCACGACGACCGGGAACTTGACCCTCTCCGGGGGAACCAATCTCCTCTCCGGATCAAGCGATTCCTCCGCGGGCGCACGACAGACCCTGTCCGGTTCCCTGTCTATAACCAACGCGCCCGCCGGCGTCTATACCCCGCTGCTCATCAACAACGCAACCGGCTCGGCTCCGCCCGCGCAGCTGACGCTGTCCGGCGACCTCGACTTCACGGGCCATCCCGGCAATACGAACGCCGCCCTCATCTCCCAGGGAACGGGCGGGCTGCCCGGCCGGCTCATCCTGGGCGGAACGCGAACCTTTTCCATCGCTGACGGTCCGGCCTCCCTGGATCTGGTCATCTCGGCTTGCATCACCAACAGCGGGGTCACCAACAGCGGGCTGATCAAAGCCGGATCAGGCACGCTGGCCCTGGCGGCGGCCACGAATTACTTCACCGGCCCAACCTCGGTCAGCAACGGCACGCTGGCCATCGTCGGACGGGTGATCAGCCCGGTGACCGTCTCCTCCGGCGCAATCCTGGCCGGCACGGGTCCGCTCCTCCCGACCAACTCCATGGCGCTCGCCGTCGAGGCCGGCGGGACCGTCGATCCGGGGCCCGTGAACGAGGTCGGAACGCTCGCGGTCACCGGCAACGTCACCTTTGCCGCGGGCGCGATTCTCCGTGTGAATGCCGACGGCGGGACGGCCGACCTGCTCGCGGTCAGCGGCTCCGCCGCCGCCCCGGAAGGCCCGGCCCTCGTCAGCCTGGACGGGCCGGCGACAGGCTCCCTGCTGGTCCTGACGGCGTCCGCCGGGATCACGGGCAGCTTCACGACCGACGCGCCCGGCTACAAGGCGGTCAATCGCGGCACGGAACTGTGGCTGGAGCCCGCGGCCAGGGGCACGCTTATTCTCGTCAACTAAAAAAAGCGAATCGGGGAACATGCTCGACTGGTTTCCATATGGCAAGGCGCCCCTGGTCATCCTGCTGACCGCCCTGGTCTCGGGCGCGGTGATCGCCGCCCTGGGCCTGCGCCGGGCGGCCGAGAAGCCCGACCTGGTGTTCGCCATCTACGCGAAAAACCACGAGGAAGCCTACCGCGCCGTTCTCCCCGAATTCGAAAAGCGCCACGGGGTCAAGGTCAGCCTCCAGCTCGTCGATTCCCGCGCCCTGCAGAGCCGCCTCCAGTCCGCCCTGCAGACCGGGGCGGCGGTGCCGGACCTCGTGGAGATCCTCGAGGGCGCCATGGGCTACTTCACCCGGGGCCCGCTCGCGGATGTGGGGCTGCTCGACCTGACCCCGCGCCTCCATGCCGAGGGCCTGTACGACAGGATGGTGGAAACCCGCTACAGCCTGTGGTCGAGCCGGGGCCATGTCTTCGCCCTCCCCCATGACGTGCATCCCGTGGCCCTCGCCTACCGGCGCGACCTGGTCGAGCAGCTGGGCATCGACGTGGCCGCCCTGCGGACGTGGGACGACTTCGCCGCCATGGGCCGGCGGATCACGAAAGACCTGGACGGCGACGGCGTCCCCGACCGCTACGCCATCGATCTGCCGGTCACGGGCGACGACGGCCTCCGCATGCTGGCCCTGCAGCGCGGGGGCGGCCTGTTCGACGCGGAGGGCCGCCTGGTCATGGACAGCGACCGGATGGCGGAGACGATCGTCTGGTACGTGCGCCAGACCGTGGGCCCCGACCGGATCAGCACCAGCACCGGCTTCGGGCAGAGCCAGGTCCGGGCCATGACGGACGGGCTTGTCCTTTTTTATCTCTGCCCCGACTGGCGCACCAAGCAGTTCGAGATGGACGCGCCGCACCTGGCCGGCAAGATGGCGCTCATGCCGCTGCCGGGCTGGACCACCAACGGCTGCCGCACCAGCACCTGGGGCGGCACGGGGCTGGCGATCACAAAGCCCTGCAAGCGGCCGGACCTGGCCTGGGAGCTGGCCAAGTTCCTCTACCTGGACGCCGCCGAGCTGGGCACCCGGTTCCGCGGCATGAACATCCTGCCGCCGCTGAAGGACGCCTGGTCCGACGAGGCCTTCGCGGAGCCGCGTCCCTATTTCAGCGGCCAGGCGATCGGCCGCCTCTACGCCGGACTCGCCCTCCAGGCCCCGCCGTCCCACACGAGCCCCTACAGCCGGCTGGCCCAGAGCAAGTTCGCGGAAACCTACCTGGCCGCGGCCGCCCGGTTCCGCGCCTCCGGGGACGAGGGCCTGCCGGCGTTCACCCGGGCGGAACTGGCGAAAAACGCCGCCTATGTCCGCCGGATCATGGACCGCAACGTATTCCTCAAGGCGGATGCCGGACAGGAGGGGAACTGACATGAGCCTCGCATCCCTCTGGAAGGCGGGCCCCGGCGGCAAGGATCGCGCCGCCTGGCTCTTCCTGGCCCCCTACCTGGTCCTGACGGCGGTTTTCTTCGTCTACCCGTTCGTGAACTCGATCTGGCTCGCGTTCCAGCAGACCAACGGTCCCAAGACCTCGGTGTTCGTCGGGTTTTCCAACTTCTCCTTCATCCTCGGCGACCCGGTTTTCTACAAGGCCCTCCGCAACACGACGATCTACGCGGTCTGCTCCGTCTGCCTGCAACTGCCCCTGTCGCTCGGGCTGGCCCTCCTGCTCAATTCGGGGAAGAGCCGCTCGAAGAACCTGTTCCGCCTCATCGTCTTCAGCCCGCAGCTGGTGGGGCAGATTTTCGTGGGTGTGCTCTTCGCCGTCATCTTCACCCCCCGCTACGGCCTCTTCAACCGCGGCCTCCAGGCCCTCGCCGGCTGGGGCCTCGAAGAACGCTGGCTGACGAACCCCTCGCTCATCATGCCGGCCCTGGTCATCGTCTCGCTCTGGATGTACGTCGGATTCAACACGATCTACTTCCTGGCGGCGCTGCAGAATGTGGACGAGGCGCTCGTCGAGGCCGCCCGCATCGACGGCGCGAACCCCTGGCAGGTGTTCCGGAACGTCACGCTGCCGCAGATCAAGCCCGTGGCCGTCTTCGTGGTGGTCATGAGCACGATCGGCTCCTACCAGCTGTTCGAACTGCCCTACTCCCTGCTGAACGGGTTCGGGCCCAACGACGCAGGGCTCACGATCGTCGGCTACCTGTACCGGACGGCCTTCGACTCGGGCGACCTGGGGTCGGGCGCCGCCATCGGCTGGATCCTGGCGCTGATCATCTTCGTCATCAGCGCGGCCCAGGTGCGCATAACCCGGGCGCTCGAGGACTGACGCATGAACGCAATCCACATCACCCTGCTGTTCCTGGTCGCGGTCTACGCGGGCCTCCGGCTCCTGGGCCCGCGCTGCCGCGACGCATCGTCAGCCTACCTGCGCCACGTGCTGCTGGGCATCGCGGCCTTCCTGGTGCTCTGCCCCTTCGCGTGGCTGCTGTGCGCCGCGTTCAAGGACAAGACGGTCATGATGCAGTACACCTTCCTGCCGCCCTTCCGCGACTGGTCGGCGGCGACGCTCAACCTCGACAATTTCCGCCGGCTCTTCGCGGGCGAATCGACGGTCGAGGGCACGGTCTACTTCTGGCAGTACCTGTTCAACTCCCTCTTCCTGGCCTGCACCTCCACCATGGTGCACCTGTTTTTCGCTTCGCTTGGCGGCTACGCGCTGGCCAAGTTCCAGTTCCGCGGCCGCACCGCCCTGCTGGCCTTCATGGCCGCCTCGATGATGCTCCCCGGCATGCTGTTCCTGGCCCCGCTGTTCAAGCTGATCCACGCGTTCGGCTGGATGGACCAGTACCGGGCGCTGCTCGTGCCGGGCGCCTGCAGCGTCTTCGGCATGCTGCTGTTCCGGCAGGCCATCACGGGCGTGCCCGACAGCCTGATCGAGGCCGCCCGCATCGACGGCGCCGGCGAGTTCGCCATCTACTACCGCCTGGTCATGCCGCTCGTCCGGCCCATGACCGGCGCCTTCTGCCTGATCTCCTTCCTGGGCAGCTGGAACAGCTTCCTGGGGCCCCAGATCTACATCCAGACGCAGGGCAAGCTGACCCTGCCCGTCATCCTGAACCAGTACATGGGCGTCTACAGCCAGCAGTACGGCGTCTTCCTGGCCGGCACGCTGCTGGCCATCCTCCCGCCCGCCATCCTCTTTTTCGCCCTCCAGAAGGAATTCGTCGCAGGGTTAACCAGCGGAGCGGTTAAAGGATAAGCCCATGGCCCACGTCTCTCTCAAACAGGTCTGCAAGGTCTACCCCGGCGGGGTCAGGGCCGTCGACGATTTCAACCTCGACATCGCCGACGGCGAGTTCGTCGTCCTGGTCGGCCCCTCGGGCTGCGGCAAGTCCACCACGCTGCGGATGGTCGCCGGGCTGGAGGAGATCAGCTCGGGCGAGATCGCCATCGGCGGCCGGGTCGTGAACGACGTCGCCCCGAAGGACCGCGACATCGCCATGGTGTTCCAGAACTACGCGCTCTACCCGCATATGACGGTCCATGAGA
This sequence comes from Kiritimatiellia bacterium, assembly GCA_044346855.1. Taxonomy (GTDB): domain Bacteria; phylum Verrucomicrobiota; class Kiritimatiellia; order CAIKKV01; family CAIKKV01; genus CAIKKV01. Next base: position 11,672 of record JBIIYJ010000105.1, read on the forward strand.
ACATGGCCTTCGGGCTCAAGCTGCGCCATTTCCCGAAGGCGGAAATCGAGGAACGGGTGCAGGATGCGGCGCGGATGCTGGGGCTGGAAGCCCTGCTGGAACGGCGGCCCAAGGCCCTCTCGGGCGGCCAGCGCCAGCGCGTGGCGGTCGGCCGGGCCATCGTGCGCAAGCCGGCGGTGTTCCTCTTCGACGAGCCTCTCTCCAACCTGGACGCCAAGATGCGCGTGCAGATGCGCGTGGAAATCAGCCGCCTGCACCAGCGCCTCGGCACCACGATGATCTACGTGACGCACGACCAGGTCGAGGCCATGACGCTGGGCGACCGCATCGTGGTGATGCACGATGGCCGGATCCAGCAGGTGGACGAGCCCGTCCGGCTCTTCGACCGCCCCGCCAACCGCTTCGTGGCGGGCTTCGTCGGCAGCCCCCCGATGAACTTCATCGAAGGCCGCCTGGAAAGCAAGGCGGACCAGCTCGCGTTCGACGGCGGCCCCGGCCTGCTCCTTCCGGTTCCGGCGGACCGGAAACCGGCGCTCGCGGGCCACGCCGGCAAGCCGGTCGTGCTCGGCCTCCGCCCGGAACACCTCGGCTCGGCCGAGGCCGAGCGGCAGCCCGGCGCCCCGCGCATCCGGGCCATCGTCGACGTGGTCGAACACATGGGCTCGGAAACCTACGTCCACCTGCTGGCCGGCGCCTTGCCCCTGGTCAGCCGCGTGGACCCCCACTCGCGGTTCGAGCCGGGCCAGCCGGCGGAGCCCGCCGTCCGCATGGACCTTTCGCATTTCTTTGACCCCGCCACCGGTTTAAGGATAAATTGAAAAATTGGTGTTTTCCGGTCCGATTTCCAGCCAAAAGCCCGCCATGACGTCAACCGAACTAAAACAATTCACGCTGAGCCGCGGGATCCCCCTCACGGGCATCGGCGACCTGCATGAAATCGCCGCGCCTTACCGGAACAACCTGCCGCTGGCCGTGGTGCTGGCCGCCCCGCTCGACCGGGAGATGCTCCAGCGGGTCTTCGACACGGATTACCCGCTCTTCGACCTCGCCCTGGAATACCAGCGGGTGAACGAGATCCTGCGGCAGGCGTTCGAGGCGACCACCCGGTTCATCCAGGCGGCGGGCTATCGCGCCATCGCGATGGACGACCACTTCATCGCGTACGACCGCCCCTCCCTGGCCGCCCAACTGACCCATAAAATATGCGCCACCCGCGCGGGACTGGGCTGGATCGGGAAAAGCGGGCTGCTGGTCACAAAGGAGTTCGGCCCGGCCGTCCGCCTGACCACCCTGCTCACCGACGCCCCGCTGCAACCCGACCAGCCGGTAAACGAATCGGCCTGCGGCCCCTGCACGGTCTGCACGAAGGCCTGTCCGGTCGAAGCCATCAAGGGAAACCTCTGGCAACTGAATGTGCCGCGCCAGGAACTGCTGGACCCCCACGCCTGCCAGGCCTACAAGCTCCGGGTTGCCGCCAATACGGGCTGGACCAATCCGCGCTGCGGCCGCTGCGTCGCCGTCTGCCCCCGGACCCGGCGCTATGTGAAAAACGATCAGATCCCGTAATTGCTCAGGGTCGTGGCGATGCCGTTCAAAATCCCGGTAATGGTGGGATGCTCGACTTCCAGTTCCTTCAAGGTGTCGTCGATCTGGTCGGCCATGTCCTTGTGGTCGAGCGCCCCGGGCGATTCCAGCCGCTGCTCAAGGTCGTCGATCAGCTGCTGAATCCGCGCCTTGTCCGCGGCCTGGTCCACGTTCAGCTTCCCGACCTCGCGTTTCACCCGCGCAAGGGACTTCAGAATCTCTTCCTTGCTCATGAGCTTTCTCCCGTTACCCCGGATTATACCACGCCCCCCCGACCGGACCATCATTTTTTACCGTGATTTCCCCGCCCGGGTGCGCTATACATCAGCACTGGTCCGCGCCACGCGGGGCAAGCAGCCTGTCATGATCCGAGGATTGTGCAGGCCGGGTCCCCGCCCCGGCGCCGCTCTTTGGTGTGGTTACAAGCGCAGTCATACGGGAGACGCATCATGCTCAAACTGGCTTTCATGGGCTTTCGGCACGGTCACATTTTTTCCCTCCACAAGCACGCCCACGAGGTGCCGGGCGTCCGGATCGTCGCCGCCTGCGAGGAGGATCCCGAGACCCGGGAAGCAGTCATCAAGGCCGGCCACGTCAAGATCACCCACAGCTCCTATTCCAAAATGCTGGATGAAGTCGACTGCGACGCCATCGCCATCGGCGACTATTACGGCAAGCGCGGGGCCATCGCCATCGAGGCGCTCAAGCGCGGCAAGCACGTCATTTCGGACAAGCCCCTCTGCACCTCGCTCGCCGAACTGGACCAGATCGAAGCGCTTCTCGCTGAAAAGAAGCTCAAGCTCGGCATCCAGTTCGACCTGCGCGACGGCGGCCTCTCCATCAAGGCCCACGAGCTGGTCAAGTCCGGCGCCATCGGAGCCATCCACGGCGTGGTCTTCACGGCCGAGCATCCGCTCATGCTCGACAAGCGTCCCGGCTGGTACTTTGAAAAGGGGAAGCACGGCGGCACCCTGAACGACATCGGCATCCACGCCGTGGACCTGATCCCCTGGATCACGGGTCAGCCGTTCAAGCGCATCGAGGCGGCGCGGAGCTGGAACGCCTTCGCCACGGCAACGCCCTGGATGCACGACGCGGGCCAGTTCATGGCGACGCTGGAAAACGGCGCCGGCGTCATGGGCGAAGTGTCCTATTTCGCCCCCGACAGCCTGGGCTACGGCCTGCCGCAGTACTGGCGGATCACCTTCTTCGGCCGCAACGGCGTCATGGAGCTGAGCTACACCCAGAAGAAAATCATGCTCGCCCGGAACGGAAGCAAGGAAACGGTCTTCCCGGATCTGGCGCCGGACAATGCAGGCGGCTACCTCAAGACCTTCCTGGCCGAGATCCAGGGCCAGCCCCTGCCCGGCGGGCTCTCCACGGCCGACATCCTCCTCGCGTCCCGCAATTCCCTGAAAATCCAGGAAGCCGGGGATAAGGGACTGACGCACGTGGCGCTCTAGTCGATGAGCGATGCGCAACCGCCCGCGTCCGCGCTTGTCCATTCAAGCGTGGGGCGAACCCTCCTCCGCATGGCCCTGCCCATGCTGGCGGGCACGTTCGCCATGAACGCCTACAACCTCACGGACACCTGGTACGTGTCGAGGCTCGGAACCGTGCCCCTTGCCGCCATGGGCTTCACCTTCCCGGTCGTCATGCTGCTCACCTGCCTGGCCGGTGGCCTCGGCACCGGCATCACCACCCTGGCCTCGCACGCCATCGGTCGCCGCGCCCACGGGGAGGCCGCCCGGTTCGTCACCCACGGCCTGCTCCTCGTGCTGGCGGTCACGGCGGTGCTGGCCGTGCTGGGCTATCTCAGCATCGACTTCGTCTTCAGCCGGCTGGGCGCCGATGCGGAAATCCGCCCCCTGATCGGCGACTACATGCGCACATGGTACGCGGGCGCGTTCTTCATGTCCCTGCCCATGACGGGGAACGGCATTCTCATCTCGTCCGGCGACTCGAAGGCCGCCGCCTGGTTCATGATGGGCGGCACCCTGCTCAATGCCGTGCTGGACCCAATCATGATCTTCGGATGGCTCGGGTTCCCGGCCATGGGCCTGCGGGGGGCCGCCCTGGCCACGGTCATCGCACAGGGGATCTCGGCGGCCTGGCTCTTCCGCCTGCTCCTGGTCCGGCACAGGCTGATCCTCTTGGACCGACGGGCCTTTGCCGGCTTTGGGGCCTCGTTCCGCCGGATCATGGCCATGGGCGGCCCGAGCATCCTGAGCATGATCCTGATGCCCGTCTCCGCAGCGGTGCTGACCCGGTTCATCGGGCGGTTCGGCCACGAGGCGGTGGCCGCGTGCGGGGCGGCCAGCCGGCTGGAAATGTTCGCCTTCGTCATTCCCATGGCGCTGGGCATTTCGCTGACCCCCTTCATCAGCCAGAACTTCGGGGCCGGCCGCCCGGACCGGGTGCGGGAGGCCTTCACGATCGCCACCCGCTTCGCGCTGCTCTATGGCGGCGCCGTCGCCCTGGTCTTTTTCCTTTTCGCGCCCGGGCTGGCTTCCCTCTTCAGCCGCGACCCCGCGGTCGTCTCGATCATGATCTCCTACATCCGCATCATCGCCTTCGGCTACGGCATGATGGAGGCGCACCGGTACTGCGGCTTCATCTTCACGGGCATGCACCGGCCGATTTTCACAACCGCCATCACCGCCGCCCGGGTGCTGGCGCTCCTGATCCCGCTCGCCTGGCTGGGCATGCGCCTGGGCGGCGTGACGGGCCTCTTCTGGGGCCGACTGGCCACGGACCTGATCGCCGGCACGACCGCCCTCGTCTGGGCAAGGCGGTATATTGGAAGCATAGCTAGTTTCTGTTGCGGAAAGCAAAAAAGTATTGAAAAGAACCGGCGCACCCGCTATCTGTGAAGTGTACTAAGCTTACAGAAAGGGAACAGATGCGCCAGGTTCTTGATGATCAGAAATACTTGAAT
>JBIIYJ010000154.1:0-12118 GCA_044346855.1 Kiritimatiellia bacterium
TGGTATGACGGATGGAGAGGCGGGGGGAAAGGGGCTAGAATGAGTTGATGAAGGAAAGGAGACTGTATGACAACGATGCTTGAATCAACCGCCATCGACGAGCTGTATGCGGGGTTCAACGGCCTGCTTATCCTGCCCGGCGATCCCGACTACGACGAGGCGCGCAAGATATTCAACGGGATGATCGACAAGCGGCCCGCCCTGATCGCGCAGTGCGCGTCGGCCGGGGACGTCGTCCGCGCGCTCCGGTTCGGCCGCGAGCAGGGCTTCGAGATCGCGGTCCGGGGCGGGGGCCACGGCGTGTCGGGGCTCGCCCTTTCAGAGGGCGGCCTTGTCATCGACCTCCGGCGGATGAACGCCGTGTCGGTCGATCCGGCGCGCCGGGTTGCGACCGTGGCCGGCGGTGCGACCATGGGTCATCTCGACCGCGCGACGGGGGCGCACGGGCTGGCGACGACCGGCGGCCGGGTGTCGACGACCGGGGTGGGGGGCTTCACCCTCGGCGGCGGAAGCGGCTGGCTGGAGCGGAAATGGGGACTGACCTGCGACAATCTCGTGGCCGTGGAGCTGGTCACGGCGGACGGCGAGCTCGTGCGGGCCGCGGCCGACGAGAACCCCGAGCTGTTCTGGGCGCTGCACGGGGGTGGGGGCAATTTCGGCGTGGCGATCTCGTTCGAGCTCCGCCTGCATCCCCTGCGGTCGGTGACGGCCCTGATGCTGTTCTGGCATCCTGAAGCGGGGCCGGAGGCGGTGCGGGCCTATCGCGATTTCATGGAGGGGGCGCCCGACCGGGTGGGCGGCGGGGTGTTTTTCCTGACAGGCCCCGACGAGGCGTTCGTTCCCGAACGGTTGCGCGGGCGGCCGGCGCTGATGATCCTGATCGTGCATGCCGGCCCCGAGGAGGAGGCGCGGCGGACGGCGGCCCCCATGCTGGCTTGCAGGCCAGAAAGCATGTTGATCAAAGAGATGCCGTATGCCGACCTGCAGTGCCTGCTGGACGATCCGCCCGGCTTCCGGAATTACTGGTCGGCCGAGCACCTCGGCAGCCTGCCCGATCCGGCGGTCGACCTGTTTTGCGCCCGGGCGCGGGACCTGATCGTGCCGTCGCCCTCCCAGCATGTTCTGTTTCCCATGGGCGGGGCGGTGAAGCGGGGGCCGTCCGGCTTCCCGATTCCCTGGCGGAAGGCCGCGTGGGTGGCCCATCCCTTTGGATTGTGGGAGAATCCCGCCGACGATGAACGGGCGCGGCGCTGGGCGCACGCCATCCGGGAGGATTTGAAACCGTGGTCGATGGGCGCCGTCTACCTCAACTTCATCGGGGACGAGGGAGAGGCGCGGGTGATGGCGGGCTTCGGGCGTGAAAATTACGAACGGCTCGCCCGGGTGAAGGCGGAATTCGATCCGAAAAACGTGTTTCACTTGAACCACAACATCAAACCCGCCTGACTGCCCCCGGGCTCCGGGAGAAGGCGGCCGGCCGGACCGGCGGATCAGATGCCCAGGCCCTGATCCAACGCTTCCGATTCCTTTTTCATGGCGCGATAGCCCGCATGCGTTGTGCGGAAGAAGAATTCAGGGCCGACGAGGTCGCTCAGCCCGGTTCGGTTCAGCACGTCCATGACCTTCCACTTGAGTCCCGTGAAGCCGACGGTGACACCGTTTTCCCGTAAATCCCGCACCAGCTGGCGGAGCATCTCCTCGCCCGAGGCGTCGATTTCGTTGATGCCGTCGCCGACGATCAGCAGGGACTTGGCCTTCGGGTGGTCGGCCAGGGCGCCGGTGACGGCCTGTTCGAACGATTCGACGTTGGCGAAAAATAGTCGCCCCTCGAAGCGCAGCAGCAGGACCTCGCCATTCTGCTCCAGCCCGTGCCGGGTGGCGTCCCGGTAGGTTCCGTCCGCGTGGGGAGCCAGCAGGGCCACGTGCGGCCGCATGGTTCGATAGAGGAAAAGGCCGACCGACAGGGCCGCCCCGATGGCGATGCCGTTGATGATATGCGGCGCCATCAGGAGCGTGGCCGCGAAGGTGACCCAGGCGGCCAGGCCGTCCTGCCAGCTGGCCGCCCAGATGCGCTTCATGACGGAAAAATGGAACAGTGGCAGAATGGCCGTGATGATGATGGCGGCCAGCACGGGTTGGGGGAGCGGGCGCAGCAGCGGGGTCAGGACCAGCAGGGTCAGCATCACGAAGCCCGCCGTTACGAGGGAGGAGAAGCGCGTTCTGGCGCCGGTGTAGAGGTTGAGCGCGGTGCGGGACAGCGAGCCGCTGACCGGGAAAGCGCCGGTAAAACTGCCGGCCACGCGGGCGAGGCCCTGGCTGAGCAGTTCGCGCCGCAGGTTGTACCGGCAGCGGGTCTTGATTCCCACGACCCGGGTGATGGCCATGACTTCCATGAAGCCGATGATCGCCACGGCGGCCGCGCCCGGCAGCAGGCTGGGAATCTGCCGCCAGTGGGCCAGGGGCCAGGTGAGCGGCGGAAGGCCGTCGGGGACGAACCCCACCACGCTGCCGCCCGCGCTCTCCGCGAACCGGGTCCAGGCGCTCAGGAGTCCGGTCAGGACCACCGCCAGCAGGACGCCCGGAATGCGCGGGTTGATCCGCCGCGCGAGCAGGATGATCAGGATGGCGAGCAGCGCGAACGCCAGGCTGGGAAGGTGGAGGTCCCGCCATCGCTCCGCCAGGCGCAGGGTTCCGGCCAGGATCGAGCCCCGGCTGGAGGGCAGTCCAAGCGCGGAGGGCAGCTGCGTCATGATGATGATCAGCGCCCCGGCATGGGTGAAGCCGGTCATGACGGGGTGGGAGACGAAGTTCACGATCGCGTTGAGCTTGAACGCCGCCAGGAGGATCAGGATGCCGCCCGCCAGGAAGGCGAGGAGCAGGGCCTTTTCCTCGTAAGCCAGGCCGCCCATTCCGTTTCCCGTGGCGGCCGCCAGCACGGAAAAGACGAGCAGCGACGTCATCGCCACGGGCCCGGTCGACAGCTGGGGACAGGAGCCGGTAAGGGCCGTCACCAGGAGCGGGACGCAGGCGGCGTAGAGGCCGTAGACGGGCGGCAGCCCGGCCAGCTGGGCGTAGGCCATGGCCTGGGGCACCAGGATCATGGCCACGCTGATGCCGGCGATGAGGTCCGCCCGGAAATCCCCGGGGCCGGTCGGCAGCGCCCCGGCGAAAGAGGACCTTATAAGGGCGGCGAAACGCATGTCAGAACGAGTCGGAAGACCGGTAGTTGGGCGCTTCCTTCAGGATCTTGACGGTGTGCGGATGCGCCTCGCGGAGCCCGGCCATCGAGACCCGGATGACCCGGCCCCGCCGCTGGAGTTCGTCGATGGTGCGGCAGCCGCTGTAGCCCATGGCCGCCCGCAGTCCCCCCATGTACTGCACGATCACCTGGTTGACCGAGCCGGCGTAGGGCACGACGCCCTCGATGCCCTGCGGCACCAGTTCGCTGTCGGCGATGTTGGATTGACCGTAGCGTTCCCGGGACGCCATGCCGTCCTTCATGGCCGCGAGCGAGCCCATGCCGCGGTAGACTACGTACTGGCGACCCTGGTGGATGATCTTCTCGCCCGGGCTCTCCGCGCTGCCGGCGAGGGCCGAGCCCATCATGACGGCGTCCGCGCCCGCCACGATCGCCTTCGGAATGTCGCCCGAATGCCGGATGCCGCCGTCCGCGATGATCGGGATGCTTCCTTCGAGGGCCTTGGCGCACTCGAAGACGGCCGTGATCTGGGGGATGCCCACGCCCGCCACCACCCGCGTGGTGCAGATGGAGCCGGGGCCGATGCCCACTTTCACCGCGTCCGCGCCGGCGTCGCGCAGCGCCAGGGCGGCTTCGGCCGTGGCGATGTTGCCCGCCACCACGTCGATGTCGGGGTAGTTGGCCTTGACCCACTTCACCATCTCGATGACGCCCTTGCTGTGGCCGTGCGCCGTGTCCACCACCACCACGTCGACCGCCTCGCGCGCGAGGATGGCGACGCGTTCGCGGTCGTTGGGCCCGATGGCGGCGCCGGCCCGGAGGCGGTACTGGGCGTCGCGGTTGAACTGCGGCTCGACGTTGTCCACCAGGGTCCGCACGTCGTGGTAGCTGTAGAGGCCCACCAGTTTGTCGTTCTCCACGAGCGGCAGCTTGCCGATGCGGTTCTTCAGCATGATCTCGAAGGCCTGCTTCAAGGTGGTGCCCGCCGAGGCCGTGATGACGGTCGTCGTCATGACATCGGCCACGGTCAGGTTCTTCTTGCGGGCCGCGTACTTGATGTCGGTGGCAGTGAGAATGCCGACCACGCGGCCCTCGTCGTTCACGATCGGGAAGCCGCTGAACCCGTAGCCCTTCTGGTCCTTGGTGCGAAGGACGGACTCCAGCGTGTCGGTCGCCTTGAAGACGACCGGCTTCTGGATGAGGCCGTTGAGGTGGTGCTTGACGATGGCCACCTGGCGCGCCTGCTCCTCGGCGGTGAGGTTCTTATGGATGATGCCGATGCCGCCGTTCAGCGCCATGGCGATGGCCATGCCCGATTCGGTCACGGTGTCCATCGCCGCGCTGACCGCGGGGATATTGAGCGAGATGCGGGCCGTCAGGCGCGACCGGATGTCGGCCTGGTCGGGCAGGAAGTCGGCGTATTGGGTGATGATGGAGACATCATCGAACGTCAGCCCTTCACGGGGGGACAAGGCCATGAACCGTTCAAATTCCTGATTGCGATGCATAGGCTGGGGCTCCGCGTCCACCATGGACTGTTGCCGTCTGATTATCATCCCGCATCGGGAATCAAGTCAAGGCGATTTAATATTGCAGGCGGGGCCTGTTTGTAGTTTGATAGCCGGTCATGGCTCCGCCGGAAACGGGGCCGGAGGTGACGATGCAACCGTTTGAACAGATTCTGACCGATTGGCTGAAGCCCCGCGTGGCGGCGGCCATCCCCGATTCGCCGATTCCCGTCGAGAAGGCGGCGGCCGTGATCGCCTCCGCCAACGAGGAGTTCGGCGACTACCAGTGCAGCGGCATCATGAGCGCGGCGAAGGCGCTGAAGCGCAATCCGCGCGACGCGGCGGCTGCGGTGCTGGCGGGCGGGGACCTTCCGGCGTGCGTGGCCAAGGCCGAGGTGGCCGGCCCGGGGTTCATCAATTTCTTTCTCAAGCCCGAAGCGTTGGCGGAGGCCGTGGAAGCCGTGGCGGCCGACGCCCATTGCGGCGCCCCCCTCATCGGCGCGGGCCGCACGGTGGTGCTGGACTATTCCAGCCCCAACGTGGCCAAGCCCATGCACATCGGCCACATCCGCTCCACCGTGATCGGCAACGCCCTGGACCGCATGCACCGCTTCCTCGGCTACCGCGTCCTGGCGGACAACCATCTCGGCGACTGGGGAACCCAGTTTGGTATTATCATCATGGGATTTCGGCATTATATCGACCAAGCCGCGCTGGCGGAGAATCCGGTCGAAGAGCTCGAGCGCATCTACGTCAAGAGTTACGAGCAGTCAAAGGCCGATCCCGAATGGCTCGCGGCGGCCAAGCGCGAGCTGGTCAAGCTTCAGGGCGGCGACCCGGAAAACACCGCCCTGTGGAATAAATTCATCGCGCTGAGCATGAACGAGTTCAACCGCATCTATAAGCGGCTGAACGTGCAGTTCGACCTCGTGCGCGGGGAAAGCCACTACCGCGACAGGCTGGCGGGCCTGGTCGAGCGCCTTCAGACGGAAGGGCTGGCCAAGGAGAGCGACGGCGCCCAGGTGGTTTTCCTGGAAGAGGAAAAGCTCCTGCCCTGCCTGGTCCGCAAGAGCGACGGCGGGTTCAATTACGCCACCACCGACATCGCCACCGTGCTGAGCCGGATGGAGGAATTCAAGCCCGACCGCATCGTCTATGTGACCGACGAGCGGCAGCAGCTCCACTTCAAGCAGTTCTTCGCGGTGGTCCGGCGGCTGGGCGTGAAGACCGAGCTGGTCCACGTCTGGTTCGGCCTGATGCGCCTGCCCGAAGGAACTTTTTCAACGCGCCAGGGCAACGTGATCAAGCTGGAGCGGCTGCTGGACGAGGGCGAGAGCCGGGCACTCGCGCTGGTCAAGTCGGCCAGCCCCGACATGCCGCCCGAGACCCAGCTGGAGGTCGCCCGCGCCGTGGGCATCGGCGCCATCCGGTATGCCGACCTGAGCCAGAACCCGCAGACGCTGATCACCTTCACCTGGGACAAGGCCCTCGCCCTGAACGGGAATTCCGCTCCGTACCTGCAGTACGCGTGCGCCCGGATCGCCAGCGTGCGGGACAAGTATCAGGACCGGTTCCCGGGCGGCGACTACGCGAAGGCGCCCATCCGGATCGAGGAGCCCGCCGGCCGGGCGCTGGCCCTGCGGTTGGCCCGTTTTCCGGAAGCCATCGTGCGCGCCACCGAGACCTACCGGCCCAACGTGCTGGCGGACTACCTGTACGATCTTTCCCAGGCCTACAGCACCTATTACCAGAACGTGCCGTTCCTGACTGCCGCCGAGGGCGTCCGGGAAAGCCGCATCCGGCTGTCGGCCGTGACCGAGCGTGTGCTCAGGCAGGGTCTTTCGCTGCTGGGCATCGACACGCCGGCCCGCATCTAACCGCCGGCCCGTCCCCGCACCGGGGGAAACGAGGGCGTTGCCGGCTGGTGGCGCTTCATCGGCTATAAGAGGCCGGCTTCTCCAGCTCGGCCAGAAGCGATTCCAGGGCGCCCCAGCCGGCATCCTTGAGGTGGATCTCGTTGATGACCAGCAGCACCAGCTGCCGGTTGTCGAGCAGGGACTTCCAGTCGGGCCGGGCCGGGTCGATGGGCCCCATATCGATTCCGGGATCCGCCATCAGGCGGTGGGGCGCCGGGGAAAAGGACGGGGCGGGATAGGTGTAGCGCCGCTTGAAGTAATAGAGAAGATCGATCTGGCGGAAGAGCCCGGAGCGCGCCATGGCGTCGCAGATCGTCAGGGAAAAGCTGTCGCCCACCACCACCGCCTGGTGGCGGTCCCGCCATTCCGGCGGGGGCGGCGGCGGGATCGGGTAGGGCAGCCTGGCCGGGCCGCCCGGCTCGAAATGCCAGAGGTTCAGCAGGTCCCGGAGATCCTTGTCGGCCCCGAGCGGCTCGTTCATCACGATCCGGGGCTCGGCCGGGAAGCGGAACCGCAGGTCCGGCCGCCGCGCCTCCAGGCCGGCCGCCGCCTCCTGCCACACGAGCCAGGCGGCGCAGGCGCTCCAGTGTGTTCCTGTTTTAGGAAACAGGAACGGCTCGGACGCCTTGAGCTCCTGGAACAGGGCGCGCGAGTCGACAAACGGGACTCCTTGCTTTTCCAGCTCCGCGCGGATCCGGGCGTAGGCCGTGGCGGGCGAGCGGGGGGGCAGGACGAGCCCGTCGGGCAGGTGCTCCGGCAGGACCTCCGCCTTGCTCGGCGCGATGATCAGCCCGAACGCGATGCCGCGCCCGGCCAGGAGCCGTTCCAGCGCGGCGGCCCGCCCGGCGAACTGCTCCGCCTTTTTCCGGGAAAAGTCCGGCTGCCGGGCGGCGGACTTGACATAGGCCGTCTCGTACAGCCAGTGGTCCTTGCCCTGCGTGATTTCCGTGCCGCCGGCCAGGCCGATGCGGTTGAAAAGCGAATAGTTGGCCTGACAGGCCAGCCGGACGAGCAGGCCGCGGAAGCCGGCGTGGGTCTGGAGCCATTTTTCATACTGGGCGGCATAGAGCCCGTCGAACCAGGCGGGCCAGCCGAAGACCGGCCTGGGCAGGCGCAATTCCGCGCCCACCAGAGGCGGATCGGCCGGCCAGTCCGCCAGCTGCTGGACCAGGGGCAGCCCCATCAGCACGGCGGCCAGGACCGTCAGCGCCCGCTGCAGCAGGAGCCGGCCCTTCGGAATCGCGGGTTGGAGGGGTGTTTCGGCCATGGTCAGAACCGGAAGTAGATGAAGGGGTTGAATCCGCCCATGGCCAGCACCATGGCGCAGGCCAGCATCAGGGCCGCGGAGAGCAGGAAGCGGCGCACGAGCGCCGGGGCCGGCAGGAGCGGTTCCCCGCCCTCCGCCTCTCCCGAGAGCAGGCGGGAGAGCCCCAGGGCGGGCCCGAAGGCGCCGAGTAGGCCGACCGCGAGCGCCAGCAGGAAGCGGGGATCCAGGAACGCGCTCCGCATCTTGCCGAGCCCGGTGGCCGCCGCCGTGGCGTTGGCCATGGACAGGAAATAGTCGCCCGCCTGCGCCAGCGTTTCCGCCCGGAACAGCACCCAGCTCAGGCAGACCAGAAGGAAAGTGGCCGGAATGGCGAGCGCCTTGGGCAACGGCCTGAAACCGCGGTCCTTGAGGAACCGGTCAACTGACAGGGCGACGCCGTGGAAGCAGCCCCACAGCACGAAGCTCCAGGCGGCGCCGTGCCAGAAACCCGAGGCCAGGAACACGATCCACAGGTTGAAATAGGTGCGGGCGGGGGACCCCCGGTTGCCGCCCAGGGGGATGTAGAGATATTCGCGCATGAAGTTGCCGAGCGACATGTGCCAGCGCCGCCAGAACTCGGTGATGGTCGCCGAGATGTAGGGGAAGTTGAAGTTTTCCAGGAATTCGATCCCCATCATGCGGCCCAGTCCGATGGCCATGTCGGAATAGCCCGCGAAATCGTAATAGATCTGCAGCGCATAGGCGACCAGTCCCAGCCAGGCCGCGCCGCAGGGCAGTTCGTCGGGGCCGGCCCCGAAGGCGAGGTCGGCCGCCTGCCCGAGGGTGTTGGCCAGCAGCACCTTCTTCCCGAGCCCGAGGGTGAACCGCCAGAGCCCGTCGAGAAACAACCCCGTGGAATAGGAGCGCCTGCCCAGCTGAAGGTCGACGTCGTGGTAGCGGACGATCGGGCCCGCGATCAGCTGCGGGAAGAAGACGACGTAGAGGAGATAGCGGCCGTAGGAGACGGCGGGGCGGGCCGTTCCGCGGTAGACGTCCGCCAGGTAGCTGATCTTCTGGAACGTGAAAAACGAGATGCCGATGGGAAGCACGACCCGCGTCCAGGCGGCCGGCTCCAGCCCGCCCAGCGCGAGAAGGGCGTTGAACTGGTCCACGAAGAAGTTCGCGTATTTGAAGTAGAGCAGGAAGCCGAGGTTGAGCAGGACCGAGAGGCCCAGCACCCAGTTGCGGCGGCGCCCGGGAAGGCGGCCGGGCGGCAGCCAGGCGCCGGCCAGGTAGTCGGCCAGGCTTGTGGCGGCCAGCAGGAACACGATGCGGGGCGCGCCCCAGGCGAAGAAGAGCAGGCTCGCCAGCAGGGCGGGAATGTTCCGGTAGCGCTCCGGGGTCAGGTAGTAGGCCGCGAGCGCGATCGGAAGGAAGACGAACAGGAAGAGTAGGGAGCTGAATACCATGTCACATGATCTTGAGCCGCGGGAGGTCCTGCACGTCGATCGCCCCGAGCAGCCGGCCCGTGGTGCGGTCCACCACCAGCAGGTCGTCGATCTTGTGCGTTTCGAACAGTTTCAGCACGTCCACGGCCAGCGCCTCGGGATGGATGCAGATCGGGTTGCGGATCATGACGTCGTCGATCCGCGCCTCCATGATCCCCGGCCGCGTGGAAAGCTGGCGGCGCAGGTCGCCGTCGGTGAAGATCCCGAGCAGCCGGCCGGCGCCGTCCACGACGCCTGCCGAGCCCGAGCGGGCGTTGGTCATGGCCAGCAGCACTTCCCGGACCGCCACGCCGGAGGGAACCGAGGCCAGCCGTTCGCCCGTGCGCATGATGTCGCCCACCCGCAGCAGGAGGGCGCGGCCGATCGCGCCGCTGGGGTGGAGCTTGGCGTAGTCCTCGCGGTTGAAGCCGCGCATTTCCAGCAGGACGATGGCCAGGGCGTCGCCGACGGCCAGGGTGACGGTGGTGGAGGCGGTGGGCGCCATGTTGAAGGGGCAGGCTTCGCGGTCGACCTGGATCGGGATCACGATATCGCTGTGGCGGCCGAGGGAGCTGTCAGGGCAGCCCGTCAGGGCCACGATCTTGAGTCCGTTCCGGCGGACGAGGGGCAGCAGGTTGATGATCTCTTCCGACTCCCCGCTGTAGCTGAGGGCGAGGAGGGCGTCCTCGGACTTGAGGATTCCGAGGTCGCCATGCATGGCCTGGACGGGATTGAGCACCACGCTGGTGGAGCCCGTGCTGGCGAGGGTGGCGGAGATTTTTTCGGCGATCGGAAGGTTCTTGCCGATGCCGGTGACCACGATCTTGCCGCCGTTTCCGAGGCATTGCAGGAAGAGGGCGGCGGCCCGGTCGAACCCCGGGCCAAGCCCTTCGGAGACCTTTTGCAGGGCTTCGATCTCGATCTGCATGATTTCCCGTGCCCGGGCCAGATAATCCATTGCGTACTCCCGATTCAATCTTTCATAATAGTCATTCCCGAACCGGATTCCAACATGCTTTTTTCAGCAGGGGGTTGAAGGGAGGAAGGCAGGGTTCAGGGAAGAAGTGATCGGCAATCAGTCATCGGTGATTAGTCGTCACCAATTTCGTCGAGCACGCAGTCCGCGGCCCGCTCTTCCGCGCCGGGCTCTCCCAGGCGGCGGATCACGTCATCCAGCCCGTCCAGCATGGCCTGGCGCTGAGGGGTGGGGGCGAGGAGGGGGCGGAGGGCAGCGGCCAGGGAGGCCGGGGTAAGGGCGCCCTGGATCAGTTCGGGACAGACCTGTCGGCCGGCCACCAGGTTCACCATTCCGATGAAGGGCACGTGGACCAGGAGTTTGGCCAGGGCGAAGGTCAGGTGCGCCGTCCGGTAGACGACCGCCATGGGGCAGCGCATCAGGGCCGTCTCGATCGTGGCCGTTCCCGAGGCGACCGCCCCGGCGTCCGCCTGTTTCAGCACCTCGCGCGTCTTTCCACCGACCACGGCCAGCCGGCTCGGCTTCGGGCCCGCGTACCGGGCCAGCCGGCTGTTCATGGCCCCGGCCGATTCCGCCGAGGGCGTGGCGATCAGACAGGAAAGCCCGGGTTCGTCGCGTTCCAGCCGCGCGGCCGATTCGAGCATCACCGGAAGAAGGCGGTCGATCTCATGACGCCGGCTGCCGGGAAGAAGCGCCAGTTTCGGGGAGCCGCCCCACGGAAGCGGCTCGGCCGGCGCCGCGCGCAGCTCCCGGGCGGCGCCCACGAGGGGGTGTCCCACGAAATCCACCGCCATGCCTGAACCGGCCAGCAGATCCTTTTCGAACGGGAAGATGGTCAGCAGACGGTTGACCGAGCGGGCCATTTTCGGGATCCGCTGCCGGTTCCAGGCCCAGACCTGGGGGCAGACGTAGTAGACCACCGGAATGCCCAGTTCCCGCATCTTGCCGGCGAACCGAAGGTTGAAGCCCGGGTAGTCGACCAGGATCACGGCGGCGGGCCGGCGGCGGCGGGCTTCCTCCACCATCCGGTTGAAGACCCGATGGAAAAAGGCGAGCCGCACGATCACTTCGGTGAAGCCCATCACGGCCATGGCGGCGTTGTCCTGGACCACCTCCACGCCCGCCTTCCGCAAGTCGTCTCCCCCGACGCCGAAGAAGGCCAGGCCCGGATCGCGCTTCTGAAGGGCCCGCACGAGGCCCGCCGCCAGCATATCCCCGGAGACTTCCCCGGCGATGATCATGAGGGACCGGCCGGGCATCAGGAGCCTCCGGCGCGAATGTGGCGACAGACGTCCATGGCAAGCCTGAGCGCCTGGGCGGCGTGGCGGCCGTCCACGACCGGCTGATGGCGGTTGCGCACGCAGGCGATGAACGAGGCGAGCTCGCACTCCAGCGCGTCGCTTTTCTCGATCGGCACCTCGCAGGGCACGATGGTCCCGTTTTCGCGGCGCATCATGTGGCCCGTCTGGTTCTGGTAGTCGAGCGAGACGTAGGTGTCCTGCTGGAAGACGCGGATCTTGCGGACCTTGTCCAGGCTCACCCGGCTGGCGGTGATGTTGGCCACGCAGCCGTTCTCGAAGAGGAGGCGGACGTTGGCGATGTCCTCGCTGCCGCTGAGAACCGGCACGCCGACGGCATGCAGTTCCTTGAGGGGCGACTTCACCAGGTGCAGGATGACTTCCAGGTCGTGGATCATGAGGTCGAGAACCACGCTGACCTCGGTTCCGCGCGGGGCCAGGCCGGGGCGGGGGGGCGGGAAGGGGGCGAGGCGGGTGGCTTCGATGAA
>JBIIYJ010000421.1:0-4000 GCA_044346855.1 Kiritimatiellia bacterium
GGGGCTGGATCAGGGCCTGCTCGAGGAACGACATGACCGGGTTGAACCGCTCCACGTGACCCACCTGGAGGATGGTCTTGTGTTTCTCGGCGGCGGCCACCATGGCCTCGGATTCCTCCAGCGTGGCGGCGATCGGCTTTTCGACCAGGAGGTGAAGCCCCTTTTCGATCAGCGGGAGAGCGGTTTCCGCATGCCGGTCCGTCGGCACCACGATGCTGGCCGCGTCGATGTGGCGGGCCAGCTCGGCGATGGAATCGAAGACCGGCGCGTTGTAGCGAGCGCCGATTTCACGGGCGCGGGCGGGATCGGCGTCGTAGATGCCGGCGAGGCGGGCGCCCGGGCAGGCGGCGTAGACCTTGGCGTGCCATTGGCCCAGGCTGCCGACCCCGATGACCCCGACGTTAACCAAAGTGCTCATGGCCCGATTCCACCGCTTCGATGCTGATCGACCAGTCTTCCGCGGCGCGGATCAGCTTGTCGCGCTCCAGCAGGAGGGTTCGGCCGGCTTCCACGGCCAGCACCGAGGCTTTGACCTTGCGCATCACCTCGAGCGTCCGTTTGCCGATGACGGGAATGTCGAACCGCACGTCGTGTCCCAATTTCGCCACCTTGACCACCACCAGGCCGGGGCCGCCCAGCTCGCCGCCTCGGCGGATGGCGGCGTCGGTGCCTTCAAAGGCCTCGACCGAGAGGATCATGCCGTCCTTCACGGTCACGGTCTGCCCGATGTCGAGGCCGCTGGTGGTCTTGGCCACCCGGAGTCCGATGGCGATATCGTTTTTCTGCGCCTCGGTTGGCGCTATCCGGGTCAGCACCCCGGGCCTGGGCATGGCGGAGCGCATGAAGAGCCAGGCGGGGAGGAGTTCGATGCCGATGGTTTTGAGCTCCTCGCCGATGGCGCCGAAGATGGTTTCGGCATTTTTCACGGGAAGCCGGCGGAGGAGGGCGAGGGTGCGGGCGTCGAAGCGGACGGAGAAGAGGGAGGTGGGCGTGATCTGGCCCGCCATGACCGCGTGCCGGATGCCGGTGCGCCCCAGCGCGTCGAGCAGATCGTCGAGCCGGCCTAGTCGGAGCCAGACGGCCTCGTCGGCCAGCGCGGCGACCTGGCGGTCCGTTTCGCCTTTGAAAGCGATTACGACGAAGCGCTTCACGCCCTCGTGGCGGGCGGCCTGCGCCAGTTCGAGGGGGTAGGCGCCTTTTCCCGCGATCAGGATCACCGTTTCGGGAATGGCGGGCGTGGTTTGAACCGGAGCGCTCATAAGCCGTTATATATAATGAATGTCGGGCGGCTTTGCGACCTTTTTGTGCGCCCCGGGGCTAGATCGAGATCATGTTAAGATAACATTAAGATTGGGGTGCGAGGGGGTTATGAACTTGACAAAAAGCTCTGTGATGATAAGGTATTAGGCTATATAGAGAGGATGCGATTCATGAACTTCGGGATCGTGGTGGCCGCCGGCAAGAGCGAGCGCATGGGGGCCGGTATCGACAAGGCCTTTTTGAATCTCGGAACCAAGCCGGTTCTCGCATTCTCTCTTCTCGCATTTGAAAACTGCCCTGAAATCGAAGGGGTCATCCTGGTTGTCCGCAAAGATCGCCTCGATGCCGCCCGTGGGCTGGTTCAGATTTTCGGATGCTCCAAAGTCCAGGCGATTGTTGCCGGAGGCTCCTCCCGTCAGGAATCCGTTTCCAACGGGCTGGCCGAGCTGCCCGAGGGCGTGTCCCTGGTGGCGGTGCACGACGGGGCCCGGCCCTGCGTCCGCGCCGAACTGATTTCCGAGACGCTGAAGAGCGCGAAGCGGTATGGCTCGGGCGTGGCCGCCGTGAAGGTGACCGATACGCTCAAGGAAGTGCAGCACGGTTTCGTGGTCAGCAAGACGGTGGATCGCTCCAAGCTGTGGGCCGTGCAGACGCCGCAGAGCTTCAAGGTCGATCTTCTTCGCGAGGCGTTTGCCGCTCTGGAAGCCCAGAAAAAGCAGGTTACGGACGAGGCTTCCGCGGTTGAACTGATTGGCAAGCAGGTGCATCTGGTGCCGGCCACTCCCGCCAATCTCAAGGTGACGACGCCTGAAGACCTGATCTTCGCCGAGGCGCTGTTAAAGTCGTGTTAAGCGGGAGCCGTTAAGAGGATATCGATGGGCGCAGGCACCAAGTACGCGGTTCTCGGCGACATTCACGGCAACATCGAGGCGCTCGAGGCCGTCCTCGAACGTTCCGCCCAATTGGGCGTGACCGCCTACGCAAGCGTTGGCGACCTTGTCGGCTACAACGCCTGCCCGGGCGAATGCGTGGATCGGATCGCCGCTCTCAAGACGGCATGCGTCCTGGGCAATCACGATTATTACTGTTCCAATGAAGAGGCCCTGCGCGATCTGCACCCGCTGGCCGCCAGCGTGGTGGAATGGACGCGGCATGTGCTGACCGATTCCCAGAAGGATTACCTCCGCAAGCTCCGCCAGAAGCGGCTTGTCGACGGGTTCACCCTGGTTCACAGCACCCTGGATGCGCCCGAACGGTGGGGCTACGTGTTCGACGAGCTCCAGGCCGAGGCCCATTTCGCCTACCAGACCTCCGCCGTCTGTTTCCACGGCCACACCCACGTGCCGGTGGTCTTCCAGAAAACGACGGACCGGACCATCCGCCTTCCCCCGGAAACCATTTCCCCTTCTTTCGGCCACAAGCTGTTCATCAACGTCGGCAGCGTCGGCCAGCCCCGCGACGGAGATCCCCGCGCCTGTTTCGTCACCTACGAGGTGGAGACCAAGACGGTCGAATTCCACCGGGTCGGCTACGACGTGGCCGCCTCCCAGAAGCGCATTCTCGACGCCGGGCTGCCCGAGCGGCTGGCCTTGCGCCTCGCCCTCGGCAAATAACCATGGGCGCTTACCGCCATCTCTTTGGCCCCGTGATGTCCCGCCGCCTCGGACTTTCCCTTGGCATCGAGCTTGTACGGGAAAAAACCTGTTCCTACGATTGCGTGTTCTGCCAGGTCGGCCGCACCCCCCGCACCTCCCTGGAGCGGGCCTGCTTCGTGCCGGTTGCCGAGGTTCTGGCGGAGTTTTCCGACTGGCTGGCCGCGGGCGGCCGGGCAGATCACATCACGCTGGCCGGGGCGGGGGAGCCGACGCTTCATTCCGGCTTTGGCGAGGTGCTGGAGGGGTTGGCGGCCCGCAGTTCCATTCCCACCGTCCTGATGAGCAATGGCTCGCTGTTCTACCTGGCCGAGGTTCGCGAGGCGGCCGCCAGGGCCTCCATCGTCAAGGTGTCGCTGAGCGGCTGGGACGAGGACTCCTGGCGGCGCATCAATCATCCGCATCCGGAGCTCCGGTTCGACCGCGTGCTGGGCGGGTTGCGCGCCTTTTCCGAATCCTACCGGGGCACGCTCTGGGTCGAGGTTTTCCTGGTCAAGGGGGTCAACGACAAGCCTGGCCAAGTGGCCCGCATCGCCGCGCTGGTGAACGGCCTGGGGGCGGCGCGCGTGCATTTGAACACCGTGGCCCGGCCGCCCGCGGATCCCGCGGCCGCCGCCGTGGCCGCCGCCGCGTTACGGGAGCTGGCCGGCCTGTTCAAGCCGACGGCCGAGACGGCGGATGCGGCGGCGGCCGCGGGATCCGCGGAGCTCCGTTCTCCGGAGAAGGGGTTGGTTTCGGTTGACGAGACCGGGCTGCTGGAGACGGTGACGCGCCATCCGTCCACCCTGGAACAGCTGGTGGCATCCCTGAAGCGCGATCCGGCCGGCCTGGCCGTCGAGTTGAACGCGCTGGAGAAAGCCGGCGAGGTGGAGCGCGTGGAAACCGGAGGGGCGGTCTTTTTCCGCCGCCGCGCGAAGGGGCCTTCAGTCCATCCTGGGATTGATGTGACCGGTTGAGGGGTCGAGCAGCTTCTTCATGTAACGCTCGATTTCGACCTCGTATTCGGCGTCGATATCCATCTTGGCCAGCTGCCGCTGGACGCCGCGAAGCCCTTTCGAGCTTCCGGAGCAGTCCCGGGCGGAGCGGAA
>JBIIYJ010000106.1:0-16118 GCA_044346855.1 Kiritimatiellia bacterium
GCCGCGGTTCGTGATCACGTTGTCGACGATTTTCCGGACCCCGTCCGGCGCGGCGACCACGGGTGTGTTCCACATGGCGCGGAACCCGCTGATGCCGGCGGTCTGGCAGTCCTCGAGAACAAGGGTTTCGGCGCAGAGCGCGGCAGAAGAGGCCAGCAGCGCGAGCGCGGCCGTACGGGCGAAGGGGTGTTTCATGGTGTACCTATTTTGAAGATAACGAGAAGAGGGTTCAGGGTTCAGAAAAGGGTTCGGGGTTCAGGGTTCGGGTCAGACAGGTCCGACCCGTCAGACAGGTCCGACCCGTCAGACCGGTCCGACCCGTCCGACTGGTCCGCTATCGCACCATGATCAGGGTTCCGGTTGTCTTTCGGGTCAGGACGAGGGTGTTGCCGGTTTTTTCGACCCGGTAGGAGTCGGGGATGACGGTCCAGTCGGCGGTGGAGCCGGTGATGCCGCCGGGGGCGTTGAACAGGGTCAGGGTTTCGCCCTTGGGAACGGTGACGGGGGCATAGACCGTCAGGGCGGCCGGCAGGCTGAGGGTGCCCAGGACGGTGACGGCGTTGGCCGCGTTGTTGGTGCTCCAGACGAGCGTGGAGCCCTCGGCGAGGACCAGGTTCGACTTGAAGGTGACGGTGCTGTCGAAGATGGACATGACGCCGTAGTTCGTGACGGGGCCCCACATGGTCGCCTGGGTGTTGGAGAAGGTCAGCCAGCCGTTGGTGCCGATGGCGACGCTGCCGTTGGTGTAGGCTGTGCCGCCGTTGAACAGCTCCAGGCCGGCGTAGTTGGTCAGGCCGCGGTCGGTGCCGAACCAGTAGCTTTGCGAGACGGCGTTGTTGTTGGTGGCGGTGTCGAGCCGGAAGGCGTTGGCTCCGGCGAGCGTGATGTTGGTCAGGGTGGTGGTCCAGTTGCCTTTCACGTTGGCGTTGGCGACGCCGCGGAAGGAGAGGGAACCGTCGGTCAGTGTGAGGGAGCCCGCCGCGCCGCGGGTGACCGTGGGGGTGGCGGTGGTGAACTGCAGGACGCCGTTCGTGCAGGCGAAGGTGTTGGGAAGGTCGGGGACCGAGGCGCCTACCGTGAGGGAGGCGACTTCCACCACGGCGCCGTTGAGGACGACGACCGCGTTGTTGGTGGCCGAGCTGCCGATGGTCAGCGCGTTCACGCGCATCAGCCGGGCGCCGTCGCGGACGACGAGGGTGTTGTTGCTGGAGACGACCCCGTTCCCGATGGTTACACTATTGCCGCCGTTGTCCCAGAGCGAGCCGGAGTCGGCCAGGAGGATGCTGTTGTTGAAGCAGGCCGCGCCGCTGTAGCTGCCTGCGGATCCGAGCGTGACGCCTCCGTTGGAAAAGAGCCGGCCGCGATTGGTGATGACGAGCGTGTTGCCGAAGCTTGTGAGGTTGATGGCGCCCAGGCCGCCGACCGCCAGCGCCGCGCCGACCGGGTTGGTGACGGTGGCGTTGTCGATGAGGAAGGTGTTGCCCTTGCCCCCTGCCGTTCCAAAGTCCAAGGCGCGGACATACAGGAACAGACTTCCGCTCAGGACCGAGAGAGTCCCGCCGTGCGTGGCGGTGCCGAACTCGTTGGCGTTTCCGGAGCCGGTGTTGATCAGTTGGGCGCCGTTCGACAGGATGAATGTGTTGGTCTGGCCGCTGAAGAGGAACCGGCCGACGTTGGTCACGATGCCGCCGTTGATGATCATGGCGTTGGACACCCCGCCGCCGCCGAGGGAATTGGCGCCCCCGCCCAGGTCCCAGACCGAGCCGCTCTGCACCAGCCAGGTGTTGTTGGGGCCGGCGATGCCCGAGCCCACGCTCCAGACGGCGGCGTTGGCCATGATGATCGTGTTGCCTCCGCAGAAGGCGTTGCTGTTGCCGCCGCCGCCCATGCCGATGGTGCCGGGGGTCCGGATCACGCAACCGGCCGCGCCGCCATTGACGAGGAACGTGTTGTTGCTGGTCACGGAGCTGTTGTTGCCCGAGCCTACCGACAAGTTTCCGCTCATGAAAAGGCTGGCGCCGTCGGACAGTTCCAGCCGGTTTCCGCTCATGGCGGACGAGTTGCCGCCCTGGCCTACGCCGAGGGTGCTGATGTTGGTCAGAATGGCCCCGCCCGCGACGCCGCCGCCGTCCACGGTCATGACGTTGCCCGTGGCGGGAGGGTTGCCAATCAAGATGGCCCCGCCTCCGAAATTCCAGACCGCGCCGGGGCCGTCCATCCTCACGGTGTTGTTGGATGTTCCGCTTCCGATCGTGAACGCCCCGCTGGCCAGCTGCGAGCGTTTCAGGGTCAGGGTGTTTCCCAAATTGGAGACGCCGCCGATCGACCAGGCCCGGTTGTTGGGCGCGGTTCCAAGCGTGCTGTCGACGACCTCCAGGAGATTGTCACGGCCGCTGACGCTCACCGCGAGCAAGCCCGGCATCTGTGTGTTGTTGGTGAGGACCATTGTGGCGGCGGGGCCGCTGACGGCGAGGGCGCCTTTATTGGTGGCCAGGACTCCGTCCAGGACCAGCTTGCCGCCGCTGACCGTGATGCCCGCCGCCAGGTCGAAGAAGTTGGTTGTTCCCGCCAGCGTCAGCGTGTTGGGGCCGCCCTTGGTGAGCCCGGCGCCGGCACCCAGGGTGATCGGCGAGGCCAGCGTGGCGTCGAGGGTGGGCGAGAGGTTCAGGCGGCTGGGGCCCCACACGGTGATGGGCGCGGCGTAGAGCGCGGAGTTGGAAATGACGAGCTGGCCGTTGGCCTGGCCGAAGACGGTCATCGGGCCGGTGCCGGGCAGGGGCACGCCGAGGATGGAGTTGCCGTTCGCGATAATGCAGAATTCGGCCGCGCCGCTGTCGATGCCAGCCGCGCCTACGCCGTTCGTGATAAGAAGGGGGTTGCCGGCGAGCGCCAATCCGGCGTAGGTTCCATCGCCGAGGTTCAGGTTGAAGCCGTTCAGGTTGAGCGTCATGTAGTAGAGCCTGGCGGCGTAGCTGGTCTTGGAGGAGGTGAGCGTGGTGAAAGAGGAGAGGTTGACGATCTGGGTGGGCGAGAAGGAGGCCGAGTAGACGGCCGTGGTGATGCCATTGGGGCCGTAGGTCAGGAAATCGGCCCCCGCGTTGAAGGTGTCGGCGATCCAGGGCGGAAGCATGCCGTTGGTCAGGTCCGTGCCGCTGGTGAAGGTCAGCCGGTTCTGGGCGCCCCACTTGTTCCCGCCGTTGACGCCCAGCCTGGCGCGCCCGTTGCGGACGAGGGCTTCGGCCTGCAGGATGTTCGTGCCCGTGCCGGCGGCGGTCAGGGTGAGGAAGCCGCTGGTGTTGACGATGAGGTTGCTGATCACGGTGGTGGTGATGCCGGCGGGATTTCCAACGACGTTCAAGCCGCAGGGATTCAGGCCCGCGCCGAAATTGATGGGGCTTTCATCCGCGGGGAGCGGCGCGCCGATCGTCACATGACCGAGTCCCAGGACCGTGCCGCCGCTGTAGGCGTTGAGGGGGCCCGACCGGACGGCCAGGGCCGCGAAGGCGTTGGCCGAGTTTGAGAGGCTCATGGCCGTGTAGCCGCACTTCCCGAACGTGTAGGGGCCGCTGATCCGGTTGGTGACGGGAGCGAGCGTGTAGTTGGAGATGTGCCAATCCTGGTCGGCGCCCAGCACGATGTCGGTGTTCAGCCAGGCCGAGCCGCCGCCGTTGCCCCCGTGCGGGGTCACAACGCTGTTGACGACGGTGAGGCCGTTGTTCAGCGTCAGGGGGCCGGTGCCGGCCTGGAAATAATAAGGATTGCCGGCGCCGAGAACGAGCCAGCCCGCGGTGACATTGTTGACGACGGCGGTGCTGGCGCCGCTGGTGAAGAAGGCGTTGTTGCCGTTGGTCCAGGCCACCGGAACGGTCGTGCCGGCGCTGGTCATCGACCAGGCTGGGACGCCCGTGTCCCAGTTGGCGATGCCGCCCTGGACGTTGGCGGCCGCGCCCGTGTCAAACCACTGGTTCGCGGCGTGGACGGAGCCCGCCGCCAGGATAACCGATACGATCAAACGGATGCGGACGGGAGTGCAACGTTTCATATTGAATCCTCCATGAATGCGAGTTCCCGGGGTTGGATGTGATTAGTAAACGAGGATCAGCGTGCCGGTGCTCTTTCGGATCAGGGAAAGCGCGGCGCCTTCCTTGACAACGCGGTAGGATGCGGGCAGGACCATCCACCCGTTCGGAGAGCCGGAGATGCCGCCGGGTGCGTTAATCAGCACGGGGGAGGTCCCCTTCGCGGGTTCGCTCGGCACGACAACCGTCAACGAGGAGGGCAGGGTGAGAGGGCCGAGCACGGTGATGGCGTTGGTTGTGTTGTTGGTGCTCCAGAGTAGCGTGCTGCCTTCCGCCAGGACCAGGTTGGACATGAAGGTGACGGTGCTGTCGAAGACCGACATGACGCCGTAGTTGGTGACGGGGCCCCACATCGTGGCCTGGGTGTTGGAGAAGGTCAGCCAGCCGTTGGTGCCGATCGTGACGCTGCCGTTCGTGTAGGCGGTGCCGCCGTTGAACATTTCCAGGCCGGCGTAGTTGGTGTTCCCGCGGTCCGTGTCGAACCAGTAGCTCTGGGAAGCGGCGTTGTTGTTCGTAGAGTTGTTCAGCCGGAAGGCGTTGGCGCCGCTGAAGGTGATGTTGCTCAGCGCGGCGCTCCAGTTGCCCTTCACGTTGGCGGCGGTGACGGCGCGGAAGGAAATCGTGCCGTTGTTCAAGGCGATCTGGCCGGCGCTGCTTGGCGTGATCGTCGGCGTGGCGGTCGTGAACTGGTAGACGCCGCCGCTGTTGGTGATCAGGTTGCCGGCGCCGGCGGCGACGACGAGCGTGCCGGCGTCCAGCAGTCCGCCCGCCTGAACCGAGGCGACGTTGCCTGTGCCGATTCCGTTACCCACGGTCAGCGCGCCGCCGTTGAGGTTGACCGTTCCCCCGCCCTGGATCGTGAGGAAGTCGTTGCTGCCCGATCCGTTGCCGATCACCGTGCCGGATGAAGAGCTGTTGTAGAAGGTCCCGTTGGTGACCGTCACGCCGCTGGCCGCGCCTTGAACGTAGAAGAACCGGCCCACGTTGGTGACCGTCCCGCCGTTGATGACCATTTGGTTATTCAGCCCGCCGGCGGCGCCGAGGGTGAAGTCCGCGTTGCCCGACGGCCGCGACCAGAGCCCGCCCGAGGAGATGAGAATCGTGTTGTTGCTGTCGCCGGCGGTGTTGGCAAACGAGATGGCCGCGTTGGGCCACAGGAGTTGGCCGCCGTTCTTGACGGAAATCGTGCACCACTTGGGCACGCCCCCTCCGCCGTCCTGAAGCCCCCCCGACACGTTGTTCATGAGTCCGCCATCGACGGTGATGGAGTTGCTCAGTCCGCCCAGAAAATTGTTGCCCGCGCCGTTCCAGGTTGCGCCGCTGTTGATGTTGAGGGCATTGTTCGTGCCGTAGAACTGGACCATGCTCCAGACCTGCGCGTTGGCACCCAACGTCACGACGTTGTTGGTGCCGGGCGCGTTGGCGCCGCCCTGGCCGCCGATGGTGAACCCATAATAGGTAATGTTGCTGACGACGCTCGGCACGGAGCCGCCGCCCACCCAGAACGACTGGTTGTTCCCGCCGCCGCCCACGCTGATTCCGTTGTAGTTGGCGGTGTTTGAGAGAAAGAACCGGCCTCCGTTGGTGACGCTCATCCGGTTGCCGGTGCTGGCGGCGCCGTTGCCGACGGCAATCTGGTAGATGTTGGTCATCACGGCCCCGCCGGCCACGCCGAGGCCGTCGACCACCACCGTGTTGCCTTTTCCGCCGCCGTTGCCGATGATCATGTATCTGTTGTTGTTGGCGTTCGCGTCCAGGACCGTGGCCGGCCCCGCAAGGCCGCTGCCGACGACGCGCAGCGTGTTGCTGTTCCCTCCGACGTAGGTATAGCTCGCACCGCCCTGGTTCGCGTAGACCCGGCACGCGTTGCTGATGACGAGGGTGGCGCCTGAGCCGAAGGCCAGCGGGCTCCAGTTGTTCACCAGGCCCCCGTCCAGGACCAGCGTGCCGCCGCTGGCTGTGAGCGAACCGCCCAGGTTGTTGGTGGTGTGGTCCAGGACCAGCGTGCCCGGGCCGGCTTTGGCCAGCGTGCCCACGCCGTTGATCGTACCGTTCCATGTCTTGGCCCCGTCCACGTAGAGGTTCAACGTCGAGCCGTTGATCCAGGTGTCGCCGCTGTAGGTTAGGTTGTTCGAGAGTGTCAGCATGCCGGCGCCGAAGACGGTCAGCCCGCCCGAACCGCTGATCGCCGGCGTGATGACGGCGGCGCCGCTGGCGGCGAAAACCACCAGTTCCTGGGAGCCGGCCTCAACCGTGCCGCTCCCCAAGAGCGCCCCGCCGTTGTCAAAGAGAAAACCGCCGCTGCTGTTGCTGAGGACCAACCCTGAACCAACTGTCAGTTTGCGCGTATCGACGACGATCGAGTTCACGCTGGTGCTGACGCCCAGGCTGGTGTCGGCGGTCAGCACGACGTTCGAGGCCGAACTCCACGCACCGCCCTGGCCGACGGTGGCGGTGACGTTCACCAGCCCGTTGGCGCCGATCGTGAGGTAGCGCTTGTTCTGCCGGTCCACGATCCAGGGGCCCAGCATGCCGTTGACCGTGTTCGTGCCGCCCGAGAAGGTCACGCGCCGCGCGTTGTCCAGTCCTCCGTAGGGGTTGGCCATGTCGAGGAGCAGAGTCCCCCGGCCCGCGCGGACCAGGTTGCCGCCGCTGAGGATGTTGGTGACCCCCGCGACGCCATTGTGGTTGAACGTCACGCTCCCGGCGCCGGCGGCGGTCAGGTCGCCGATGGTGTAGGTGTAGGTCCCGGCCGCGGACGGCGCCAGCGTCAATTGGGCCGCGAGGACTTGCCCGGTCGCGCTGCCCAGGGTTATTGCGCTTGAGGAGCCCCCGAGCACGTTGCCGCCGTTGTAGGCATTCAGCGTTCCGCCGTTGACCGTCAGCCCGGCGAGCTGGTTGCCCGCGTTTGTCAGGGTCAGTCCGCCATTGGGGATGTGCATGAGGGTCAGGACGCAGGCGCCGGTGATGGGACCATAGGCGTTCACGGTCTGGTTCCCATTGATCCACCAGGTCTGGTTTGTCGCAAGCGCGATGGGGGTGTAGAGATTGACGATGCCGCTCGCATTTGTGAGCGGTCCCGTCAGCGTCAGCGGCCCCGTGCCGGGCATGAGGGCGACGGTTCCGTTGCCGAAGGTGAGGATGTTGGCGCTGACGCCGTTGACCGTGGCCGTGCTGTTTCCGGCCGTGAACCAGGCGTTGTTGCCGTTAGTCCAAGCCACCGGCACCGTCGTGCCGCCGCTGGTCATCGACCAGGCCGCGACGCCCGTATCCCAGTTGGCGATGCCACTCTGGACGTTGGCGGCCGCGCCCGTGTCAAACCACTGGTTGGCCCCTCGGGCCGTTTCAAACGACAGCAGCGCACTCACGATCCACAGCAGATGCCGGCTTCTCATGACAACCCCTCCAGTTGTTTAAGTTTACCCGTTCAAGCCGGTTTAATCGAGCCATATCGGATCAACTCGGGCTTGACCAGCTCGCGCACACCCCGCCAGTTGGGTGACGACACGGCCTCGATGGCGCGCCGGACGAGGCCCATGCGGTCCACGACCAACTCGTCGACTTTGGCGCCGGCCTCGGTGGCCTTCTGGCTGAAGGTGATGAGGCGGACATCCCCGGGGATGGTCAGGCCGAGCGACAGCGCGACAGCCCGGACGGCGGCGGCGTTGTGGGAGGCGCGGCAGAACAGGCCGAGCGGCTTCGGCCGGGAAGCCAGCCACTCCGCCAGGGATTCGGCTCCGGGCTCGCCCGGCCCGGTGAACGGCTTGATCTCGAAGCGGTCGCGGGCCGGATCGTAGCCGGGGCCATGGTCCCCAAGGACCCGGGAGAAGCCCCGCTCGAGGAGAATCTCGAAGGGCGATTTGTTCATGGGGAGGAATGCATAGGAGCGGCAGCCTGCGAGCAGCAGTTCGGTGGCGGCCATGGCGCCCGCGTATTCGTAGTCGGGGATGACGTAACTCTGGCCGGGCAGGGACGCGGCGTAGGGCTCGATGTGGACAACCCGGGTGCCCAGCGCCTCCAGATCGGCCAGCACATCCTCGTTGCCCGGTTCGCGCGGGGTGCAGAAGGCGATCAGCGCCCGGCAGCGCTCGGCCTTGACGGCCTCCAGGAAGATCCGCTCGTGGGCCGGGTCCCATTGCCAGTCGAACTGGGAATAGGAACAGAGCAGGAAGCCGGCCGACATGGCCATCTGCTGGATGGCATAGAGGGAGTCCGAGTCGAAGTGGTACATGGCCGAGATGGTGCGCGAGGCGGCCCCGGCCGGCTCGTCGGGGCGCTTGCAGACGAACATGCCCGCGCCGGGCCGGACGACAACCAGGCCTTCCTGCACCAGCCGCTCGACGGCCTTGCGCAAGGTGGGGCGGGTGACGCCGAAGCGCCCGCACAACTCGTTCAGGGAGGGCAACTTGGTGCCTGGCCCGAAAATGCCGTCGACTATTTCGGAACGCATCGCCTCGGCGATGGGAGCCGAACGGCTGCCTAGACCGACAAAATCATGAGACGACCGAATCATTCATAAATAGTAGCGCTGAGGCAACAAAGATGTCAAATGTTATTGAACTGTTTTTTACAAGTTATTGACAGGGTTTTTCTTAGTTTTTTGCCCAGATCCGTGTGGTTGTTTTGACGGCTTTTCCGGTTTTGCAGGCTTGTTGCGCGGAGAGGTAAAGACGGGTAGGTTTTGACCCCGAACCTGGCTTCGATGGCGGGGTTTCCCCGGCTGACGAGGCCGACGACCTTGAAATGCTCCGGACAGGCGCGGGCCACCCGGAGGTAGAACTCCGCCCGCCAGCCGGTTCCGACAATGGCAAAAGGAATGGGTGTCATGGCGACATACATAACAGCCCAGCGCGCGCTTATGCAAGCTATATGGGCAACTTGACTTGGCGGCCAACATGTAGGATAATCCAACATAATTACTTTTTTGCTATTCATATATATATGTGGCGGAGGAAAGAATGGCCGATAGCATCTTGCTGGCTTCCAAATATGAGCAGATGGTGGACATTCTCAAGGCCGCCATTGAGGGTGGGGACTTCCCGGAAGGCAGCCGGATCACCTCCGAAAACGAGTTGTCCCGGAAATACGGGATCAGCCGGAACACCATCCGGGAGGCCATCAGTTCGCTGGTGCAGCAGGGGTATCTGAGCCGCACGCAGGGCAAGGGCACCTTCGTCACCAGCCGGCGTCCCCGCGCGACGCCATCCTCCGACTCCTACGCCATCTTCCTGCATGCCCAGAGCCACGTCTACGATGTGGAGGCGCGGTTGCTGGTGGGCGCGTTCCAGCGGGCCGGCGCCCTGCCCATCGTGTTTGATACCGGGGAAATCAAGGACGAGAAGCAGATGGAGGACATCCTGCTCAAGTTGTTCGACCAGGGCGTCCTCGGCATGGTGATCGAGGACAGCTACATGCCCCTGCTGAAAAAGCTGGCGGGCCAGGGGAAGGTCATCCCGCCCCTGGCGGTGGTCAATTACGGCGGCGGCCCGGGCGAATTCCGGGTGGCCAGCGTCTCTTCCAATTTCGAGGCCGGCACCCGCATGGGAACCCGGCACCTGGTCGGGCTGGGCCACCGCCGGATCCTGTTCGTGATCCACCGGTACCGCTTCGGCGCCCCCGACCTGGACGTGGAGTCCTTGCAGGGTTTGTACGGCGAAGCCGTCCGGGGCTATGCCTCCGCCATGGCGGAGGCCGGCCTTGCCGACCGGAAAGAGTATTTCTTCGTGGACAGCGAATTCCGCGTGGCGGGCGACCGGGACCGGATGGCGGCCATCCTGCGCGGGCCGGACCGGCCCGACGCCGTCTTCGCCTTCGGCGATTACCGCGCCAAGCAGGTCATCGACATCGCGGCCGAGATCGGGCTGCGCGTGCCGGAGGATCTGGCGGTGATCGGCTATTACAACACGCCCTGGGCCGAGATGACCCGCGTGCCCCTGACCTCGGTTTCCATCAACGAGACGGAGATCGCATCCCTGGCCGCCGCGAAACTGCTGGAGGCCCGGAGCCCGGGCTCGTGGCATTCGGAGCGCCTGGTGGTCGAACCCCGGCTCGTGGTGCGGCAGTCCTGCGGGGCCGGCTTGAAAGTGCAAGCGTGATTCGTTCAAGTAGGGGGTTGATATGAAAAAGTTTGCGATTCGGGCATCCTGTCTCGTGCTGGCGCTGGCCGCCTTTGAAGCGGGCGCGGCCCGCTACCATGTGGCCACCAACGGAACCGATGGCGCCAACGACGGCCTGACATGGGGCGCCGCCTTCAAGACGATCAGCAACGGCCTTGCCCATGCGACAACGGCGGGCGACGAGGTGATGGTGTCCAACGGCACCTATGTGCTCACCGCCACGCTCACCCTCGCCAACGCGGTCAAGCTCATCAGCACGAACGGGGCGGCCGCGACCGTGATCAACGGCAACGGCATTGCCCAATGCGTGAACGTGAGCTTTGCCGGCGCCGTGGTGGACGGCTTTACGATCACGAGGGCGAACGGAACCCTGGCGGGCGGGGGCGTCTATTGCGGCCCCGGCCTGGTGAGCAGTTGCGTCATCACCGGCAATAACTTGAGTTCAGGCAGTGATGCATACGGCGGCGGCGGCGTCTATGTCGGGAATAACGGCGTGGTGTCGAATTGTCTTATTGCGAAAAATTCCGCTGCTTCCTCAGGCGGCGGCGTCCGCGTCGGCTCGGCGAGCGGCCTGGTGACGCACTGCCGCATCCTGGACAACTATTCCGACAAACGAGCCAGCGCGGCCTGTCTGACGGCGGGCGGAACCCTGCGGAATTGCCTGATTAAAGGGAATTCGTCCGCGTCGGTTGTGCCGGTTATGTTATACGGTGCGACGATGCAGAACTGCACGGTCGTGGAGAATCTCTGCCCCCTCGGCAACGCGATCGACGCGAACGGCGCGGCCGCGATCGTCAACTCGATCATCCGCAACAACCGCTACCAGTACCTGTCGCCCACCAACTTCCCGGCCAATCCCGCCGTCACGTTCTCCTGCCTGGAGTTTATGCATCCCGGAAATGGGAACATCAGCGCCGACCCCGGATTCTGGAAGGAGCAGGCCGGCGATTATTCGCTGACCGCCGGTTCGCCCTGCCGGAACACGGGCACGAACCAGGCGTGGATGGCCGCGGCCGTGGATTTGGCCGGCAACGCCCGCGTGGTGGATGCCGCGCCCGACATGGGGGCCTACGAGTTCGCGACCGGCGCCCTGGCCTGCGCCGTGGCCGCGTCCCCAGGTAGCGGCCTGGCGCCGCTTTCCGTCTCGCTTACCGCCCGGACGGCGGGGACTAACGTGGCCTCCCTTTACTATCGCTGGTCCTACACCAACAGCGCGGTCGTCGACGAGCAGGGCGCGGACAAGCAGGTCGTCAGCCGATCCTACCCCGCCGGGCTTCATACCATCACCCTGACGGCTTCCAACGAGGCGGGCGAAGTGGCGGCCAATACCTATCTTCTGAAAGTGTCGGCGCCAACGGTGTATGTAGCCCGGATCGGATCGAATAGTTCCCGATACCCGTTCGCGGACTGGTCCACGGCGGCCAGCAATCTCCAGGACGCCGTGAATGCGGCCTGCGCCGGCGCGGTCGTGCTGCTGACCAACGGCACGTATCCCGCGACTGAGGTGCTCGTGACCAACGCCATCACCGTCACCAGCGTGAACGGCCCGGAGGTCACCACGATCAGCGGCGGCGGACGTTCCTTTTTACTGGATGATGCCCGGGCCGTCGTGGAGCGGCTCACGCTGCGGCACACGGGCGGCGTGAGCTCGCTCAACGGCGGGGTCCTCTACATCCGTTTCGGGACGGTCCGGAACAGCGTCATCACGGGCGGCAACCTGAATAGCGGTGGATCGAACGGCGGCGGCGCCGGTATCTACCTGCAACTGGGCATGGTCTCCAACTGCACGATCATGGGGAATCTTAGCACACAAAGCCAGGGCGCGGGAATCCGAGTGGCGCCGAACATGGCGGGAGCGGGATTCACCAGCCTGGTGACGCACAGCGTGCTTCGTAACAATACCAACAACTCCTCTGCCAGCTACTCCATGGGAGCAGGGGCCAACCTGGATGGCGGCATCATCCGCAACTGCCTGGTGGTCGGCAACTCGGCGACTTTGGGGGGAGCGGGTGTGGTCCTGTATGCTGGCGCTGTCATGGAGAACTGCACGGTGTCGGGCAACACCTGCCCCGGCAACAACCAGGCCAGTTATCCCGGCGCTCTGGGTGCGGCGTCCGGCGCCATCGTTCTGAATTCCATCGTGAAAGGCAACATCTACACGGTGGTCACGCCTGCCAATTTCGGCTCGCAGAGCCCCACTGTCACCTATTCGGATCTCGATTTCACATGGGCCGGAACCGGCAACCAGACCAACGACCCCTTGTTCCTGGATCCGGCCGCCACCAACTATACCCTTGCCGCGGCCTCGCCCTGCCGCGATGCGGGCTTCGCTCAGGCCTGGATGGCATCGGCCGTCGACCTGGCCGGCACGCCCCGTGTCAATGGCACGGTCGTCGACCTGGGCGCCTACGAGTTTTCGCTTGGCCCGCTGACCGCGGCCATCGGGGCTTCCCCCGACCAGGGCCTGGCGCCGCTGTCGGTGGCGTTGTCCGCCACGGTCTCAGGCCAGAACACGAATGGACTCTACTACTGGTGGTCGTTCACGAACGCCGCCGTGGTGGACGCCGAGGGGGCGGACAAGCAGACTGTCACCAATGTCTTCATCCCGGGCTCCCCGGTGGTGACGCTCACGGTGTCCAACTCGATCGGAGAAGTTGTGCAGGACACGCAAAGCCTGAAGATCTCGGCTCCGACGTGCTACGTGGCGAGGCTCGGGTGGAACACGGCGACGTTTCCCTATTCCGACTGGGCGACCGCGGCCAGCAACCTTCCGGAAGCGGTGCGCGCATCGCAAGCCGGCTGCGTGGTGATCGTGACTAACGGGACCTATCCGCTTCCGTCGCAGGTGACGGTGAACGAGGCCATCGAGATCCGGAGCGTGAACGGGGCGGACGCTACCGTCGTGGACGGCGGCCTGGCCCGGCGCTGCTTCGTGCTGCAGTCGCCGGGGGCCCTGCTGAAGGGGTTGACGATCAGCCGGGGGACTGGCGATCAGGGCGCCGGGGTGTACCTTGAATATGGAACGGTGGCGGATTGCGTCGTCACAGGTTGCGTGGGTACATCGGGGGGCACGACGGCCGGAGGACCCGTCTATATTCTGTATGGCACGCTGACCAACTGTTATCTGGCGCACAATTCGGGATACGAATACGGCGGCGCGGTGCGGGTATACCAGGGGGGAGGGCTCGTGACGCATTGCACGATCGTCAGTAACCGCATCACGTCCACGGGGGCGATCGGGAGCGGCGGCGGCATCCACGCGGACTACGGCCGCGTCCGCAACTGTCTCATTTACAGGAACTACTCGCCTGTTTCATCCGCCGGGGTTTACGTCGGCCCCGGCGCCCTGATGGAAAACTGCACGGTGGTCAGCAACACCAGCCCGGGCAACGCCGGGCCCGCGGTCGGCACGGCGGCCGGCGCCAGCGTGCTCAACTCCATCATCTGGGGGAACCGCTACACCAACGCCACCCCATCCTCGTTCGGGGGGCCGCCGACCATCGCCTTCACCCGCACGGAATTCGCCTGGGCGGGCGAGGGCAACACCACGGCCGATCCGATCTTCGTCAATCCGGCGGCGGGCGATTTCACGCTGCGCGGCGCGTCGCCCTGCGTCAACACAGGGTCAAACATTGCGTGGATGGCGGAAGCCGTGGATCTGGCGGGCAACCGGCGGATCATCGGATCGATGGTTGACATGGGCGCCTTTGAGTGCCAGCGCGTGGCGGGCTCCGTGATCTGGGTGAGGTGAGGCGAAGCACGGCGTGGCTCGGGTTTTCCAGGCCGTGATCGCGATATCTGCTGAAGGAGAGCATGAATAAGGAACAGGGATTCGCTTTCGACCTGCGCAGCCACGGCGTGCCGGTCCGGCGCGGCTCGGTGATGTCCGTCGTGACCGCCGTGCAGCCGAAGACGGGCCGCGACCTGGTTTACCTGGGCTACAACACCGGGGCCGACTTCCTCGTGGCGCGGGTGGATCCCGCGACGGGGCGGTGCGCCCAGTTCAACGGCCCGCCCGGCTGCCAGGGGCCCTGGGGCATGATAGCGGTCCCCGACGGCCGCCTGATCGTGACCAGCGTGCAGGGCCAGGTCTGCGTGCTCGATCCGGCTAAAAAGACGTTCGATGTGGCGGCCCGGGCCAAGACCTGGTTCTGGCACATCACGGCCGGCTGCGACGGGAAGTACTATCTGGCCTCCAGCCCTGGAGCCCACCTGTGGCGGTTCGACCTGGCAACCTCGGCGCTGGAGGACCTCGGCCCGATGTCCGCCACCCAGCTTTACCTGCGCGTGGTCGTGGGCGGATCCGACGGCTATGTGTACGGGTCGCTGGGTTCCACCGCGCCGCAGATCATCGCCTACCACATCGCTACCGGCAAGGTCACCGAGCTTCTTCCAAAACGCGAGGAGGCGTTCGTTCCGTTCCCGCAATTGGGCCGCGGCGAGGACCGCGGGATCTACGCGGCCAGCCAGTCGGGACAGGTCTTCCGGCTGGAGAACGGCAAGGCCCTGAAAGTCGCGAAGGATGGCTGGGCTGGCTTCGCGAAGCCGCGGCTGGCCGACGGCCGGACGGTCCGGTATGCCGATCCGGACACGCTCCAGGTCGGCGAGGGGCGCAAGGCCAGGGTCTTCCCGGTCCGGTACAAGGCGCCCGGCTCGGGCATCTTCCATCTGGCCGAGGGGCCCGGCGGAACGGTCTACGGCAGCACCATCATGCCCCTGTACCTGTTTCAGTATAAACCGGGGAAAGCCAAAGCCGAATGCCTGGGGCGGGGCGGGCCCGACAACGGCGAGGCCTATTCCTTCGGCCATGCAAACGGGCTATTGTATTATGCCACGTACGCCGCCGGCCTGCTGATGCGGTACGATCCGGCGAAGCCGTGGGCGCCGTCCCCCAAATGGAATCGCAACCCCCGGCTGCTGGGCCGGCTTGGCGAGGGCCACTGCCGGCCCCGCGCCCTGTTCGTGGACGCGAGGAAACGGGTCTGGGTCGGAAGCTTCCCGGAATACGGCAAGTTCAATGGAGGGCTGGCGTGCTACGACACCCGCGCCCGGCGGCTGGACAACAACCCGGTGGTCGTGCCCGGCCAGAGCATCGTGGCGTTGACGGCGGACGACGCGGCGCGCTTCGTCTACGGCGGCACGGACATCGAGTGCGGCAGCGGGTCGGGCTCGCGCACCCCCGAGGCGAAGCTGTTCGCCTGGGATGTCGCCGCCCGCCGGGCGGCGTGGACGGCAACGCCCGTGCCCGGCGCCAAGGGGATCATCAACCTGCTGTACCGGCGGGGCAGGCTGTACGGGACCACGCATCAAGGCCACTTTTTCGTTTTTGATCCGGAAACCCGGAAGGTGCTGAGCGTGGCGGAGCCGGGGTTTTCAGCGGTGCGCCAGCAGTCGATGGCCTTCGGGCCGGACGGGCACATCTACGGGATCACGTGGATGAGCCTGTTCCGGTGGCGGACGGACAACGGGACGGTCGAGGAGTTGTGGCGGGTGGTCGGAGAGCCGGCCAAGCCGTATGGAGGCTCGCTTTTCCACCGCGGAGCGGCCATTATCAAGGATCGGCTGTATTTTTCTAGCGGGTCGCAGGTTCTGTCCGTGCGGCTGCCGCTGGAGCGGCCTTAGAGGATGCGGGCCGGAAGGACCGCGCGGCGACCGGCAATCAGAGGAGGGAAGCAGATGAAACGGTTGAACGGAGTGGCTGTCCTGGCTCTTTTCGCAGTGGGCTGCGGGTTGGCTCAGGCCGCGGATTTCAGCTCCTGGGGCCGGATGATGCCGATCACCTTCAGCGGCTACGACAAGGCCGGGACGCTGACGAATTTTCCGGTTCTCGTTTCGCTGGGCACGAACATTGCGGGGTTCCGGTATGGGGATTTCGCCTCGCCGACGAACGGCGCGGACCTGCGCTTCACGGCCGCCAACATGG
>JBIIYJ010000362.1:0-5009 GCA_044346855.1 Kiritimatiellia bacterium
TGCCATCCGTAGCTCGAGCGACGAAGGAGCGAAAAGCGAAGGATGGTGCTCGAGGGGGGACTTGAACCCCCACGGTATTGCTACCATTAGGCCCTCAACCTAACGCGTCTGCCATTTCGCCACTCGAGCGGTGAAAGGCAAGTACATTAGCGCAGGGGAGGGGGAGAGTTCAAGAACCTTTTGGTGCGAGTGGGAAAATGCGCTCGGTGGGCGGAGTGGACGGAGTGGACGGGGTGGACAGAGTGGACAGAGTTGACAGGCGAAAGAAGAAGCGATAACGTTGGTGCTGACATTCCCGGACGATCCCCGAGAAAGAGCAACATGAATTCAGGGGATCGTTTAATTCCGCCTCATGGCGGCTATCGCCGGTTGAAAAGTTTCCAAGTCGCCCAACTGGTTTATGATGTTACCGTGCGATTCTGCGCCAACTATGTGAGCCGGCTCAGCTTCGTGAATCTGGAAATCAGGAAATCAGGAAGCAGAGCATGAGCTTGAAACCGGAAGAACTGCTGGATAAGGACATAACCTCGCGTGTCATTCATGCTGCGATATTGGTTCACAAGACGCTCGGGCCTGGATTTTTGGAGAGCTTTTACGAAGAGGCACTTTGCATTGAGCTATCTGGCAGTGCCATTCCCTTCGAGAGGCAAAAAAGAATTCAGATAAACTATAACGGTCATTTTATCGGTGAACATCGATTGGATTTGTTAGTGGCTAGCCGTGTCGTGGTAGAGCTTAAAGCCATTAAGGATCTGGAGATGATCCATTTCGCAGTCGTTCGATCCTATATGAAGGCCGTTTGTGTTGAATCAGGAATGCTTTTGAATTTCGGAACCATGCCATTGACGGTGAAGCGCGTAGGAAGAGAAAGACCTGGTTTTTCCTGATTTCCTGATTTCCAGATATGGGCCATCCATCTGCCATCATACGCTCGGTCAGCCTGATACGATATTCACGGGCGTGAATGATTTCACCGATAAAACATTCCCTTCGTATTCCGTCCACCGGGTGCCGATCTGGGAGGGCATGTGGGAATCCGAATTGCCGATCAGGGGATATTTGCCGATCACCTTCAGGGGGTC
This sequence comes from Kiritimatiellia bacterium, assembly GCA_044346855.1. Classification (GTDB taxonomy): domain Bacteria; phylum Verrucomicrobiota; class Kiritimatiellia; order CAIKKV01; family CAIKKV01; genus CAIKKV01. The sequence goes on from JBIIYJ010000362.1 coordinate 1,083, forward strand.
GGCCTTGCGGTTGTAGAAGGGGCTGATTTCGACGGCCGAATAAGGCAGGTCGGGCGCGCGGCCGAGCTGGGAGAGCAGGCTGTGGGCGGGTCGGTCGACGTGGGAGGGAATGAACAGCCCCCCGGCGGCAAGTACCCGGGCGCACAGGTCCGTGAGGGTCACATTCGCGCCGCTTCCGAGGTAGCGCTCCTCGAACTCCTCCACCTCGTCCTTCTCGTTCACCACCACCTGATCGCCCATCTTCCGGTTGCAGGGGATGTCGGGGAGGCGGGCGTGGATGAAATCGGACAGTTCCAGCGCCGCCTCCAGCGTGTCGAAGAGGCACAGGGCGTGGATTTCCTCCACCGTGCAGGCTTCCATGCCGTGCAGGCAGGCCAGGTTGGCGGCGGCGCAGACCTTGGCCATGGCCGGGCTGTTGCGGCAGGAGTTGTGGTCGGTCAGCGCCAGGCACTGGAGCCCCTTTTCCTGGGCCAGGCGGACGATGGAGACGGGCGACATTTCCAGGCTTGCGCAGGGGGAGAGGCAGGAATGCAGGTGGAGGTCCGCCCGGATCATGGCTTGGCCAGCAGGGCGTGGATGCGCCAGGAGGCCTCGTATTGCGAGGCGGTCGTGACGGCCACCGCGATGTTTTCGCGGCGGGCGGCCTCGAGCATGTCGGGCGGGGCGGGGCGGTCGTGGCAGATCAGGATGGCGCGGATATCCGCGAGCGTGGCGCAGGCCACGGCGTTGGCGTGCGCCTGGATGGTGATGAGCACCGAACCGGGGGGGGCGTGGGCGATGACATCGCTCAGCATGTCCGAGGTGTAGGCGGCGGTGAGGGCGGTTTTGCCGGCCGTTTCCGCCTGGAGGAGCCGCGCGCCGGGGAGGGTTTCGAGGTCGGAAAGGTTCATGGCGGGGGGGCTTCCGGGGTTTCGGCCGGGGCGGGGAAGCGGATGACGGCCTTCACCGTGGTGCCGGCGCTGGGGCTGGACTGGATGGCGAAATCGTCGGACACCCGCCGGATATTGGGCAGGCCCATGCCGGCGCCGAAGCCGAGAGACTTGATCCACTCGTTGGCGGTGGTGAAGCCCTCGATGAGGGCCTGTTCGACATCGGGGATGCCGGGGCCGGTATCGCGCGCGGTGATTTCGACGCGGTCCGGATCGATGACGCAGGAGAGCGTGCCGCCGGCGGAATGGAGGACCATGTTCATCTCCATCTCATAGGAGGCCACGGCGGCGCGGCGGATGAGGCGGGGGTCCTTGCCGAGGCCGGTGAGGGCGCGCTTGATCTCGTGGGTGCCCTTGCCGGCGCGTTCGAAGTCGAATTTCTTCACGCTGAACTGGAAGACGGTATGGCGGGGGGCGGCCTCGGGTTCCGGGGGATTCTGGACGGCGGGCAGGCGGGCTTCGAGGCGGACGAATTCCTGGAGCAGTTCGATGAGGACGGCGGCGCTGACGTCGCGGCTGGCGAGGACGCCGACGAGGCGGTTGTCGCGGTCGAGGACGGGGAAGCGGCCGAAGCGGTACTTGTCGAAGTAGGAGGCGCCGAAGGAGAGGGGCATGTCCTCTTCCAGGACGACCACGTTGCGCGTCATGTGCTTCTCGACGGGCTCGCCGATCCAGCCGCCCTCGAGGGCTGTGACGATGTCGTCCATGCTCACGATGCCGAAGAGGCGGCCGTCCTCGGCCACGGGGAGGCCGGTGATTCGGTTGGCCTTCATGAGGGCCTGGGCGTCGCGCAGGGACTGGGCGCGGGAGACGGTGATGACGTTGGAGGACATGACGTCCTTGATCCGCATCTTGAAGAGCAGGTCGAGGAGGACCAGGGGCGACTGGTCGGGCGGGATTGGCAAGGCGGGGGAACCACCCATGGGGGGAGCCTTTCGGATCAGTAGCCGAGTGCGCGGCCGAGTTTGAGGCAGGCCTCGAACTTGGGCAGGGACGAGCGGAGGAGGCTGATGTTGTATTCGGCGGCGAGGCTCTTCATGTTCGACGGGAGGTTTTTCCCGTTCACGATCAGGACGCCGCAGGCGCCGACGATATCGGCCGTGCGCAGCGTCTGGTCCGAGGCCAGGGAGGTGACGATGAGGGGGCCGGGGCGGTCGACGACGAGGACGTCGCTCATGAGGTCCGAGGCGATCACGTGCTTGACGTCGGACAGCTCGAAGCGGTCACCGGCGTGGAGGATTTCGGCGTCGAGTTCGCGGGCGAGGAGATTCAGTTTCAAGTGGCGGGTTCCTTGGCGCTGTTTCGGGAGAGTCGCGCGAGATAGAAGAGGTTTTCCAGCTCGAGCGCGATATTGATGTTGTGGATGACGCAGTCGCCCGTGTCCTTCAGGGGCATGGGCGTGAAATTGAGGATGCCGCGGATATCGAGGCTGAGGAGGGTATCCACGACGCCGGAGGCGACGGCCTCGGGGACGGTGAGGATGGCGAAATGGACGCCCTCGGCGGTGACGATGGCGGGAAGCTGGCTGATGTTGTGGATGGGGATATGGGCCTGGGGGTCGAATTTGGAGGGGTTGACGTCGAACCCGGCCACGATATGGACCCGCTGGTGGGAGAATCCGTTGTAGTTCATCAGGGCGGTGCCGATCTTGCCGCAGCCCACGATGACGACCTTTTCGGGTTCGTCGCGGCCCAGGATGTGGCTGATCTGGTTGATCAGCTCCTCCACCTTGTAGCCGCCGCGCTTGTTGCCGCTCAGGCCGAAGAGGGAGAAGTCCTTCCTGACGAGCGCCGCGGAGATGCCCAGGACATCGGCCAGGTTGTCGGAAAAAACCCGCCCCAGCCCCAGCGAGCGGAGCTTGTCCAACGCGTTTTTATAACGCGCAAGCCGGTTGACAACTTCCCTGGGATGACCTAACATGTGATACCTTTCACAACAAACGCGAATAATAGAACATTAAAGCGCATAAACGTCAACATTTAAAACACGCGACACCCCGAACAAAGTTATACGGGTCTGAAAAAAATCTTGAAGAAGGGGGTAGCGTATGATAAAAAAGGGGTTTGATAAGCACGGGAAAAGGCGAATGAACCGGGATGATTTAACGACGAAGCATGAGGGAGCAGGCGCTATGGCGACGGTTGCGGAAAAGGCGGAGAAGCTGACTCTGACTCCGGAGCTGCTGACTTTCATCGAGCAGTGGAAGGAGAAGCCGGGCAATCTGATCATGGTCCTGCACAAAGTGCAGGAAACCTACGGATTTGTGCCGCGCGACATCGCGTTCCAGGTGGCGGAGAAGCTGGACGTGCCCCTGGCCAAGATTTACGGGGTGATCACGTTCTATCACCTGTTCCGGCTGAAAAAGCCCGGGAAGCACACCATTGCGGTCTGCATGGGCACGGCGTGCTACCTGAAGGGCGGCGAGGACCTGATCAAGGAATTCGAGCAGCTTCTGGGAACGGGGCTGAACACGACCACGCCGGACAACCTGTTTTCGCTCGAGGCGGTGCGCTGCCTGGGCTGCTGCGGGCTGGCGCCGGTGATGACGATCGACGGCGAAGTCTACGGCCGGCTGACGAAGGATCAGCTTCCCGAGATCCTGGCCAAGTACCAGAGCTGATCGGGATGCACCTGACCCTCTGCGATTATCTGACGGACGTGGTGCAGAACGCCGTGGAGGCGGGCGCCAGCCGGATCGTGCTGGAGGCGGTCGAGGATCGCGAGGGGGTGGAGCTGACGGTGGTGGACAACGGCAAGGGGATGGATCCGGAGGCGCTGAAGCGCGCGTTCGATCCCTTCTATACGGAAGCGGGCAAGCATCCGGGCCGGCGGGTGGGACTGGGGCTGCCCTTCCTCCGCCAGGCGGTGGAGCAGACGGGCGGCACGCTGCGCGCGGACTCCAAGCCCGGCGAGGGCACGGCGATCCGCTTCCGGTTTCCCGCCGCGCATGCCGACACGCCGCCCGCGGGCGACTGGGCGGGCACGCTGACGGGGCTGA
>JBIIYJ010000363.1:0-5004 GCA_044346855.1 Kiritimatiellia bacterium
GGGTGCGGCGTTCCGGCCGTAATCTGGCGGGTGCTTTTCCGCGCTGAGGGGCTCCAATTAGGAGAGTCGGGACACGAGTCCACGCCGCCCCATTGTCGCCCCTCATCATCAGAAAATCCCCTCGCCATATTCCGGCTACGGAACGCCGCACCGACTAGCCATCGCGCGCCCGCGGCTCTCCGAGCACGCTGGGCGGCGCGCGAGTTTGGTTTCCGCAAAGAAGCCCTGAAAACAGCTAAAAAGCAAGTTGGGAACCCAGTTGACGGGCGTGTTGATGGGAACCTTTCGCGAGCCGCCCGCGCCCGCTTCGGGCGGGGCGAGCGAAGGTAACCCGCTGTGTCGTCTCCTGCCTTAGGCGAGGATTTGGGGGCGCAGAACCCGACAGGATCGCACCTCCTACTCGTACGCCTACTCGTACTCGTACTCGATCTTCTGCGACAGACTCCTCGCCAGGCAGGCAGCAGCTGTTCCCGCGGGTTAAACCGCTTGTCAGCCGGTTCCCCCTCGCGTATTGTAGAAAGGATGAAACGCTGGGGCCTCTATTTGTTGAACTCATAAAAGGAACAAGCCCATGATCCGCCTGCTGAACCCCTACGCGAACCTGACCGGCGGCCGCTGGCTGCGGGGCAACCTGCACACCCATTCCACCCGCAGCGACGGCTCCCGGCCCCAGCAGGCCGTGCTCGACGATTACGCCGCCCGGGGCTACGGCTTCCTCATGTTCTCGGACCACGACCTGCTCACCTCCGAGGCCGACCTCCAGGCGCTGGACAGCCGGGGGCTGATCCTGCTGCCGGGCAACGAGATCAGCCGGGGCGGCCCCCACCTGCTGCACGTGGACGCGGACCGTCACGTGGCCTCCGTCACGAGCCGCCAGGAGATCCTGAACGCCATCACGGCGGCGGCCCGCGAGACGGGGCGCGGCTTCGCCGTCATGAACCACCCCGACTGGCAGGCGCAGTTCGACCACGCCACGATCGAGCAGCTGCGCGAGTGGACGGGCTACCTGGGCATGGAGATCTACAACGGCGTGATAAACCGGCTCGACGGCAGCCCGTACGCGCTCGGGAAGTGGGACATGCTGCTGTCCGAAGGCCGGCGGATCTGGGGGTTTGCCAACGACGACCTGCATCGCGCCGAGGGCGACATCGAGCACGGCTGGAACGTGGCCTACGTGCGGGAGCAGACGCCGGCCGGCCTCGTCGAAGCCCTGCGCAGCGGGCGCTTCTACGGGTCCACCGGCGTGGTGATCCGGTCCATCGAGGTGTCGGGCGCGCGGGTGAGGATCGTCACCGAAAACGCCCGCCGCATCGCGGCCCTGGTCAACGTCGGCAGGCGCGCGGCCGTGGTCGACGCCGCGGAGATGGAGTTCGAGTGCCCGCCCTCGGCCTGCTACGTGCGCTTCCAGTGCTGGGGCGAGGGCGAGAAGATGGCCTGGACGCAGCCCTTTTTCGCGGAGCCCGCGACGGACGCGGCCGGGAACGAGCCCAGCCCGTTCATTCCCGAGTGGCAGGTGACGAACCTGGCCGAGGGGCTGGCGCTGGAGGACGCGACGCCGGAGAAGGCGCCGCGCGACCGGATCACGGTCCGCTCGATCGTGACGAAGGAGAAGGGGCTGCTGGGCTTCGCGGACGCGCGCGCGCAGATTCGCGGGCAGCCGGGCGTGGTGTTCCTGCGCGCGCAGATCGCCAGCGGGGAGGCCCGCAAGGCGACCCTGTACATGGGGTACGACGGCTCGGTCCGCATCTGGCTGAACGGGGCGCTGCTCTTCGAGGGGCCCGGCCGCAACCCGGCCGTGGTCGACCGCCTGGCCATGAACGTCGCCCTGAAGCGCGGGGCCAACGACCTGCTCGTCGCGCTGGACACCAACAACGGCCGGGCGTGGGGCCTCTTCGGGCGGATCGCGTAGCCGCTCTCTAGGCGTACCACTTTCCGTGCAGGGCGGAGATCTGTGCGCCGAGGGCGTAGCGGCCTCCGCCCGCGACCAGCAGGCCGGCGAAAACGAAGGCCATGTCAAGGGCGTGCGAGTAGTCCTTCATGGGGGCGCCGTTCGACACCAGCATGGCCGTCGCCGTGATCATCGTGAACAGCAGCAGGGCCGCGTAGGGGCGCACGAAGAGCCCGAGGATGAGCATGAGGCCGCCGGCCAGTTCGGCGAACATGGCCATGAAGCCCCAGGCCACCGGCTGAGCCGTGATGCCGAACACCGCCATGGCCCCGCCGAGTTTCGCCCACACCTCGGGGCCGCCCTGCAGTTTCTGCCAGCCGAAGAGCGCGAACATCGCGCCGACGCCCAGGCGCATGATGAGCAGGCCGAAATCCACCGCGCCGCTGTTCCGATTGCGCTCCGCCATGGCCGCCTCCCTCTGTTTCTTTTATTGAATACTGATCGATTCCTGTTGTCGCCCCGACTTGAAAAGCATAAAATATCAAGTGGGGAACGTCAACCAAGGAGACTGCCATGAAATCCGACGGCGATGACATCCTGGTCGAGTATTCGCTTTTCGATATCCGGAGGATCGCGAAAGGGCTGATGGCCCCGCGCGATTCGGGCGAGCACAAGCTCGCGGCCATGGCAGTCACCCGCCTGTTCGGTCCCGCCTCGGTTTCGCTGCTGCTGTCAGCCCTGGTCCTGGCCGCCCTGCTGGTTCTCGTCAAGTCGAAGATCATCGAGAAGGAGAATCGGTACTCCGTCACCCAGTACATCCACCGCGAGGACATGAAGCCGGCGGAGCGGCAGGACGTCGAGACGGCGCTCCGGGACCTCGTGGACCGGAACGACGTTCCCTCGGCTCCCGCGGCCTTCACCCCCGAGCCGCCGGCCGTGACCATCGGCTTCCAGGGCCCGCCGCCGGTCGCGGATCCCCCGGCGGTGATCCAGGGCAATCCGGACCCCGTCCGTCTGAAGGGGCCGATCCTGCCGGGCCTTTTCGTGAATCGCACGAATCCGGAAATGCGGAAAAAGGCGCTGGACGATTTCGACGCCCCGGTTGGGACGGACGACCGGGTGGTGGCGGCGCTGCGGTGGCTGAAGAAGAAACAGGACGCGGACGGTTCCTGGAAAACGGCCAGCGATGTGGATCATGTGGCCATGACGGGCCTCGCGGCCCTGACGTTCCTGGCGCACGGGGAGACGCCCCAGCAGTCGAAGGAGTTCGGCCCCACGCTCGAGCGCGCCATCCGGTTTCTGATGGCGGCGCAGAAGGAGGACGGCCGCTTCAGCGCCAGCTCCTACACCCACGCCATCGTCACGTATGCGCTGGCCGAGGCTTTTGCGCTGACCCGCATCATGGAAATCCGGGAGCCCATGGAGAAGGGCGTCGCCTTTTTGATCCGGGGCCAGCAGGAGGAGGGCGGGTTCGATTACAGCTACGCCAAGGGCGCGCGGTTCGACACCTCGGTGGCGGGCTGGAACATCCAGGCGCTGAAGGCGGCGCGCATCGCGGGCTGCACGCACCCCGACCTGAACGCGGCGCTCGAGCGGTCCGTCCGGTTCCTCAAAACGCAGGCGTACGCCCAGAACGGAAGCGGGTTTGTCTATTCGGGCACGCCGGGCCTTCCAACCCCGGCCGGGGGGCGCTGGAGCATGACGGGCGTGGGAACGCTGGGCCTGCAGATCCTGGGCCACGCGCGCGATCCCGAGACCCGCCAGGGGCTGGTCTGCATGGACGAGCTCGCCTGCGACTGGCCGGCGGACAAGGACGCCAAGCCGAACGTGTACGGCTGGTATTACGTGACCCAGGCGAAATTCCACCGGGGGGACAGCGTGTGGAAGGCCTGGAACCAGAAGTTCAGCCGGGCTTTCCTGGAGCGGCAGGTCCGCGAGCCCGACGGCTGCGGCTTCTGGCCCCAGGGCGACCATGGCGGCGCGGTGTATGCCACTACCCTCGCAACGCTGACGTTGGAAGTCTATTACCGGTACCTGCCGACGTACAAGACCGCGCCCGAAGCCGTCACGGCTTCGTCCCCCGACGACATTGAAGTGAAGGTGATGTGATTGATGTTTACAAGTCCCGCCCTGTTTAGCCATTATCAGTCGGACCAAAAACAGGGTGAACCATGAACCGGGCGAATGAGCTGTTTGGCGAATTGTTCGATCTGACCGGCCGCACGGCCCTGGTGACGGGGGCCACGAAGGGCCTCGGCCGGGAGTTTGCGCGGACGATGGCGCTGGCCGGCGCGGGCGTGGCGATCTGCAGCCGGCACGGGGCCGAGGCGGAGGCCGTGGCCGCCGAGCTGGCGGCGGAGTCGGGCTGCCCGGTGTTCGGCATGGCGTGCGATGTGACGGACGAGGCCGACGTGAACCGCTGGACGGCGGCGGCCGCCGAGCGGCTGGGGGAGCCCGACATCCTGGTGGCGAGCGCGGGCATCAACATCCGCAAGCCGACGGCCGAACTGACCGGGGCGGACTTCGACCAGGTCATGACCATCAACGTCAAGGGCGCGTACCTGTGCTGCCGGGCGGTCATTCCCGCCATGCGCCGCCGCCGGTTCGGGCGGATCGTGCTGCTGGGCTCGATGCTGTCCTTCATTTCCATTCCCGGGCGGGCGGCCTACGCGTCGAGCAAGACGGCGCTTCTCGGCCTGGCGCGGACGCTGGCCCTGGAGACGGCGTCGGACGGGATCTGCGTGAATGCGCTCTGCCCGGGGCCGTTTGAGACGCCCATGAACCTCCCGCTGCTGGAGGACCCCGAGAAATACAAGGCCTTCATCGCCAAGCTGCCCATCGGGCGCTGGGCGAAGCCCGCCGAGGCGCGCGGCATCATCCTCTACCTCTGCTCCCCGGCCTGCAGCTTCATGACCGGCTCCTCCATCGTCATCGACGGCGGCTGGAGCGCGCAGTAGACGATCATTCCGGCCTTGCATTCTGAAAGTCGGCATGGTTAAATAATGTTTGATGACTAAAACAATAAAGGGCAAAGGCGGGCGGCGGGACGGGGGCGTGACGCCGCCCATGCAGGACTGCCTGGAGGCCATCCTGCGGCTGGAGGAGGGCAAGGGCGC
>JBIIYJ010000364.1:0-5003 GCA_044346855.1 Kiritimatiellia bacterium
CATCGGGGCGATGACGGCGATGTCGAGCAGGTACTGCGCGGGCCCGGCGATGAAGAGCGCCTGGCGCTCGCCCTCGCCCTGCATGGCGTCCTTCAGCAGGCCGACCTCCATGGAGGGGTTGGCCTCCAGGAAGTCCAGCGCGCTCAGGGTCACCTCGCCCAGCGGATTGGGCCTGGCGTTGCAGGCCTCGCGGACGCCTTCGAAGTCGCCTTCATGGATGCGGGCGAGCACCTCCTTGCGGAACAGGCGCGGCAGCACCTGCTCCTGGCGGAGGACGGCGAAGAGATAGAGCGTGAAGGCCACCCCGAGCACGGAGGTGACGAGGAGGATGTACATGGTCCAGCCCCCCTTCTGGAAAATCTCGCCGAGCGACATCGTGAGTTTTTCCGTGCCGGCCGGATCCCCGCCGGCGGCCGCCTGCGCCAGGCAGGAGCAGACCGGCAGCAGCAGCGCCGCGGTTCCCGCCAGCATTCCCAGCCAACTCGTTCGCTTCATGGAAACCATGCAACCTCCCGCGTGTTAGAAGCCCGTCAAAGTGGGTATCCACAACAGTACCCCAATTCAATGACCAAGCCAAGAAAAAGCGCGGGGGGATAATCGATTTATCCGGGGATCGGATAGGCCGTTCCGAGCAGGCGCCCGAGCGCGGCGTGCGCGGTCCGCCGCCGCTTCCGGGTCGCCGTGCGCGCGCGGCGCAATTCGGCGGCCAGCCAGGCAAAATCGAGGCCCGCCGGCGCGCCCTCGTGGGTCTTGCGGCGGATGGCCTGCACGGGGTCGCGCCCCTCGAGTTCGGCCAGGTGGGTCTTGACATAATGATAGGCGTCGCGGAACGGCATGCCGGCGGCCACCTTCTCCAGCGCCACGTCGGTGGCGTAGACGTCCGGCGTGAAGCCGCGCCGCAGGGCGGCGGGATCCGCCTTCAGGCCGGCGACCAGGGGCAGAAAGGCGCGCAGGCTGCCCCGCGTCACCGCGAGCCCGTCCATCAACTCCCCCTTGGTGTCCTGCAGGTCGCGGTTGTAGCCGCTGGGCAGGCCGCGGGCGATCTCGGCCGTGCAGGAGGCGCGGGAAAGGACCCGGGCCGCGCGCGACCGCACCAGCTCGCAGACGTCGGGGTTCCGCTTCTGGGGCATGATGCTGCTGCCCGTCGTGCAATCCTCCGGCAGCCGGAAATAGCCGAACTCGGGCATCGTGAACAGGATCAGGTCCTCGGCCGCGCGCGACAGGGTCAGCATGACCTGGCCGCACGCCGCGAGCACGCGCGCCTCGTGCTTGCCGCGCACGTTGTTGGCGTAAAGCACGTTGTGGACCGGCCGGCTGAAGCCGAGGAGGCGGGCCGTGAGCGCCCGGTCGATCGGGGCCGGCACGCCGTAGCTGGCCGCCGAGCCGAGCGGGCAGCGGTTGTTCAACTCGTAAACCGAGGCCAGTTCGCCCAGATCGTCCAGCAGGCTTTCGGCGTGCGCCGAGGCCCAGAGGCCGACGGACGAGGGCATGGCGGGCTGGAGATGGGTGCGCCCCGCCATGGGCAGGCGGGCGTGCCGGCGGGCGAACGACAGGAACGCCTCGGCCAGCGCCGCGGCCTCGTCCATGAGCCCCAGCAGCTCCTCGCGGATGAACAGGCGCAGGTCCACCGACACCTGGTCGTTGCGGCTGCGGAAGGTGTGGACCTTCTTGCCGGTGTCGCCCAGTTTCTCGGTGAGGGTGCGCTCCACGGCCAGGTGCACGTCCTGGTCGGCCAGGGTGATGGGAAAACGCCCGGCGCGGGCCAGCCGGATGATGGCGACCAGTTCGCGGATGACGGCGCGGCACTCCCGGGCTGAAAGGATGCGGCCGGGCATGCGGCTGAGCATGACGGCATGGGCCGCCGAGCCCGCGCAGTCGGCGTCCACCAGCGCCAGATCCAGGACAGGATCCTCTCCCACGGTATAGGCCAGCACGTCGGAGCCGATCAGGCCGACGGTCGTCTTGAGCGTTTTACGGGCCATCCCCTTACTCCTTCTCTTCGCGCGCCGCCGGAACGGCCGCCCGGGCTTCCGCCTGGTCCATGTACCGCTCGAGGGCGGACTTTTCAAAGGGCGCCACGGTGGCGTCCTGCGCGGCCGCCTCGTCGAAGCCGTCCAGCCACTCCATCCGGGCGGCCGTGTCATCCTCCAGCTTCACCAGGGCCGCCTCGGCTTTTTCCAGCCGGCGGGCCAGCAGGAAACGCAGCGAGCGGCCGGCCATTCCCTCGAAGAACGTCTTGTATTCCAGCGCCACGGCCACCAGTTCGGGCGGGGAGCCGACGGCGAACTTCTGGATTTTCTCGGCGCGGGCCAGGGCCGCTTCCCGGACGCCTGGCGATCCGCGAACCGCCAGGAGCTGGTAGGGCGTCAGCGGCGGAACCGGGGAGCCGTCCAGCCCCAGCTCGGCCGGGGGCGTGAGCAGCACGTTCCGGAATTGGCGGAACAGGAGCGGGGAGAGCGACCGCAGACCCCCGGCCAGGATATCGCCCTTCACGGCGTCCTTCCGCCAGGCGGCCTCGGGGTCCGCGACGCGGGCCGACTCGAGTGCGATGATCCAGTCGCCCGTGACCTTCCCCTCCTCGAGCTTCCCGAGGAGGGCGGGCAGGTCGCCGTTCTTCGGCCCCGCCATCATCCAGCTGACGGCCAGGGTCGCCGCGGCCTTCTCCATCATGGGGCCGTCCGGGATGCGGTTCCAGGTGACGATCGTGGCGAGGGACGGCAGCCGCCCTTCCTCCGCCAGCTGCTGGGCCAGCTCCCGGTTGCGGGCCTTGAGCGGGGGAAAGAGGTTCCCCGCCATTCCCACCGCGAGCCAGTCGCCCCGCCCCAGCGGGCGGCCGCCCTGCCCCGTCCAGAGCGACAGCGCCAGGCGGGCCAGGTGGGCGTACAGGTCGGGGGCGTTGTCGTCGTAGGACCCCTGCATGACGATCAGCCAGGGTAGTCCGTTGGAGGACGGCGTGACATCCAGGGACGGGGGGCCCCAGGACGTGGCGGGCAGAACCAGCCGGACGAACGGCCGGGTGTGGGTGACATACGGGCGGCCGCCCAGCGTCTCGAGGCGGCTGAGCACGTCCTCCACCTTCCGGGCGGTGTCGCGGGCATCGTGGTAGCCGCCGCCGGAAACGCGGACACGGCCGAACGGCCCCTCCACGTCGGGGGGCGGCGGGGCGGCCGACACGACGGCGGCGGCCAGAAGGGCTGAGAGACTAGGGAGCCACCGCAATTTCAATTTTACCATCCCGGATGAGGATCTCGCTCAATTGCTTTTCGACCGTCTGCTCGGCGACCGTCAGCGCGAACGTTTCGGCGATCGGCGCGGCCAGGAAGGCCTTCAGCGGACCGGGCAGCGGCAGGCGGCCGAACGAGGCGCCGCGGACGGCGAGCACCCGGCCGTTGGCCCCGCAGACGAGGCGGCGCGTGAAGGTCAGCGACATGGCCTTCGCCACCGGCTTGACCTGGAAGGTCTGAAGCACGATCAGGCGGTCCCGCTCCACCTGGAGGTTCAGCAGGACGGGGCTGTTCGTGGCGCCTGAAAGCCGCGCCTTCATGTAGACGTTGAGCTCGGCGGTGTTGAAGGACTCGCGGGCGGGCTGCTTCGCCCGGGCCGCCAGGACCAGCCGGCCGTATTTGGCCTTCAAGGTCTCGCGGGCGCGGCTCTCGTCCGCCGGCGTGAGCACGGCGGGCCTGGCCGGTATCAGGGCGGTCACGACCAGGGCCAGGAGCGCCACGAGGATGATCGGTTTCACCAGGGCGAAGGCGTTGAACGCCTTCTTCTGCGTCGCGGCCTGGGTGATATCCGCGTTCGTGATCGTCATGCGCTTGCCGCAAGCCATGCAGAACATGCGGCCAAGCTCGTTCTTTTCGCCGCAGTGATTACAGGTAATCTTCATGGTGTCTCCTTTTCGGGACTACTTCGCGCCGGACTCTTTTTTCGGGGCGGCGGCGGGAGCCGGGGCGGCCGCCGGCGCGGGCGTCGAGGGGGCGGCCGGCGCGGGCGTCGAGGGGGCGGCCGGGCTGGAATCGGATTTGACGGCCTTCTTGTAGCCTTCGCTGCGGTAATCGGTCTGGTAGAAGCCGCTCCCCTTGAAGATCAGGCCCGCCCCCGCGCCGATCTGCCGCTTCACCTTGCGGCGGCAGGTGGGACACTTGCTGAGGGGCTCGTCCTTCATGCTCTGGAACTTCTCAAAGATGCCGCACTTCGGGCAGGCATATTCGTACGTGGGCATGGCCGTCTCTTCCTTTCCTTCAACCAATCGATCAGTTCATTAGAATAGCCTCTCGCGGCAGGTAAGTCAAATTCAAGTAATCCGCCGCGCGTTGCCGTTTCGTCGGGATTAACGTGACAGCGATGTCGATTCGCCGTTGCCTTGCCAGGCTCAGAGCGCCCGTCCTACTCAGACCGTTCGCACCGTTTTTACACAACTTCTACAAAGGACACGGCCTGGAAAGGCCGTGCCACGCCTTTTGTGAAACAGGTGAAATGAACTCACGCCCATTATTTTCTGGCCAAACCACGCCCAAAGCCGTTTACTAACAAATCGCTACACCCTGGCTGATTACTGATTACTGATCACTGATTACTGATTACTGATTACTGATCACAGGCAACTGGCAACTCAAAAATGGGCACACACTTCGACCTTATCGTGATCGGCGCCGGCAGCGGCGGCTACGGCGCGGCGCTTGCCGCCGCCCGGCTCGGGCTGCGCACCGCCGTTGTTGAAAAAGGGGACTGCCTGGGCGGCACCTCGGTGCGGGCGGGCGTCAACTGCTGGGAGCCCGGCTGCGGCGGGACCGGCATTCCCTACGACCTCTACCGCCGCCTGAAAGGCGAGCGCCCCCCGGCCATCGCCATCTATTCGTTCGGCCGCCACTTCGGCTGGCAGGACGCCTGGTACTGGCCGCACCGGCTGGACAAGATCAACTTTCCCGGCGGGGAACTGCTCGTCGACCACTCCCGGCATTATGCCGATTCGCTCCGGCGCCATTCGGGAGGCCAGGCCACCA
>JBIIYJ010000005.1:0-47783 GCA_044346855.1 Kiritimatiellia bacterium
CCGCTTTCGCCAGTTTCGCAGGATTGCCCGGCACCAACGGCTGGCAGGCGGTCCTGCGCGATCATCTGGCCACCTTCAATGAAGAAGATTTCCAGATCGACCTCCAGCCGCTTCCCTACACCAGCAACGCCCTCGACTCGACGGAGGCCGTCTACCGCCACTGGATCCGCTTCGAAAACCGGGGATTCTACCTTCCCCAGTTCGACGGCCTGCGCGTGCCCGCCAGCGCGTTCGTCCTGGCCAACATCGAAGCCAACGGCCAGGTCAACATGAGCGTCGGACGCGGCCGGTTCTTCGACCCCGGGCTCCTCGCCTGGTGGTCGCAGTGGGACTACGCGGCCAATCCCTACGGGCCGGGAACCACCAATTCCCTCGCCGCGAGGCGCCGCGCCTTCGTCGGGGCCGCCGTCGACCTGATCATGCTGGACGACCTGCATCGCCGCGATCCCTCGCACTACGTCCGCTCCGACTACATCGGCGGCAGCCTGATCTGGCAGTCCTACACCTACCTCCAGGTCAAGGACCTGCTGCCGCCCCCCGTCCGCACCGCCTATGAAACGGGGCTCCGCACGATCTTCGGCCGCCTTGAAACCACCTATCCCGGCGGCGTGGGGGGCGGGGATATGGAGACCTTCCAGCTCCCGGGCTGCTGGTACGCGGCGGAGGCGCTCGACGACGACGATCTTCGCGCCCGCGCCCTGGCCCGCGCCCGCTACGTGCTCTCGGTGCTCATCATGCCGGCCGGCTACGATCATCACGGCTGGCCGACCTATGACGCCTCCTACTCCGGCATCGCGCTGCGCTTCCTCACCTGGGCCGCCCTGCTGTACAACGACCCCGTCATCTCCGCCAAGCTGGAGGGCCTGCTCCGGCTGAAGGCCTGCCAGATCCTGCCCGAACCCGACGGCACCAACTTCTTTGCCACCTACCTCGGGCCCAGCCACTTCAGCACCGCCACCGCGCCGGGCGCCCCCACCGACCAGTGGTGCACCCATTTCCGCGACGCGGCCGGCGCCATGCAGTCGGACGAAGCCCTCTGCCTCGTCTTCGGCGCCCGCCGCTATGCCATCTACGCCAAGCCCCTCGGAATCCGGCCCGACTACGTCATGCGCAACGAACTCGTCGCCTTTCATGCCACCGTGAACAACGGCCAGGCCGGCAACAACGCGGCCACCTCGCTCACCAACGCCCTGGTCCGGACCCCGGCGGTCTGGTCGGAAAACCACTGGACCGAAGGCCTGGCCTACATGGGGGATTATTACCGCCCGGGCTTCTACGACCGCGCCAGGGTCCTGGGCGACCTGGAATCGCCCCTGACGCTCCCGCCGTTCGCCCGGCGCCAGGATTTCATCACGCGGTTCGCCGACGACTTCCTCATGGTCAAGCTCGGGGACTACGGCGCCATCCTCCACGCCGGCCCGATCTACAACCAGTGGGCCGGCCACATCGCCGGGCTGGGCGGCGGTTCGCTCTCCGCGTTCTGGACGGAGAAAACCGGCTCCGTCCTCCTCGGCCTCAACCGGGGCTCGCAGAACACCAATTACGAGGAATGGGTCAGCTGGTCCAACTGGGCCGTGCAGGCGGTCTCGGGTCTCTCCTCGAACAGGCTCCCGTTCAGCAGCGCCCGGAACAAGCTCCCCGGCCGCTCTTTTTCTATTTTCGGTACAACCGCCGCCGTCATGACCGTCACGGGCGCCATCGGGCCGCACGACGGCGCCATGTCGGCCCCCGGCGGCGCCCTGACCGGCCAGGTGGCCTATGCGCGAACATTCCGCGCCGACCCCGTCGGTTTGTCCGTCGACAGCCGGCTGACGTCGGACGGGAAGGACCGGGTGCGGGAACTCTGGGAAATGATCCCCCTCCATCTCTACTGCACGTGGCAGACGGGAACCGCGGTGGGAGTCGTCTCATTCCAGGCGGGCGGCCAGTGGCTGCCCGGAACCAATGCGCTGGTCACGAACGCCGCCGCGGTCCGGATCGCACGATTCGGCGAGAGCGTGATAGTCGCCTTCAACACCCCGCAGCGGATCAAGCTCGCGGACGAGACCTGGAACCGGGCTTCCAGTTTCACGCGCAACCTGATGGTCGACCTGCTCGGAAGCGGCGGCGCGGCAGTTCCGATGCCCACCGCCACGGGCGTCACCTATCGCCTCTACGTTCCCGCCGCCCCGCTGCAGGTCCGCGGCGATCCGGGTGATTACGGCAAACCCGCCCCCGCGGGCTATGGCCGGCACACGAATGTGGCTTACGGCATATCGCTGACCAACACCGTCCCGCCCCTCGCCGGCGAAACCAACGGGGTGAGGCACGCCGCCATCGGCTGGACGCTGGCGGGCCCGGACTGGCAACCCCTGGAAAGCGGTTCCGGCACGCAGACTGTCTTCAATCTGGCCTCCAACCGCGTGATAACCTGGCGCTGGACCAACGAATTTCAAGTGACCGTGTCCGCCTCGCCCCACGGCCGGGTGGAGACTTCCGTCCCGAACGGCTGGTATCGCGAGGGGGAGTCCGTCACGGCCGCCGCCCTGCCCGACCGGCGTTACCGCTTTGCCTGCTGGAGCGGCGCCGTCGAGGCGGTTCAATCGACCAACAATCCCGTCACGCTCGCGCTGGACCGCCCGCGCGTCTTGCAGGCGTTTTTCCAGCCGGCCCCGTCGCTTCCGCCCGGGGCCCTGATCCTCGTGCGTTAACCCTGAGCGGAGGCCCGGTTTCGGGCCGCAGTCGAAGCCCGTAGGGCCCCTTGTTCACGCTTCGTGAATAAGGGGGCTAATCCTCTTCCTTCGCTTCGGCCGGCTTCGCGCCGCCTTCCCTCAGGTCCAACCCCGCGATGTAACGGCCCGGCACGGGCGACTCGTCGCGGCCCCAGGTGGCGACGAGCACCATCTCGGCGGACTTTCCGGCCAGGCCGGGCGGGAGCGGGCACTCCCACTCCGCCATGCCGCCCGGGGCGAGTTCAAAGGGCGTCTCCAGCAGCACCGAGCCGTCCATCGAGGCGCTCAGCCGGCCGGTCAGGGAAATATCCATCCGCCGGTTGCGGGCCAGGATGAAGGCCCGGGCGGGTTCCGTGCAGGCGACGTCCACCACCATCGGTTGTTGCATCTCGAGCGGAAGCGTCTCATCCGCCCGGCGGAAGCGGCCGGCCGAGGCGCCGAAATCCACGTTCACGCCCAGCCGCTTTCCGGCGTTCACCCAGGCGGCGGGAACGGCCAGCACCTCGGTCCCGACTCCGCGCGCGGGAATGGAAATCGGTTTAAGGAACAACCGGGAACCGTCGACAACGGCCTCCAGCTCCGCGGTCACCGCCCGCTCCGTCTGGTTCGACACGTCCAGCAGGGCCGGCACGAAGCCGGGGGCCGCCGGCCCGCCCGCCGGCAGGCGCAACCGCGCCCGCAGCGCCTGCTCCTGCGTCACCTCCACCCCGCACAGCAGGGGCGGCCGCACCGAGCCCGCCGCCGCCTTGAGCTCCACGACCAGGTTGCTGGACGCCGGCACCCCCTGGATCGTTTTCACCAGGCTGCGCCGGCTGCCGCCGGCCTCGCCGGACACGTCCAGATTCGTCAGGACCCCGGCTCCCTGCAAGCTGACATCGAAGAGGCGGGCCCCGGCCGCCGCGTCGCCGGGCTCGGCGAAAAACAGCCGGACCGTGTGCGGCCGCTCGGACTCGCCCCGCAGGCCGATCTTGATTGCGCACGCCCCTTCGAGGCCGGAGGCCGTCACCTGCCCCGAACCGCCCGCGATCTCCATGGCGTGATGGCGGAAATAGCGGACATCGCCCTGCACCTCGACGGCGACGTCGGGGCCCTTCCCTCCCACGCGGGGATACTCCAGCCACACGACGCCGTCAGGCGCGGGCCAGTCGCCCGGCGCGCCGAAATTGAAGCCCGCCCGCACCAGCCGGCCATTCAGCTTGTCGTACCCCTGGAACGTCCACGACTCCACGTCGGCCATGGGCACGAGGGCCAGCGAGCACTGGTTCTGGTAGCTGCAGGTGCAGGTCCGCGTGTAGTCGGGCGCATTCAGCACGCCGTCGGCCGGGATCAGGTTGGCGGTGCAACCCGACTTGAAGCCCCCCCAGTTGCCCGTTCCCGCATCGGCCGCCAGGTCGTAATACCCGGCCGCGGCCGACCGGAACAGCAGCATATGCTTGCCGGCGATGGGCGTGTTGCAGCCGTAGTTGCGGGCATAGGACCAGTCCGCCGGCTGGCCGGTCAGCGGATTCTCCCGCCGCAGCCGGTTGCCCGTCAGCAGCTCCACGGCCTGCCCTTCCACGTAGATGACCTCGCCGTGAAGGATGGGCGTTCCCGCGTAGGCGAATTTTTCGCGCCAGCGCCGCGTTCCCGTTTTGCCTTCATACGCCGCCATGAGGGACTTGGCCTCGTCCTTCGCCCGGTCCCGGGCCGGGCTGCCGGACTCCAGCAGGATGTCATGCGCCTCGGAGTAGCCCAGCCACGTGCCGAACACCTGGGTGTCCGCCTGCCAGCGCACCGCGCCCGTGCGGGCCTCCAGCGCCAGCAGCCGCGCCGGGCTGGCCGGCGCCTCGCCCCGGCGCTTCAGGAGCTCCTGGCTGGTCTTTGACAGGGCGTCGATGCAAAAGATCAGCCCGCCGCCGGCGGCGATGGCGTTATGCCGGAAGACCTGGTCCGCCCGCCGCTGCCAGAGCACCTTTCCGCTGTGCCGGTCCATGACGACCAGCGATTCGGACGCGGAGGCATACGGCGCGTTCCGCTGGACCGCGGGCGGCGCGTCCTTCTTTCCCGAGTCGCGGATGGACAGCGGACTGGCCCCGGCCAGGAGCAGGTCCCCGTAGACCGCCACATACCCCCAGTGCGGCGCCTCGCCCCCGTCCCCGCCCGGCAGCGTGAACGTCGAAACCGTGGCTCCGGTGGCCGGATCGAGCCGCAGGCAGACCCGGTCATGCACCACGTAGACCCCGTCGGCGAGCGACACGTAGTTGCCCCCGATCTCACCGGCTCCGGGCTGGTGGTCGGTGTTGTCGTAATACCGCCCCAGCCCGGGAAGCTCCCGCTGCCAGAGCAGCCGGCCGGTGTAGACATCCACGGCCCGCAGGGCGTCGGGGCCCTCGATGAACAGCCGCCCGCCGGCCACCTGGGGCGACGGCCCGTGCCCGTGCCGGGGCAGGATGTCGTCGTTGGACGGCCCGCCGAACCACAGCAGCCCGAGCGGGGGCTTGACGAGGTCGTCGGGCGACATGACGGTGTTCGCCGGATCGCCGTACTGGTGGGTCCACGGGGCCGAGCCCGCGAGCGGCCCCTCCCGCCTCAGCTCCACGCCCCGCGCTCCGGACACGAGCCGGGCGCCGGCCAGCCCGGCGGCGGCCGCCGCCTTTTCAAACGCCGGGGCCGCGGACCCTTCCGCCACGGCAACGCCCCCGTAGGGCCGCAGGCACTGGAACGCCCGGCGGACAAACTCCGCGCCCAGCCCCCCGCCCTCCGCCGGAAGGGCGCCAAACTCGAGGCGGGTGGCCAAATACGGCGGAAAGGCCAGCTCCTCAGGCCGGCCGCACAGCACCTGCACGCGGCTTCCGTACAGCCCGGCCTCATCGAGGCGGCGGCGCAGCGCCCCGGCCCGTCCGGCGTCCGGCTCGACGGCCACCACGCGATGCTCCCGCGCCAGGTCAACCAGCCGCTCCCAGGTTCCCTCCCCCGTCCCCCACACCAGGGCAATCCCCCCGGGGGCGGCCGCGGGCGCCGCGCGGGCCGCGGCGGGGGCCTCGTGAACCGCGGGGGCTTCGGCGGGTTTGTCCCCAAAACAGAAAACAGAACCGTCCGCGGTCGAGACGAACAGCTTGCCGCCGCCGGGCACCAGGGTCCGGACCTCGCCTGAAACGCGGCCGGTCCAGGACAGGAACGCCCCGGCGGCGCCCACGTCGACCGCGCCCACGAGCCCGCCCGTGGCGCTGCCGTACAGGCGGTCGCCCGCCCGGGCGTGGAACGTCTTCAGGGGCTGTTCCAGGGTATACGACTGCCGGAGCGGCAGGCTGAGTCGGACCTGCGTCTTCTGCTTGCCCGACCGGTCCGTGACCGTTTCCTCCGCGCGGTCGGGCGTCAGCCCGTACAGGTCGAGCCCGGCCTCCGTCAGCACCACAGCCTCGCCGCCCAGGGCCTGGGCGGAAAGGCCGGGCAGCTTCTTCCGGTCGGACAGGTGCAGGAGCGACTCGCCGTTCGTCAGGGTATACAGGCCGCCGTGATTCTGGAACACCTCGCCGGCCGCGCTCACGCCATAGCCGCCGGCGTCCTTGCCGAACGCCCGGCTGGAGACGTTGAAATACAGGAACCGGCCGGTCCGGCGGTCATAGGCGGCCGGCGGGGTTCGCCCCCCGGGCACCAGCAGCACGTCGCGGGTCGCGGCCAGGTAGCCCTGGGGCGCCACGCCGGCGAAAGCCGGGCTGCTGTGCTGCTGCAGCACATAGGCGGACCCGCTTCCGCTGTTCACCCAGCGCACGGCGCCGCTCTGCGCGTCCACGGCGTAAATGTAGACGCCCATGAACGGCCAGATGCCGGCCGCGAAATACAGGGTGGCCGCCGCCTCCTCCTCCCACAGGACGGGAGCGCCCCGCACGGGCCACATCGAAATGAGCCGCTCGTTGCCCAGGACCAGCCGGCCGTCGGGCCCCCCGCGCACGCTCCAGCGGCAGCGGCCCGTTTCCGCGTCCAGGCAATAGAGGAACCCGTCGTCGCTGCCGGCGTAGACGTTCCCTTTCCAGACTAGCGGCGCGAACCGGACCGGCCCGCCCGTGTAGAACCGCCACAGCTCCCGGCCGGAATCCGTGTCGTACGCCGTCACCCGGTCCGCCGTCATGGATCCCACGAACAGCTTTCCGCCCGCGACAACCGGCTCGTACGCCGCATCCATCCGGATCTTGTGCTGGGAGGCGGGCCAGGCCGGCGCCGGGGTCTCCAGCCGCCGCGTCCAGCGCAGATGCAAAGAAGCGGGCAAGGCGCGGGAGGAGACGGCCGAGCGCGCCGCATCGTTCCGCCACCCCGGCCAGTCCCCCTCGTCCGGCCCCGACTCCGCCACCCCCGCGACAGCCGCGAACACCAGCCACAACCCGGCCGCGAGGCGAGGGACACTCCGACTCCATTCCAGCCCGTGACTCATCCGCTCACCTCTCCTGCAAAATTCCAGCCTTCAGGAAAAACCGGCGCTGCGCGCCGGAAGCCGCCTCGGAATCGTGCGTCACCAGGACAACCGCGCCCCCTTGCGTCACATAGTCGCGCAGGGCGCCGATCACCAGGCGGCCGTTTTCCCGGTCCAGGTTGCCGGTCGGCTCGTCCGCGAGAATCAGCGGCGGGCGGTTCAACAGGGCCCGGGCCAGCGCCGTCCGCTGCTGCTCCCCGGCGCTGAGCGCGGCCGGGACGTGCCGCAGGCGCGACTCCAGGCCGAACGCCGCGGCCAATTCCAGGGCGCGGATTTCCGCGCCGGCCACGCCCGCGGCCAGCGCGGCCGTCATGATATTCTCGAAAACCGTGAGATACGGGATCAGGTGGAACTGCTGGAAAACGAACCCCGCCTGCCTTGCCCGCCAGGCCGCATCCGGCTCTTCCGAGCGGGCCGACCAGCTCCTGCCATTCAGCCCCACGGAGCCTTCGGTCGGCTTCATGAGCCCCCCGGCCAGCAGCAGCAGCGTGCTTTTCCCCGACCCGCTGGGCCCTTCCACGGCCGCCAGCTCCCCGCGCCGCAGTTCCAGGGAAACATCGGCCAGCGCCCGCACGGGACCGGCGGGTCCGGCAAAAGTCTTGCCGGCCTTGTCCAGCGTCAGGATGACGTCGCTCGCCATGCTCAGGTCTCCCTCAGGATGACGGCCGGATCCTGGCGGCCGGCGAGCAGCGCCGGCGCCCAGCTGCACAGCATGGCCAGAAGCGGGGCGGCCGGCAGGATGGGCAGCCAGGCGGCCGGGGGCGGCAGGGCGGGCGGCCAGACCGCCGGACCGCTCCCGTTGAGAACCGACTCGAGCCAGGGGCCCCCCAGCAGGCCCGCCGCCACGCCCGCCAGGCCGCCCGCCAGCCCCAGGACGGCGGCCTTGGCCAGGAAGACGAACCGGATCCGCCCGGCCCCGAACCCCAGGGCCCGCAGGACGCCGATCTCCACCCGCCTCGCCCGCACGTCGCCATACGCCAGCAGGCCGATCCAGAGCGAGCAGGCCAGAACGATAACGGGAACAAGCACGCCGGCCAGCCGCTCGCGCTCCAGGCCCAGCGCCGCGCGGTGAAGGCGCTCCGCCTCGATCGCGGCCAGCCCCTCCTCCTCCGCCCGGTTCCGGGCCTCCGCGCGGGCCAGCGCCTCCGACGACCGTTCGATCACCTGCGTGTCCGGCAGGATGCGGGTGATTTCCGCGCGAACCTTGCCGAGGTCGGCCCAGGCGCACTTGCACTCCACCGCCAGGATGGCGTTGATGCGGCCTTTCTTGTCCAGGATCTCCTGCACGTCCTGCAACTCCATCCAGACGGTAATGTCATCCTTGTTCCCCCGGGCGGGCTGCACCTGGTGGACCCGGCGGTCGCGGCCGAAGATCCGGGTGGCGTCCCCCGCGTTCAAGCCCAGGCTCCGGGCCAACTCATGGCCCAGGACCACGGTCCCCGCCGGGACCGGCTGGGCCATCGGCTTCTCGGGGTCCTTGGCGTCGACCGCCGTCTCGCCGCGGGTGCCGAACAGGATCACGGTGCGCCGGATTTCGGGCCACTCCACCTTCTGCTGCAAACTGGGCAGGAGGTGCCGCACGGTGATGAGGCCCGAGGCCGCCAGCCGGGTCACATACGCCTCCGGCATGTCCCTGACCGCGTAATCCTGGGCATGGAAGTCGGCCAGGTTCTGGTCGGCCGGCAACACCACCACATTGAACCCCAGGCCGAGCATGGCCTTCCGCATGCCGTCGCCGAGCGCCGCCATGCGCTCGCGGAGCGCCTTATCCTTGGAGTCCAGGAGTTCCTTTGTCCTGACCTTGTGGCTTTCCATCAACGAAAGCGCTCCGGCCAGGGTGCCGGTGGCCACGGCCACGGACAGCACGCCCAGCCCGAAGCGGCCCTTGCGCCGCAGGAGTTCCTTCGCGATCAATGTCCAGAGCGTCATGCTTTATCCGTCCCGCCGTTTCCGCAAAATGATGATCGACACCGCCCCGACCGCCAGCGCCAGACCCGCCAGGGTCACCGCCAGATTCCGCGCGAGGGAACCCGGGCCGACCTCCCCGGCAGGCGGAACCGGGCCCGGTACGGGCGCGACCGGGGGGTCGGGCGGCCCGGGCGCGAGGCCCGTCAAGGGCGGCAGTTCGTCGGTCACCCGCGCCCCGTCGGCGATCCTGCTCCAGTCCGCGCGGATCAGCAGGTCCCGGCCGGGGTTCTCCTCCTTCACCTCGCACGAACAGTCGCCCGCCAGGTAGTCGCAGGCTTCGGCGATCGTGCGGGGATTGATGCCCGCCCCCACGAGGGCGTAGAGAACCCGGCCGCGGCCGAAGACGGGGAAGACGAGGGTTTTGTCCTTGAACCCGGCCAGGTCTTGTTCCGTATTCAGGAACAACCGGACCAGCGCCTCCTCGGCCGGCTGATCGCGGCCCAGGCGGACCAGGGGAAAGGTCATCCGCGGGCGGTCGGCGGGGGCCTCGTGCCTGCGCAGCTCCGCCTGGAGGGCCTCCGCGACGGCATCGTCCTTCTCCCGGGCGCCGCTCTCGATCATCACCCAGGTGACGGCGTTGCCCGCCAGCAGATGCTCCGCCAGGCGGCGCCGGGCGGGCGAGTCGAGAAGCCCTCCGATTGGCCCCTTTTCAAACGGGCCGGCCCAGGCGACGTCCGTGCCGGCGCCGGGCGCGCAGGAGCCGGTCAGGCAGGCCGCCCCGGGATAGAGCAGGACTGCGCGGGGCAGGTCCCCCGCCGCCGGCCCCTTCACCAGGTGCGCCAGCGGATGGTCCCGATCCCGGTCCAGGTCCACCGACACAACGTCCACATTGAGCCGGTCGGCCCGGTCCTCCCGCGCCTGGTCGGCGACCTCCTCGAGCAGCCGGCCGGCCTCCTCCGGCAGGGGCCCCCGGTGGAAGACGGCCAGGCGGTAATCGTCCGCGGGCCAGCGCTCGAGGGCGTAGCGGTAGACCGGCACCTCGCAGGCAGGCGCCGGCGACAGGCCGGCTGCCAGGAGAAGAACAAACAGGCTGAGCGCTTTCCTCGTCATGCCGCCCCCTCCGCGGGCCGATCGTCCGCGAGGCGGCCGGCGGAGAGCGTCACCACGCGGTCTGCCACCAGGCGCATCTCCTGCCGGTTATGGGCCACGTGCAGGACGGTGATCCCCAGGCGGCGCTGCAGGGGGCGCAGTTCCCGGAGCAGGAGCGCGTCGCGGCTCGACTCGTCGATGGCGCTGACGGGCTCGTCCAGCAGCAGCAGGGGCGGCTTCAGCACCAGGGCGCGGGCCAGGCTGACCCGCTGGCGCTCCCCTCCGCTCAGGCCTTCCGGCCTCCGGTCCAGCAGGGCGGTCAGCCCCAGCTGCCCGGCCATCTCCTCGGCGGCCGCGCGGCGCTCGGCGGGCGGCAGCCGCCGCATCTCCAGCCCGAACTCGACGTTCCCCCGGACAGTCCTGTTCGGGAACAACAGCCCCTCCTGCTGGATGGCGCCGACCGCCCGCTCCCAGGGGGGAAGCGCCGTCACATCCCGTCCGCCGATCACGATCCGGCCGCTCTCCGGCGCATAGAGCCCGGCGATCAGCTTCAGCAGAACGGTCTTGCCGGAGCCGTTGGCCCCGGTCACGGCCACGTATTCCCCCGCGGACACGGAGAGGGAGAAATCCGGCATCTCAAAGGCGCCGATGCGGAACCGCACGTGATCGAGGAACAGGCCGGCCGGGGTCACCATGGCAGCTCCTTCACGTTGAACCGCTTCATGGCGATGAGCATGGCGGCGGAGAGGACGATCATCAGGCCCGCCACCACCAGGGCCACCTCGATCCGGCCGATACTGGTCTCCAGGAAAATGGTCGTGGGCATGATCTCCGTCCGCCCCCGCATCGTTCCGCTCACCAGCAGGATGGGACCGAACAGCCCGAAGATGCGCGCCCAGGCGATGACCCCGGCGGCCACCAGCGGGGCTTTCATGTTCGGCAGGACCACCTTGAAAAAGGTCTGCCGGCTGTCGGCCCCAAGCGTCATGGCCGCGTCCTCGAGCCGCCGGTCAAAGGCGTCGAAGCCCGACTTCATGACCCGGATGGCGAAGGCGGCCCCGACAATCACCTGCGTCAGGACGATCCCCAGCGGCTGGTAGACGAACAAGCCCTGCTTGACGAGGCCCCGGTCGAGCCAGCGCCCGAAGCCGGTGTTGAAGAAAATGAGGATGCACAGGCCCATGACCAGGGGGGGCAGCACGATCGGGAGATCGAGGATCGTGTCGGCCGCGGCGTGCCCCGGGAACCGGCGGCGGGACATCACATAGCCGGCCGGAACGGCCAGGGCCATGGCCAGCAGCGTGCTGACGGACGAGGTGACCAAGGACAGCAGCACCGAATGGCGCAGGGCCGGATCGGAAAAAGCGGTGCGCACGGCCTCCGGCGTGATCCGGGAGAACATGCCGGCCGCCAGGCCGGCCAGGACCAGCAGGTAGAGCGCCAGCGGAAGGGCGAAGAGGCCCTCCAGCCGGCGGTTGTAACCCGGATGTTTCGGGGCGATCGGCACTATTGTACCTTATTTGGGGTCAACCGGAAGCCGGCCGACTCGAAAATATCGGAGCAGCGGGTCGTGGCGAATTCATAAAAACGGCGGGCTGCGGGATTGGCCCGCCCCGGGGTCGCGAGACCGATGGCGACCTGCACGTTGCGCAGGTCGCTCCTGCCGTAGGTGGCCGAGGTGACGGCGTCCACGGCCTCCGCGGGAATGGGAATGGCCTCCAGTTTCCCGGCGTGCGTCCGGGCCGCGGCGCTCCAGACGATCGCGGCGTCCAGCGCGCCGAGTTCGACATCGGTGCAGCGCTGGCCGTGGCTCCGGGCCTCGGTCACGATGTTGGAGGCGATGGCCGCGCCGTCCTCGCGCGCGTCCAGCATCTGCCCCACCATGACGCCGGAGGTGGAATAGCGCCGGTCCCCCACTCCCAACCGCAGTCCGTTGCGGGCCAGGTCCGAAACGTCCCGGATCCCCAGGGGGTTGCCCTTCGGCACCACGATCACGTTGTCCAGATAACCCACGCCGGCGCCCTCGGCCGCCAGCCCGCGCTGCCGGGCCCAATCCATGAAGGGGTCATGCACCACGAACACATCGCCTTTCCCCGTGTTCTGCAGCTGGGCCATGATCTCCCCGGAATCCCCGTAGGTTGCCAGGATCCGGTCCTTCGATTCCAGGCCGTACCGCTGGATCACGGCCTCCATGGGGGGGCGCATGGTCCCGCCGCAGATGACCAGCACGTCCCGCCCCGGCCGGGTTCGCCCCTGGACCATCATCCAGGCAAGCCCGGCGAGCAGAACCCCGGCAACCAGAAAAAGAATCACCTTGTTTTTCATCGCGAACTCACCCTCATTTGTAATCCATCAGACTCGTGCGGAAGTGCCGCTGCTCGAAAAGAGCCTTGGCGGAATCGCCTTCCAGAAACCGGACAACTTCCCGCGCCCGCGCGGGGTCAGTGGACGACCGGAGCACGACGACGGAAATGGCGGCGGGAAGATTCTCGGCGGCGGGGATCTCGACGGGGGTTCCGTCGTCGCTGAAATTACGGGCGGTCACATCCCAGACGAGGGTGG
The DNA here is from genome assembly GCA_044346855.1 of Kiritimatiellia bacterium. GTDB lineage: Bacteria > Verrucomicrobiota > Kiritimatiellia > CAIKKV01 > CAIKKV01 > CAIKKV01. The sequence goes on from JBIIYJ010000005.1 coordinate 12,718, forward strand.
CGTCCACCTGCCCGAGCTTGACGGCCACGCCCAGTTCGTCCACGGTTCCGCTCTTGTAAACCGTATTGGACGCGAGCGCGGCGGCGGAGAGGCCGTTCTTATCGAACAGCGCCTGCGCCTGCTTGCCAACCGCGCAGGCGCGTTCGTCGCCGAGCCCGAGCCGGAGGCCAGGCCGGGCCAGGTCGCGAAGAGTCTTGATCTGCAGGGGGTTTCCCTTCGGCACGAAGATGACGGGGATAAAGAAGGCCACGGTCCGCTTGGTCGAGGGGTCGGCGAGCCCTTTCCGGATGGCTTCATCCACGTAGAAATCTTCTCCGGGCATGAACAGGTCCCCCTTCTGAAAGGAGCTGATCTGGCCCAGGAGCTGTCCGCTTCCGGCGTAGGTTGGAACCACCTTCGGCCCGTCCTGCTTCAGGCAGGCTTCCAGGATAGGGGTCATGGCCGGCCGTATACCCGCCCCGCAGAACAGCAGCAGCGGCTCCTCCCCCTGCCGGCGGCAGCCGGACAGGGCGAAGGCGAGCGCCAGACACAAGCCGACCTGCCTTAAAATAGAGTTCCTGCGCATCCGATTATGTTAGCAAAAAACCGCAGGTCAGGCCATCTCTCTCTTCCGGCCCAACCGAAGCGAAAAAAGATCGGCGTCCTTCATCGCGAACCTCAGCCGGACCGGCCGCCCGGCCAGGGCGGACAGGTCTCCGCCGCCCTTCCATGTGACGATGCGCGCGGTCTCGTCACCGATGATTTCCGGGCAGTCGTCGAGAGCGAACCCGGGAACCGGCAGTCCGCCGGCGTCCTGGATCTCCACCCGCACGAAACCCGGGGCGCCCGTCCGGTAGTTGAGCTCCAGGGCCGCGCCGGTGAAGGTCAGCGGCTTTGTGGTCATTCCGCCGCCCTCCCAGGGGGCGTTGACGGAGGCAAACCCGTCGAGCCGCAGCAGCAGTCGCTCGGCGTGCCAGCTGTCCTGCATATAATGCCTCGCCACGAAGAGCATCAGCCTGTCGTTCCCGAACGGCAGGATCCCGGTGAAGGGATAATTGGTACGCGTGACCCAGTTTTCGTAACCCGGTCCCGGGCGGATGAAGGCTTCCATGAAGGCGCGGTCGTAGCGGGCGGACCCTGCCCGGCTGGTCAGCAGCACGGCGTCGGAACAGTCGTTGCCGAAAAAAAGGTTCCGGACCGATTTCAGGCCGATGCTCCGGACCTGCTCGTCGGTGACGACCCGCCGTTTTTCCATGAACCGGGCGGCCGGCGCGAGATACAGGTGGGGCGCCCGGAAATAGGGCTCCGTATTGTTGGTGTAAAACTGCTCGCGGGGCGTGTCGCCGTAAGACATGCCAACCGGTTCGCTCCAGGTCATCAGGTCTTTCGAGACGGCCCGCGCCACGGAGCGGCGCCCGCTGCCCCAGGGCGCGTCGAACCAGCGATAATACACGACATACTGCCCCTCGGCCTCGCTCCAGAACATCGTGTTCCCGCCGTCGAAGCAGTTGAGCAGGTTGCTGGTCAGCTGCGGCTGGGGGTTCATCTTCCGGAAGTCGAAGCCGTCTCCCGACGCCCAGAAGACGAGGCGCTTGGGGCCTGCGGGATCCAGGAACGCGGTGTGTTCGCCGCCGTCGACAGGCTCGCTGGCTATCGCCTTGATCCGCTCGTTCTCCGGCACGCCTGGCCGCGTGTCGAGCCAGGGGGTGACCATGCGCGGCAGGCCGTCGAAGGCCACGATGTTCGTGTCGCGCCGCCCCTCCCAGTCCGCCAGGCCGAGGTCGGGCTTGGTCCACGTCGCCCCGTCCGCGCTCAGCGCCACGCACAGCCGGCCGACGTCGTCGCCCGGCCGCAGGGTCATGGCGCGGTAGTACAGGTGATAGCGTCCATTAAAAAGGAACACCGCGGCGGGGCCGTTGATGGGCCCCTCCCAGGGGCGGTCGATCCGGATGGCGGCGCCCCCGGACACGGGCTCGTGCAGCTTCAGGGCCGCGTTATCCAGGCGGTCGACCAGCAGCCGGTCGACGAACAGCTCCCGGCGGTCACCCAGCTCAATCGTTGCTGTCATGCGTCCAAAACCTCCTGACTCACGCGCGCGGGAAAAACCGGTCGATCTCGCGCCGGGCGATCTCCACGGCGCGGCGCGGCTTGTCTAGGTTGCCGTGCATGGAATAGACGTCGCGCACGACGAACTCCACCGGCAGGTTCTTCCCGGCCGTGATCTCCAGCGTCGTGCGGATCTCCTTTGCCCAGGCCTCCTCGTCCAGTTTCACGTTCACCCCCAGCAGGTTGGGGTCGGGCTTCCGCGAGTAGACGATCCCCTTGCCCGAAAGAGCCTCCGCCATGTACGCCTGGTCGGCCCAGCGCGAAATGGAGACGGCCTTCAGGTTCGGAAGCTTGCTGAGCGACAACTCCCAGATGGGGTCGGCGGGCTCGCAGCAGCCCCAGTAGACCAGCCCGTACAGGGCCGCCAGGTCGCGGTAATAAGGAAAGCAGAACTCATGGAACAGCTCGGGCGAGACGCCCACGGTTTCCTGGCTGTCCATCCCGCTCCACATGTCAGACAGTTTCACCTGGCCGGGCGCGACCGGGGCCTTCGGCAGGAGATTCGTGAAATTGAAGCAGGTGCCGCAGGTGCACTGGTTGCGGTTGTTGAGCGCCAGCAGCCCCTCCTGCTCGGCCCAGCGGGCCATGCGCAGGGCGTTGTCCCGCAGCATCGCCATCAGCGCGTGAAGCGTGTCCGGGCAATCGTACATGGCCAGGAAAAACGTCTCCATGCTCATCAGCCGCATCAGCCGCTGCGTCAGGTAGTTGTTCCCGTAGGTTCCCGACCGCAGCGCCACGGGCAGGATGTCGCCGAAGGTCTCCTCCAGGAACGCCTTCTCCTCCAGGGTCGCCTCGCGGTTCACGCCGAAGGTGGTGGGCTTGATCTGGTCGAAGCCGTTCTTGAGGTCGGTGATGGGGCATTCGAAATGATAGCCGGTCACGACCCCTTCCGCGTCCTTCGCATAGGTCGTGCGGATGTCGATGCCGAACTCGTTGGCCCACACGTGCCAGCCCCGGTCGAGGGTGTCGGGGCAGACGTGGTCGTCGTCCAGGAGCTCATGGTGGCGGATATTGCGGAGGAAGCCGCCCTCGAGCCGGCGGCCGTAGGCCGACTGGCACTTGAAAATCGAGGCCGGCATGAAGTCGCGGTCGAAGGTCCAGGTCTCGATGGCAAACGGGGGCCGGGCGCCCGGCGTGCCATCGTTCATGGCCGTCCACATCCGGCGGCGCCGCTCCATCACCGGCAGGGCGGCAATCTCGGCCTGGCGCTTGGCCAGCTCGCGCAGGTACAGGCGTTCGTTTTCAGGGAGAGAATAAGGCATGGGACCTCCGTAATCCGCCCATTATGCGGGGCCCTTCCGCCGGAACAAGCCTTTTCTGAGATCCGGGGCCGGGCGCTCAGCGTCCGTACTTCAGGCCCTCGTCGAGCATCGCCCAGTAGTTCTCCAGCGGCACGTATTTCGGGATGCTGTTGCCGCTGCCGAGGCAATAGCCGCCGCCGGGCGCCAGGGCGTCGATGGTGTCGCGCACCCGCCGCCGGATCTCCTGCTCGGGAGCCCGGCAGAGGAAGTCCACGTCCACGCCGCCCAGCAGGGCGATCTTCGGCCCGTACTGCCGGTGCAGCTCGCCCAGGCCGGGGGAGATCGCGTCCTCGAAGGAGTGCTTGCCGTCGTAGCCGCAGGCGACGAGGTCCGGCATGATCGCCGCCAGGTTGCCGCACGAATGCAGGATGATCTTCTTGCCGTGCCGGTGGGCCGCCTCGCAGGCGCGCCGGTGCCAGGGCAGAAAGAAGGCGCGCATCGTGTCCGGCGCCAGCATGGTGCCGGTCTTGTGGCCCATGTCGCCGCAGAACTCGAAGCCCTGGATGAAGGGGAGCGAACAGCACAGGTCGATCACCTCCACCATGATCGATCCCGCCTTGTCCGCCACGGCCCTCACCAGGTCCGGGTTGTCGTAGACCGAAAAAGCCAGCCGCTCAAACCCGAGCAGTTCATCCATCGTCGCCTGGAACGGGGCCGGGCCGCCGGTCCACACCCCCATGCCCTCGGGGGCCAGGGCGGCGGTGGCGGCCATCCGCTCGACGTCGATCTGCGAGGCGGAAGGCCAGCGGTAGGCCTCGAACGAGGCCCAGTCCGAGATGGCCCCGTCGGACGCCTGGATCTTCCCGGCGGGATGGCGGCCGGGAAAGCCGCGGAACCCGCACAAGTTGATGATCCCCAGGTCGAACCCCATGCGCGCCATGGCCCGGAAGTAGAAGGCGAACGACTCCAGGTACCGGGGCGACTGGTTGCCGAAGTCCAGCCCCGGGGGCGGCTCGAGCCCGCTCAGCTCGGGGAAGTAGTTCGGGATCATTTCAAAAAAAGGGACATAGGCCCGCCCGCCCCGCCGCTCAAGGACGGCCAGGAACCGGGAGTGATCGGGCGCCTCGCGTCGTTGAAGCGGTCTCATGGGGGGCTCCTTCGCGTTCAGGGGGATGGCCCCCCCGGCCGCGTTTCCGGGAAAACCGGAATCTACCTGTTACCCTGTTTTGCGTCAACCCGCAAACCGCCCCGAATACCGCATTTCCCTTGCCGCGGAAGGCGGGAGACTGCTATGGTGCCCGCGTCCGGCCGAAAGGTTGATCATGGCGTTCCGCTCCAAACCCCCTCTTGTCGTCCTGCTCCTGCTTCTGGTCGCGGGCTGCGCGACGCCCCCCGCGTCACAGGACCCCGATCTGCGGGACTGGGGCATCACCTACCGCCTGCGCACGTTTCGCGAGCCGCGCCCGATCCGGGCCCACATCCTCCGGGTCGATCTCGCGGCCGGCAAGGCTGTGCCGGCCGTGGCGGTCGCGCCCGACCCCGACGCCGGGGGGCCGGCCGAAGCCGCGCTGACCCAGCCGCTCGACCTGGTCAAGGGCCGGCCCGTGCTGGCCTTCGTGAACGCCAATTCGTGGGACGGCCTTCCCGATTCGGGAGGCAAGCCGGACCGAACGTGGCGCGAGGGGCAGCCCGTCAACATCGGCGGCATCGCCGCAGCCGGCGGCATTCTCAGGAGCCCTCCCGAAAAGTCAAACGTCTCCATCCGCTTCCCGCGCGACAACCGGCCGATCATCGAGGAAAAAAGCGCCGACAGCAACGCCGTCGAAGCGGTCGCCGGCTTCCAGCAGCTGGTTCGGGCGGGGGCGGTCCTGCCCAAGCCGGGCGGGGCGCTGGCTCCGAGGACGGCGATCGGCTTCGACCGCGCCGGGAAAACCATGTGGCTGGTGGTCGTGGACGGGCGGCAGGACGGATTCAGCGAGGGCATGGCGTTCGACGAACTGGCCGGGCTGATGAAGGACCTGGGCTGTCATGACGCCGCCAACCTCGACGGCGGCGGCAGCAGCATCATGGGGCTGAAAGAGCGCGACGGATCGATCCGGATCGTCAACAGCCCGTCCGACCGCCTCTTCAACCGCATCCGCCTCCGGCCTGTCCCGCTCGTCCTGACCCTTGAGCCCGGGGGCCCCCGAACCCAGCCATGAAAAAGAAAGCCGAACCTCGCCCCGACATCATGACCTCAGACCCCGACCGCGCGCGCGCCTCCGGGGAGCAGCCCGCCTGGCTGGCGAATCGGCTCGACTGGTTCATGGACCAGCGCTTCGGCCTCATCCTCCACTGGGCTCCGTGCGCGCAATGGGATTGCATTGAATCCTGGCCCCTCGTGCCGGCCGACACCTGGGCCCGGCCGGACGACCTCCCCTGCTGGACGGAGCGGGGCCGCGACCTGCCCCGCTTCAGCCGCGACTATTTCGCCCTGAACCGGACCTTCAATCCCGTGCGCTTCGATCCGGACGCCTGGGCGGCGCTGGCGAAGGACGCCGGCCTCCGCTACATGGCGTTCACCACCAAGCACCACGACGGCTTCTGCCTGTTTGACACGGCCACCACGGATTACAAGTCCACCCATCCCGAGTGCCCGTTCCACACCCACCCGAAGGCCGACGCCGTGAAGGCGGTCTTCGACGCCTTCCGCCGCCGGAACATGGCCATCAGCTGCTACTTCTCCAAATCGGACTGGCATTCCCCCTATTACTGGTCGCCCGACAGCCCGCCCGTGGACCGGAACCCCAACTACGACACCGCGAAAAACCCCGAGCGCTGGGGCCGTTTCGTGGACTTCGTCCACCGGCAGGTTCGGGAACTGATGACGGGGTACGGCCCCATCGACCTGCTCTGGCTCGACGGCGGCCAGGTCCGCCCGCCCGCGCAGGACATCCGGATGGCGGAGATGGCGGCCATGGCGCGCTCGCACCAGCCGGGATTGATCATCGCCGACCGCACCGTCGGGGGGCCCTACGAGAACATCATCACGCCGGAGCAGGAGATTCCGGACAAGCCCCTCGGCGTCCCCTGGGAATCCTGCATCACCCTCGGGCGGCACTGGAAGTACAACTCGACGGACGTCTTCAAGCCCGCCGCCGAGGTGATCCGCATGCTGGTCGAAACCTCGGCCAAGGGCGGCAACCTGCTGCTGGGCGTGGGGCCCGACGCACTGGGCGTCATTCCGCCCGAAGCGGAAAAACGGCTGCGGGAGATCGGCGCCTGGCTGCGGGTCAACGGCGAGGGCATCTACGGAGCCCGGCCCGTCCCGCCCTACGCCGCGGGCCCTGTCCGCTTCACGAAAAAGGCCGGCTTCGTCTACGCCTTTTACCTGCCCGGCGACGCGGCTGCGGCCGGGGGCGGGCGGCTGCTCGTCGAAGGCCAGCGCCCCGCTCCGGGTAGCGCCGTCCTCCGGCTCGGGTCCCGGGATCCTGTTGCCTGGAAGCGGGAGGACGCGGGCTTCTCGCTTCCCCTGCCGGCCTCGGCAGGCAGCCCGGAGGCGGCGGTGGTTTTCAAATTCACGCCCGAATCCTGACGCTCATTCCTTCTTGACCGGGGGAGGCGGCTTCCGAATACTACCCCGAACTTGAAGGAACACCCTGCCATGGCGACAACCAAGATCAAACTGCCCGCCTGCGGCCTTTACCTGGGCTCGGGCATCTACAACCATTCCGCCCGCCTGATCGGCTCGGGCAAGGCGTTCACCTACTGGTCGCCGGACTACCCGTCCGCCATGGAATCCGTGAACCTGATCCTGCCGGCCAACCAGGGGAACACGGCCCAGCTGTGGCAGAACGACGCGCTCCTGCTGGAGCTGGCCGAAGCCGCCGTGGCCCAGGGCCTGTTCGTCACGTTCCTGTATTCGAGCGCGCCGGAGGCCATCTCCGCGAAATTCAAGGCGTTCGGCGACCAGTACCTGGGCTACGACTTCGGCGAGCGCTACACCTTCGGCATCTACGACCAGGACCTGCCGGCGGGGAAGGCGTTGAAGGACGTGACGCTCAAGGACATGGCCGACGGGCTGATGGCCAAGATCAAGGCGCACGTGGACGAGCGGCACAAGGCCGGCTGGGGGCGGGTCATGGCCACGAGCGGGAATTTCCACCTCGACTACGAGGTCGCGGCGGGGGCGGAGGTTCCCGTGACCGAGGACTTCGCGTTCAAGCACCTGCTGATCTCCTCCGCCCTCTCGCGGGGGCTCTACCGGCAGCACGACCTGCCGCTGTGGGGCTCGCACATTGCCCACGAATGGTATTCGTGGCTGCCGCAGGCCAATCCCCTCAAGTTCCCGCTGTTCAAGGCGTCCCTCTACCTCAAGTACATGAGCGGCGCCAAGCTCATCCTCAATGAAAGCGGAAACTGGGCGCTCCAGTCCTCGCTCTGCCCCGACTCTCCCATGCACACCATGCCCCGCGTGGCGGCCGACGAGCCCGGCTACAAACACACGGGCAAGGAGTATTGCGACCGGCACATCGACGAGGCGCGCAAGCTCTTCTGCAACATCGACTACCGGTCCCCGACGGCGGCCAAGTACCGCAAGGAAATCTCCGACTTCTACGAGTTCGTCAAGGCGAACCCCGCTCCGGCAGGCCAGCCCGAATCGCCAATGGCCATCGCCAAGGGAAACTACGACCTGGGCTCCTGTGAATTCGGCCCCAACAACGCCGTCGCGGGCGCCTTCCGCGTGGCGCAGCTCTGCCCGACCTGGTACGAGGGGGCGCCCGAGCGGGGCTGGGAGATCGTCCGTTCGGTATTCTATCCCCGCCCGCCCGTGCTGGCCCCCAATAAGAACCTTTACCTGTCCGGCTCGCCCCATGGCATGGTCGATATCGTCAGCTTCGCGGCGGACAAGATCGATGCGGAGTTCCTGAAGGCCAATTACAAGGCGCTGATCTTCTCGGGCTGGAACACCTGCTCCCCCGCGCAGTACCGGATCCTGGTCGATTACGTGAAGGCGGGCGGCCGGCTGTGCCTGGCCATCCCGCACCTGTCCACGAACATGGCGCGCAACTACCACGATTACGGCGTGGAGGAACTCGTCAACGGCGGCGACTTCACGGAGCTTTGCGGATTGAAGGTGACGGCCAAAGGCGAGCGCTTCTACTGGGCCACCGGGCCGGAGCTGACGCCCAACGAGCTGGGGCTGAAGGTGCCGCGCCGGTACGGCATCATCGGCGCCGCCCTGGGGAGGATCGAGATCGCCGACCCCGCGGCCGTCACGGTGCTGGCGGCGGACGACGAGGAGTTCCGCCCGTTCATCCTGCGGTGCAAGTCGGGCAAGGGCGAGGTTTTCTTCATCAACTCCTGGTCCTATCCGGGCGCGCTCAACAACGACGACGGCCCCGGCTGCACGGTGGATTCAAAGGGGCTGATGGGCCTGCTGTACGACTATATCGCGCGGCTTTCGCGCGGGCACGTGTGGATTTCCGGCCCGGACCAGGTCAACCCCGACGCCGACTGCGAGCATATCGTCTATTCGTATTTCCCGGACGCCGGAAAAATCTGCCTGCAGAACATCGACTTCCGGAATCCGCGCCGCTGCGTCCTGCACCAGTTCGGCGACGTGGATTACATTGAGCTGGCCCCCTCCGAGTTCAGGATGATGGACTCCGTGGTCCTGAAACCCGGCGAGAAGATCAACCGGGAGTAGCCTACATCTGCCAGGCGGAGATGATGACGTAATCGGTGGTGTTGGTCGTGGAGATAAGGACGTCCGGAATCACGGGCGGCGCCCGGTTGAATTCCACGATCAGGTCGGATCCGCCGCCCTTGCCGATATCGCCGGCGGCGACCAGGCTGCCCTTCAAGGTGCCTCCGCCCGTCCAGTCGATGGACCCCGCGCGGGCGTAGACCAACCCCTTCATGTCTGCCGTGCTGGTAACCTTGATGGAGCCGTCGCGGCTGATCAGCAGGGGGTAGCCGTTGGTCGAAACCATGGCCCGGGAGGTCGACATGTCGATGTCGCCCGTGGCCACGAAGCAGCCGGTGCATTTCCCGTTGCTGATCTTCAGGTTTCCGGAAACCCACAGGACGCCGCCCTTTGGTGAATAATCGCTGTTAATCAGGAAGGTTCCCGTGCGGACCTGATTGTTGGAGTAAGCCCTCTGGTAGAAGGGCGAGAGGTCGATCGACGGGATGACGGTTACGGGAACCTGCTCGGTATGCCGCGTCGTGATCTGGTCCAGCTTGCCCGCGAAGGAAGGCGCGTAGGCGTCCCCGTAGATGTACGAGCTGCCCTGGACGTAGATCTGCTGGCCCGACAGCACCTTCAGGTTGGGTCCCCTGAACTTGCCTCCGCCCACCATTTCCAGACGGTTGTTGGCCTTGACCAAGCCGCCGTTGGTAATCGTGCCGCCGCCGCCCCAGTCGATCATGCCGCCGGCCAGCACGGCGTAGTTGGTGAAGGCGGACAAGTCCACGTTGGGCGTATCCGAGACCCAGGCCACCTGTTCGCGCTCCTGGTTCAGCAGGTCCGCCATCACCGTGGCCTGCGAGAGGCCGCAGCGGCCGATGGAGATCATGCGGGCCTTTTTCTCGCCCACCGGGATCATCGTGACATCGTATTCCCCGTCGCCCAGCGTGGTCTGGGGGAACAACTCGGGTTCCTTGATCTTCTTGAAGTCGTGCTTGACCTTATTGTAAGCCTGGTTGGCGCCCGCTTCGGCGATGACCTTGGCCTTGAGGAAGTCGCGGTTTTTCGTGGAGGTGGAGATCTGCTGTTTGCTGTAGCCGTGCATGACCGAGCAAACCACTCCCACCAGGAGAACCGTGGAGACGCTTATTATCATAGCCGATCCTCGGCTTGACCGTCTGCTTCGCTTGAATATAGTCATGGCATACTCCTTACTTTTCTGAATTCCTGGGCTCGACCTCCGCCATCATGGAGGAAGTCATGCGGGATTGTTTCCCGCCAAAGCCCGTGACATCCTTGAAAATCGAAAGGTCAATGCGCACCCCCTTGTACAGGTTGGTGCCATCCAGCAGAACCTCGAACTCGCCGTATTCGGGACCGCGCGTCACCATGGCAGAGACGTCCACCATCTTGGGGGCCCCCAGCCAGCGGATTTTCACGTTCCGGAGAATAGCCGTGGACCAGGCGTCGGAGCCGAACAGGGCGCGAAACTGCACGTAGCGCCCGTTGGCGAGAGTGGTCAGGCTTCCGGGAGAGGTGCTGATCGCGGGAACATTCGTCCATGGGGGGGCATCGGCGAGGTAGGGATCCGCTCCGGTGCGCACCTGCATCCGGAGCGTGGTGCCGCTCGGCGTGTCGGCATAGCCGGAGCCGCCCATGGACTGGTTCCAGAGCATCTCCCGGTAGGCGGGGTCTTCCTTGGTCGTATCGAATATGCCGGAGACGTACGAGGCCTCGGCGGGGTACCAAGTGTAGAAATCGTACAACACGGGGATACGACTGGAGGCGCTTAGGGTGGCCCGCCCGTTCCAGTTGGTTTCATAGACATCGGCGATCGCGGCATTTGTCAGCACGTAGCAATGCGTCTTGCCGGACGGGTCGTCCCGATAGGTGATGCCGCCGTTTTTCAAGGGACCCAGCGCGTCGACGTAGAACGTGACGGCATAGGTGTTGCTCCGGCTGATCTGGTAGAGGGGGAAAATCGGATCCAGATAGTTTCCGACAAGGCCTTCGAACTCTTCCGAATACGAGATGCCACGGACTGAACCTGGCACCAGGTTCATGGCCGTCGAGTAATTTCCACTGTCGTCGACCTTGCCGATGCAGAGCGCCTTGATCCGGGTTTTCCTCCCGGCAGGGCTTGCCAACCGGACCCAAGGGCACTGCCCGTTTGCCGCGATAATGCCGCCGTCGAGAATGTTGGCCCCTTTCATGAGAACCCGAACGGCGCATTTGTCGTACTCGTTGTCGGGCACGTTGGAGACAATGCCGAGGGGGATTTGGAGTTCGCCGGACCAGGTCCAGCTGTTGCCATCCATCTTCAGGAAGTTCTCTTCAAGGGATCCATACGTTTTCTTGTCGAGAACAACGCTGTCCATCCGATTCCCCGGGAAGCGGAAGGTCGTCTCCTCCCAGCAGTCGTTCTCGATGGCGAGCTGGATCTGCTGGTTCGTAGTGGCGGCGGGGAAGAGCAGCTGGTAATTGTCGCTCCAGGAGCCCTGGGTCATATATTGTTTGATCGGGGCCAGGGTGGACGGGACCGTCAGGTACGACTGCCATTCCGCTTCACGGTCGGACCCGCTGGGCGAGGCGCGCACGTAATCCAGACCGACCTTGTAGCCCGAACTGCTGGGATTTTTCCCCGTGGTCCGGAACGAAAGGGTGTGAACGCCCGGGGTGACGACCACCGAACCGAACAGGACCAGCTCGCGCTTCAGGGTGGAGCTGTAGGAGTCGAAGCGGGAGCCCTTGGGCCAGAGCTTCCAGTCGAACAGATTGGCGAAAACGACCTGGGTGGAGGCGTTGGTTCCGCCGAGGGCGCTGCTGCCGTTGCCGGCCGCCACCACGTCCGCCAGCTGCTTCCGCACCTGGGCTTCGGTCAGGGTGTTGTCGCGCGGGGAAAAGGTTGTCCGGCGAAGCTGTTCCGGCGTCTGGTTCCAGACGTGATAGATGATCGTCTGATCCCAGATGATGTTGGTTCCGTTTTCCATCTCGATGAGCCCGTCGCCATCGTTGTCAATGGCCAGAGGAAAACTGATGGCCGTGAAATTCTCGACCCCCGGGGGGCGGTAGAACACGATCCGCCCCAGGTTGGAAAGCCGCAGCTTGGAGCGAAGCTGCTCGATGGTCTTGCGGACATCCATGTCCAGCTCGGCTTGCACGGAATTGCGCTTCTCGCCCCGGACCATGAAAAGCCAGCCCGACATGCCCAACCCCATGGCGAGGGTCAGCAAAGCCATGGCCACCATCATTTCAATGAGGGTGTGCGCTTGTCGCCTGGACTTTCCACAAGTCATCAGTTATCCACCGGCTTGAGATACCCCGTGAAGAGATAGGACATGGTCTCGTTCTCGCTTGTAAATTCTCCGGTCCGGCGGTTCATGATGTCCGTCGTCACCGTCACCGAGGTCAGGCCGGGATCCGGATAATCCACCTGGACCAGCGTCGTGCGCCTGAAACGCCCCAGCGAGTCGTTCGCCCCCAGTTCGTTCACCCGCACCTTGGCATCCTTTCCCAGGGATGAGCCGAGCTGTTCATAAGGAATGTCCCGGGCTCGCTCGATCTGCGCCATGCAGATGGTGGTCGCGGCGTAATGATCGCGCGCCTGATAGAGCTTGCGGGTCGTGGAGGTCAGAAGCGGATACGCCCCGGCAAACACCATGACGGTAACACCAATGGCGACCACCGCTTCTACTATCGTGAAGCCGAAAGCATGCTTTTTAGCAGTCATATTACCTGCATTCCTCTTTCCGTATTAAACTAAGCATGAACCATGCCCAAACGGGCAACAAGTCAATATCAGCGCCATATCCGGCTATAACGCCGTTTGTATTCCACCCAAACCTTAGCCTTGAATGTCACATTTGCAAAAAAGACAAATACTTACACATGATCATTTTGCACAATATGGCCGTTTCGGGGCTGGCATGCAACGTGCTACATAGCTCATAGCGGCTAAGTTACTGGTTGCGCAAGATGAAAGCCATTTGATATAAGTGAAACTATGTGGGTCTCCCTTCAAAATCTAGCAAAGAAGCTGGATCGCACGCCACAAGATATTGTGGGGCTCGATTTCGGCGCAACGGGACTGAAGTGCGTCCGCCTGAAGAAAACGGCCGCGGGGATCTGCCTTCAGGCGGCGGACATCCTTCATCCGGCTCCTCTTCCGGACGATGCCTCCTCGCCGGACCGGCCGCCGCTGGTTCTGCCGCGGCAGATGATGGCGCCCTACGCGGCGCTGGCGCTGCCGTCGGACAAGGCGATCATCAAGGTTCTCAGTTTCCCTGGTGAGTTCTCTCCCGCCATGGAAGAGCAGATCATTCCCCACATGGGGCTTGAAAACGCAAACACCTTCCGGATCAACTACAAGCTCCTGGTGAATGGCCATCCCCGCTCGGAGTCGCGCCTGCTGGCGGTGGCCTACCCGTCGGCCCATGCGGCCCGGGCTCCGCGCACCATCCCGGCCGGTCCGCCCGCGCCCTACTCGCTTGAAGTTTCCGGCCTCTGCACCCTGACTGCGTTCATGGGCAAGCTCGATAAGAAGGGCACCTCCGAAACCGTGGGGCATCTTGAAGTCGGCGAAAAATCCTCCCTCTTCGCCCTGTTCACCAAGGGGGTTCCCGTCCTGATCCGGAAATTCGAATTCGGCGTCGAAACGGTGATGAACCAGGTGCGCCAGGGGCTCGGCGTCTCGGCCCAGGTAGCCATCGACATCGTGGCCTCCGGCAGCATCGACCTTTCCCACTGGATCAGCGAAGGCGCCCAGCCCTTCATCAAGCAACTGCTCGTCTCCCGCGATTTCGTGGAGCGGCGCGAGAACTGCCGCATCCGCCAGTTCTTCCTGAGCGGCGGCGGAGGCGCGTTCATCCCCCTGCGCAAGGAAATCGAACAGGCTTTCGATCTGGAATTCGTAACCTGGAACCCGCTTGACGACCTGATCGCGACCAACGCCGTCATCGGGGAAAACGCCCGCGGGCAGGAATGCCGCCTGACCGCCGCGGTCGGCGCCGCGCTTGCCGCCCTGGAGACCCCATGAATCTCTCCATCAACCTCATCGAGGAAGCCGAAAAACGCCATGGCGGCTCCCTGACCATGCTGTTCGTCATGCGCAGCGCAGCCATCGCCATTCCCCTCATCCTCGTCCTCTTCGTCATCCACCTGTTCGTCTCGCTCCGCATGGACCGGACCCAGTTGGTGCGGACCGAGGAGCGGATCGCCGACAAGAAGCCCCAGCTCGCCGTTTCGGCCGACATCATGAAGCAGCAGAAGCTGTACCGCCAGATGCTGGCCCAGTTGAACGGCTGGCGCGGCATGCGCCTGGACTGGAACCGGCAGCTGGACCTGGTCCGGCAGACGGTCCCCCTCGAAGTCCAGCTCACGAGCCTGCGCCTCTCCCGCGACCTCAGGATGAGCAACAACGTCCCGACGGTGTTCTACTTCCTCGCCCTCAACGGAAAAACAGGCGGCTCCCAGCCCGAGAGCAACCTGACCCGCTTCCGGCAGAACCTGCTCAAGTCCCCCCTCCTGACCAACACCCTGGCCGCGGTCGATGTGCCGGAAGGCGCCTTTGTCGAGGATGTCTCGGCCGAGGCCCATTCCATGGACCGCCTCTTCCAGATAAACTGCACTTACCAGCCGATGGAGTTCAAATGAAGCTTCCAACGGATCCCAAAATCCGCATGCAGCTGATGATCTTCCTCGGGATCGTATCCATCGTCATCATCATGCTGGGCTACTATGGCCTTTCCTCGATCCTCGCCCAGCGGGCGATCGCCCGGGCCAAACTCCACTCCGCCCTGGGCCAGATGGACAAGATCGACCGGGAGATCAGAGCCCTCCCCGCGCTCCGTAAATCGCGCGACGATCTATTCCTGTCCATCCAGCAGGCGGCGGCGCGCTACATTCTCTATCATGAATACCGCAATTACCACCTGACCGCCCGCGAGACGCTGCTCCCCCTGGCCGCGTCCCTCGACATCACCATCGATATCCCCAGGGAAGGCTCGGTCCTCGATCTCCCCATCCCGGACTCCAAGGTGACTGACCGGCCGCTCAAAGCCTCGGCCAAGGGACCGAAGGACTACGCAGGCTCCATTTCCTCCACCTTCGCCCTCTACTCCGTCACCCTCACGGGCAGGGCCGGCTTCGTCCCCCTCCTCGCCTTCATCCGGCGCATCGAGGACGAGAATCCCTACATGACCGTGACGGACCTGGTTGTGGACGGCCAGGCGGGACAGCCGGACGCCCATGCATTCACCTTCACCGTCCTTTGGCCGATCTGGAAAAATCTGGAGCTCAAACCCAAGAACGAAGACCTGATCCAGCCAACTCAAGACTATGCCAACCTACCCGAAAACCCCTGACCCGATCCGGGCCGCCCTGGCTCTGGCGCTGCTCCTGGCCATCTCCGCCCCGGCCCAGATGCCTCCGCCGCCACTCCCGCCCATGCCGCCCATGCCGCCCATGCCCTCCATGCCGGCGCCCCCCATGCCCGGCGGAGCCGCCCAGCCGGCGCTTCAACCGGCGCCCGCCCTCGAGCGCGCCATTCCGGTCGGCTTGACCCCGGCCAACCGCGATCCCTTCTGGCCGGTCGGCTACGTGCCAAAAAGCCAGGAACAACTGGACGCGGAACGCTTCCGCTCGGCTGGAACCCCCGTTGCGCCCGCCAAGCCCCGCTGGACGGAAGCCCGCGAGTCGCTGCGCATTGGCGGCTACATGAAAGGGCCCAAGGGCTACATGGCCCTGGTCAACAACACTCTCGTCAATCCGGGCGACCTGGTTTCGCACCTGTTCGACGGCAAGCTGTATCGTTGGAAAGTGGAACGCATCTCGTCGCGAGGCATATCATTTATTCCGCTGGATTGGACGCCAGCGGGGGGACAGATTCCAAACAGCGGAAAGGACCGGCCATGACTCATTCCTTGTTTAAATCGATCGGACTGCTTTCGTTCCTGGCGATTTCCGTCCTGCTTGCGGGCTGCGAAGGCGAACGCTCAAATACAAGCGAGACGGCAGAATACATGGACTCCAACAGCGTCGAGCTCGACAACCAGTCGGGCAAGATCAACCTCGACGAGCGTCCCGCCCTCAGCGTCACGCCGACCAGCGCCGGCGTCCTGGAAGTCGGCGACACGGTTGTCTTCACGGCCGCCGGCGGCTCGCCGCCCTATGACTGGGGAATCGGCAGCGTAGTCAACGGAAGCATCGACAAAAGCCAGGGGAACCCCTGCTTCTACACCTGCCTGAAACTCAAGCAGAACAGCATCTTTGTCAAGGACAGCCGCGGCAAGGTTGCCGCCGCCACCATCACCGTCTCGACGCCGTAAACGTTACCGCCCACCCGCAACTGGAGATTCCCATGTCCGCTCAACCTCTCCCTCTCCGCAAGACAGGCGCCAGCGCGGCTCTGGCCGTGCTCCTGACCCTCGTTCTCACCGTCACCGCGCAGCTCCCGACGCCGCCGGCCGCCGATCCCCCACCCGCCGCCGAAGCGCCTGCCGCCCCCGCCGCCGAAGCGCCTGCCGCCCCCGCGGTGGAAGCCCCGGCCGCGCCAGTCGTGGAAGCGCCCGCCGCGCCCGCGGAAAAAATCGAGGCCGTTCCCGCGGCGCCGACCGTGATACCCGACCCGTTTGCGCCCCAGGCGGTTGAAACAAACCTTGGCGCGGCCGAGATGTCCCCCATTCCCGGTGTCGCGATCGAGCAGGACGCCGACAACACCAACCTGATCAGCATCGCACTCGACAACGTGCCCCTCGAAGACGTGGTCCGCCTCTTCACCCGCATCTCGGGCGCCAATATCATCGCCACCACGTCAAACCTGCAGGGATCCGTGACCGTCAACCTGAAGGACGTTGAATGGAAGCCGGCCCTGAGCTCGATCCTGGACATGCACGGACTCGCGCTCCAGGAAAAGACGCCCGGGACCCAGATCTACAGCATCATGGGCAAACCCGCCGGCGCCCCCGAACCGATGGCCACCGAGACCCTCTTCCTGCGCTACGCGGGCGTCTCCAACGCGGTCCTCGTGGTGCGGAACCTCCTGCCGCCCGGCGCCACCGTCTCGCCCTACCTGCCGGCCAACGCCCTGATCCTCCGCAGCACCGCGAGCAGCCTCAGCGAAATCAGGAAGATCGTGGAAGGCATCGACACGCCCCGCCAGCAGGTCTTCATCGAGGCCAAGTTCATCGAGCTGAACGACAAGGCCATCGAAGACCTCGGCGTCAACTGGAAGGTTCTCGAGGGCCTCAACGTTTCGGCCACCGGCCTGAAATCCGCGTACAAGGACACCAAGAACCGCTCCGACCTCGACTCCCAGGGCGTCCTCGGCGTCCAGGAAAAGCGGACCACCCGGGCGCGTGACCTGGCGAATAACATCCCGGTGAGCGGCACCGATCTCGGGTCGGATGAGATCAAGAAAAGCCTGGTCGATGCGAAACTGACCGGCAAGAACATCACCGACATGACTTACGATGCCGAAACGGAATCGATCTCCTGGGAACAGGTCCCCTCCTATGAAATGGAACGCGTCCGCACCGCCATCCTGAGCGTGGACGACGTCTCGGTCATGCTCAGCGCCCTGAAACAGACGGACGGCGCGTCGGTGGTCTCGAACCCCAAGATCATCGTGGCAAACGAGGAAATGGCCACCATCCACATCGGCGAAACCGAGCGGCCCTTCATCTCCACCGTCACCGCCGGCACGGACAACAGCGAGCCGATCGTCACCTACAACCCCGGCGAACCCGTCGACCTCGGCGTCAAGGTCCGCGTCACTCCCACCATCAGCACCGAGAAGTCCATCACGGTGCGCATCGAGCCGGAGCTGACCCGGCGGCTCGAGGACGCAGTCGCCCCCAACGGCCAGACCTACCCGATCATCGCCACCAAGAAGATCCAGACCATCTTCAGCCTCGAGAGCGGCAAGACGGCGGCCATCGGCGGCCTGACCGAGACCGCGGACGTCGAGAACAAGAAGAAGATCCCCCTCCTGGGCGACATCCCGTTCATCGGCAAGTACCTGTTCTCCTGGAGCCACAAGGAAAAGGAGCAGAGCGAAACCATCATCTTCGTGACGGTGGGCCTGTCCAATCCCGACTCGATCGAAAGGAAAACCGGCGTTCCCGAGGATTCGGCCCTGGTCCACAAGTACCTGCTCAAACAGGCTCAGGACAAGAAGGAGCTGGACAAGCAGCTGGCCCTGTATGAACAGGCGCAGAACCAGGCCGGAACGGAAGAAACGAAAAAGAAGAGCCGGTGGGCCCGCTGGTTCGGCCGTTAAGACCAACCGAAAGACCTTATGACCACCGCCTCCACATCCCGGGACGCCCTCCGGATTGCCGTCCTCCTCACCCTTCTCTTCGCGATCGCGGCCGTGGCGGTGCGGGTCACGATTTCGGTGGTGGAGGACATTCCCGGAACGGCGCCCGAGACGACGGCCCTGATCTCCTTCGGCATCCTCGCCATCACCTTCGCCTTCATGTGCATCGCGGGGGCGGTAGGCGTCTGGGCCATCCGGTTCTCCGTCTCACGGGAAAGCCGGAGGCGGGTCGGCCGGTTCGTGGATGAACTGGCCGCCATCCACGACGGCATCCTGACGTCGGACCGGGATGGCAAGGTGATCGGAAGCAATCCCGCCCTCCGCACCCTGATCGGCCGGCCGATCAAGCCCGCGGAGAGATTGCTGGATATCTTTCCCTGCCTGAGCGAGGCCGACAGCGCAACGCTCCTCAGCCCCGCCGGCATCCAGGAGATCGAGCGAACCTGCCAGGGAACCACGCTGCGCACCCTGCGGTTCCGCTCCCAGCCGGCGGAGGACATGCACGTCCTGTTCGTCAGCGACATAACCCACCGCCGGGCCGAGGAGCAGCGGCGCGAGCAGATCGCGCGCTTCCAGCTCGTCGGCCGTATCGCGCGCGGGGTGGCCTATGACTTCAACAACCTCCTGTGCGGCATCTCCAGCCACGGGTCGCTGCTGCGCCGCCTGCGGGTGGGCTCCGAGGAGGCGATACAGTCCGCCACCGCCATCACCCGCGACGCCGAGCGGGGGATAACCCTATCGCGGCACCTGATGGACCTGAGCCACACCGGCATGGCCGGACAGCCGACGGACCGGCTCGACCACTACGCCGAGCGCGCCTGCGAACTGCTCCGCATCGGGCTCTCCTCCGCCTGGTCGATCTCCATGGAAGCCCAGCCGCCCTTCGACCCCATCGCCCTCTCCGGCATCCAGATCGAGCAGGTCATCCTGAACCTGGGCCTGCTGTCGGCCGATACGCTGGCCCGCCCGGGAGTCATCCGCATCACGGTCAACAAGCCCGGCCAGGATCACCTTCTCAACGTCAACCGCTCCTTTGCCGCCGTCCTGATCCTCTCCGCCTCGACCGGGGCCGACACGCTGCCAAGCCCCCCCCCGCCCTCCAGCCCCGGGAAGACGGAACCCGAATCGGGCATCATTCTCTCCGTGGTCCGCACGATGGTCGAGGAGTGCGGCGGCCTTCTGGAATGCTTCTTTCACGGCAGCGAACAAATGCTCTTCCGGGTTCTCATCCCCCGGGCCCCGTCCGCCTCCACCTTCCAGGGCGAAAGCGAACTCGCGGGGTTCCTCTCGGGCCTGCACATCCTGCTGGCGGGCCGCAGGGAGATCACGGGCCGCATCGTGTCCGCCATCGGCAATCCCTCCGACAGCGTGATCCACGAAACCGCGGACGCCGTGGAACTGCTGGTCAAGGCGGAAAAGGAGTCCGATCTCGACGTCATGATCATCGACCAGCGCCTCATCGGGCATGAGCCCGATGCCTTCCTGCGCGCCCTCATGAAATTGCGCCCCCAGGCCGGCATCGTGGTCCTGAAGGACGAGCATGCCGTGGATTCGCTCCAGTCCCGCGGCGTCATCACAATCCCGGCCTCCGCCACGCCCACCATCGTGGCGGGCGCCATCATCGAGGCTAAAGGGCTGGCTCACCGTCCGCGGTGATCAGCAGATTGTCGATCAGCCGGGTCTTCCCGATCCGGACGGCCAGCGCCGCCAGCGTGCCGGGTCCCGCCGCCGCCACCGGTTCAAGGCTGCCGAAATCAACAACGGCCGCATAGTCAAGAACGGCTCCCGGAACCTGCCCGACGCGCTCTTCCATGGCCCGGATCCAGACCGACGCCCGCCGCTCCCCCGCCCGGTACAACCCCGCCGCGCCGGCCAGCGCCTCCGAGAGGCAGAGTGCCTGGCGCCGCTCGTCGGGGGACAGATAGCGGTTCCGCGAACTCATGGCCAGGCCGTCCGGCTCCCGAACGATCGGGCAGATCAGCACCTCCACCGGCATCGACAGGCAGGCCGCCATATGCTGGATGATCCGCGCCTGCTGGGCATCCTTCCGGCCGAACGCGGCCAGGTGCGGCTGCACAATCTGGAACAGCTTCGTGACGACGGTGGTGACGCCGCGGAAATGACCGGGCCGCGAGGCACCGCACAGGCCCCGGGAAAGGCGGGTTTCCTCCACGAACACGGAATGACCCTCGGGATACATCGCCTCCGCCGGCGGCGCGAGGATGTAGGCGACCCCCTCCGCCTCGCACATCCGGCAGTCCGCCTCGAACGGCCGGGGATACCGGGCGAAATCCTCGGCCGGACCGAACTGCAGGGGATTGACGAACAGGCTCACGACCGGCAGGCAGCCGCGCCGGACCACCTCGCGGATCAGGGACAGATGCCCCTCGTGAAGGCAGCCCATGGTGGGGACGAAGCCGATGGGCCGATCCGAGCGCCGGCGTTCCGCCAGCATCAGCTCCTGCATCTCCCGGATGGATGTGACGATGCGCATGCAAACCCGCTACTTGAGGCGGTCGCCCACTTCCTGGATCAGCGTCTCCGCCTGGATGGGCTTGGGCAGGTAGGCGTGCCGCTTGTCCTCCGCCACCACCTTGCGCAACGCCTCGGGCAGCGTGAAGCCCGTGCAGAAAATGACGGACGGCATGGCCCAGTTCCGTTTCAAAAACTCCTGCAAAATGCTCTCGTAGGCCTGGCGCCCGTCGGCCACCGGCATCTGGCAGTCCATGATGATCACCTTGGGGCGGATCGAAATGGCCGCCATGATCGCATCGCGCCCGTTGGACGCCTGCTCGATCCGGACGTCCGGGTATTCCGACTGGATGATCAGGGAGAAGAGCTTGCGCATCGGCTCCTCGTCATCCACGATCAGGACAACCTTTTCCGCCGGTGAAACGGCGTTGGGCGAGCGCTTCTGCTTGTGGTCCAGCACTTTCCGGATTTCGTGGGAAATCTGCTCGATCGTGATCGGCTTGCGCAGGAACGGGGCCTCGCGGACCTGCATGGCCAGCTCAACCCCCGCCGGCATGCCGGAAATCAGGATCACGGGCATCTGCGGTTGCAGGCTCCGGAGCCGCTTCATGGTCTCCGCCCCGTCCATCCCGCCGGGAATCAGCATGTCGAGGATCGCCAGGTCCGGCTGGAGCTTGCCCTTCTTGAACAGGAGGATCGCCTCCTCGCCGCTCCGGCAGCCCACCACCCGGTAGCCGAGTGAGGAAAGCATCTGGGAAATCAGCTCCACCTGCAGCGCGTCGTCGTCCATCAGCAGAATCGTCTCGCGCCCCCCCGGATAGGTGCCGGCGGCCAGCTCCTCGCGGTGGATCGGCATATACACGTAGAAGGTCGTCCCGTGGCCCAGCTTGGTGACAAAGTCAATATAGCCGTTGTGATCCTTCACGATGCCCATGACAATGGAAAGGCCCAGCCCGGAGCCCCGCCGGCGGCTCGACCGCTTGGTCGTGAAGAAGGGATCGAACATCTTCTCCTTCACCTCGTCGGGAATGCCGTGCCCCGTGTCGCTGACGGCCACGCGCACATACTCGCCGGGCTTCACGTCGCTGTTGGAGCGAAGGGGCGTCTCGAGATAGACGTTTTCGGTCGCAATGGCCAGAGTCCCGGATTCCCCCATGGCGTCAATGGCGTTGCGGCACAGGTTGTGAATCACCCGCCCGACCTGGTCGCGGCCGCCCTTGATCGGCATCAGGCTGGGCTCCAGCGCCAACTCCACGCGAACGCCCGGCGGGGTGTCCGTCCGCAGCAGGGCCATGGCCTGGTTGACCACGTCGTTCATGGAGAACGACTCCTCCTGGCCCAGCCGCCCCCGGCGGGACAGGCAGAGAAGCTGCTCCGTCAGGTGCGCCATGTCCTGCGCCGTGTTCTCCATCACGCCCACGAACTCCAGGATCGGCGACTCCTTGGGGAGCAGCTTCCGGATCAGGGCGGGATAGCCCAGCAGGGGCGTCAGCAAATTGTTGAAATCGTGCGCGATCTGGCCGGCCACCATGCCGGCCGCCTCGAGCCGCTCGGCCCGGGCCATGCGGGTCTGCGCCATCCGCATGGCCTCTTCCGCCTGCTTGTGGTGGATCACGTTGCGGATAAAGAAGCAGAGCAGGTTCTCCTCCAGCCCCATGGAGACGCGGGTGACGGCCGTCTCCGCCGGGAACGTCGAGTCGTCCTTGCGCAGGCAGAACGCCTCCACCAGCACCCGCTTGCCGTTCCGGACGTTCTGCACCACCTGGAACATCACCGGACTGTCGAAGCCGAGCAGGATCTCGCGGATGTTGCGGTACCGCAGCTCATCCCCTGAATACATGAAAAGCTCGGTCGCCTTGGCGTTGACGTCGATGATGGTGCCCAGTTCGTCCGCCACGAAAACGGCGTCGTAGACGCAATCGATGGAAATGCCGTATTTACCGAGCTCGAGGGGCGCGGGCCGCATGTCGCCCGGTCGGCCGGCCGGTTCATCAAGGGCCTTGGGTGCGTTGAGGGACAGATCACTGATCTTGATCTGAATCGTCTTCGACAGTTGCTCTTTGCGCCCTTCCATGAAACCCTTTCGTCACATAAATAATCATTATAGGAAACGCGCGGGTTTCATTCAAGCATGATTAGGGGATTCTTCACGCTGGGATTTCCGCCGGCCCGTCAGGACCACGGGCGCCCCCTCCAGCCCGAAGCGGGTTCGCAAGGCCTTGACCAGGTAGGTCTCGTAGGCCGGAACCCAGCGGGTGGGATCGTTCACGAACAGGACAACCCGGACCGGATCCACCCCGACCTGCGTGGCATAGAAGAGCTTGAGCCGCTTTCCCTGGACCGTGGGCGGCGCCACCCGCTCGTACGCGTCGTGCAGCGTCCGGTTCAGCAGCCCGGTCGGCAGCGTCGCCTGGGTCTGCGCCGCCACGTGGTTGATCGTTTCCAGAAGCTCGCGCGTCCGGTAGCCCGTCTTGGCTGAGGCGAATACGAGCGGCGCATAGTCCAGGAACGGAACCGCCTTGCGGAACCCCGCCGCATAGGCCTTTTCAGCGACCTTGCCCTGCGCCAGGTCCCACTTGTTGATCACGATCACGCAGCCCCGGCGATGCTCCCGGATCAGGGCGGCGATCTTCTTGTCCTGCTGCGTGGGCCCCTGCTCGGCGTCCATCAGCAGCACGGCCACCTGGGAGGTCCGGATGCTCTCCTCCGCCCGCATCAGGCTGAACTTGTCGACCGCGGTGTCGATCTTGCCCGCCTGCCGGATGCCGGCCGTGTCGGTCAGCACATAATGCCGGGCCTCGGGGCCCTTCCCCACCGTGAAGGGAATGTCGATGCTGTCCCGCGTCGTGCCCGCCCGGGGAGAGACGATCACCCGCTCCCGGCGGATCACGGCGTTCGTCAAAGACGACTTGCCCACATTCGGGCGCCCGGCGAAAACGACGCGCAACGGCCTGGCCGGAGCCGCCTCCGTTATGGCCGGCAACGCCTTGCACACGGCCGTCATCAGCTCCGTGACGCCCCGGTTGTGCAGGGCCGAAACCGGAAACACCGGAAAGCCGAAGCGCTCGAACAGGCCGGCCTCCCCGTCGCGGGCTTCCGTATCGGCCTTGTTGCAGGCCACGAACACCGGTTTCCCGGCGGGGCGCAGGAGCCGCGCCACCTCGTCATCCATCGACACCGGCCCGCTGGCCACGTCCACCACGAAAATCACGGCCGCCGCATCCTCGAGGGCCACCTCGGTCTGGCGGCGGACCGAGGCGTCCAGCGTGTCCCCCCCGGCCTTCTTGCCGTCCAGAGTCAGGATGCCGCCCGTGTCGACCAGTTCGAAGCGGCACTCCTCCCAGACCGCGGGCGCGGCCACCCGGTCCCGGGTCACGCCCTCCTCCTCGTGCACGATCGCCAGGCGCCGGCCGGCCAGCCGGTTGAACAGGGCCGACTTGCCCACGTTCGTGCGGCCGGCGATGACGACGACCGGCAAACGCCAGCCGTCCGATGATGGGAGGGTTTCGGGCTCCATCACGCCGCCTGCCCGCCGTGCAGGGCCAGGGCCCTCGCCAGCCGGGCCTTCACCCGGTCGCGGCCCAGCACTTCCAGCATGTCGAAAAGGCCGGGCCCCACGCCCAGGCCGCTCACCGCCACCCGGACAGGGTGGATGATCTCGCCGATCTCGACGCCCTTCGCGGCGGCCAGGTCGTGCAAGGCCTTCTCGAGGGTCGCGGCCTTGAAGTCGGGGAGCGCCTCGAACGCCAGGCCCATCGCCTCCACCAGCGCCGGCGCGCCGGGCTTGTGCAGGCGCTTTTTCACCACCTTGTCGTCCCAGGTGAAATCGTCCCGGAAGAAAAAGGCCACCAGCGGGGGACAGTCCGGAAACGACTTGGTCCGCGACTGCATGAGCGCGGCCACCGCGTTGAAATAGCCTTCGTCCGTCCCCGCGGGCAGCGCGCCCGCGGCGTCGAGCGCGGCGCGGAACCGGCGGCGGAACTCGTCCTCCGGCAGCATCCGGATGTACTCCCCGTTCATCCACTCGAACTTGCGCATGTCCATCTGCGCGGGGCTCGACCCGACCTGCTTGAAATCGAACAGGGCCACCATCTCCGCGCGCGTCATGATTTCGCGGTCCCCGCCGGGCGACCAGCCCAGGAGCGCCAGGAAGTTGAAGAGGGCCTCGGGAAGGAAGCCGCGCGTGCGGAAATCGCCCACGAACGCCGCCCCGTCCCGCTTGGAATAGGGCTTGCCCTGCGCGTTCACGATCATCGGCAGATGGGCGTAGGTCGGCGGGGGAACCCCCAGGGCATTGAACAGGGCCACGTGGCGGAAGGTGTTCTCGACATGGTCGTCGCCGCGGATGATGTGGGTGATCTTCATCGTCACGTCGTCCACCACGTTCGCCAAATGGAAAACGGGGGTGCCGTTGGAACGCACGATGATGAAGTCCTTCAGGTCCTCGGCCTTCTTCAC
The DNA here is from genome assembly GCA_044346855.1 of Kiritimatiellia bacterium. GTDB lineage: Bacteria > Verrucomicrobiota > Kiritimatiellia > CAIKKV01 > CAIKKV01 > CAIKKV01. The sequence goes on from JBIIYJ010000005.1 coordinate 37,961, forward strand.
GAGGGACCCCTTGACGGAATCCTCGAACGCGATGTCCGTTCCGGGCATCTTGAAAAAGACGACCTCGCCGCCCTCCTCGCCCTTGGTGCCCTTGTAGGCATGCCCGCTCAGCAGGAGCTGCTCCACGGCGGCCTGGTGGCGGGCCACCTCGGCGGTCTGGTAGACGGGCGGGGCGTCGTAGTCAAGCCCCAGCCACTCCAGCGCGTCCAGCACGCCCTTGACCGCCTCGGGCGTCGAGCGTTCGATGTCCGTGTCCTCGATCCGCAGCAGGAACTCGCCGCCGGAATGACGGGCAAACAGCCAGTTGAAGATGGCCGCCCGGATATTGCCGATATGCACCTGCCCCGTGGGGCTGGGCGCGAAACGCACGCGAACGCTCATGAACAAAACTCCCGGGTAGAAACCGCACCTGGCAGGATTCGAACCTGCAACCCTCAGATCCGAAGTCTGATGCTCTGTCCAGTTGCGCTACAGGTGCACACTTCAGGACAGTTTCGGGCCTGCCGGCGCCCTTGTCAAGCCTGCAGCAGGCGCTCCATCCCGTCCAGGCAGAGCTGGGACCAGGTCTCCAGCCGGTCGCGCATGGCCTGCAGCTCGGCCGGGGTCCTGAAGCCCCCTTCCGTGATCATCGACTCCCGCTTGGACACCGCGGAGGACGAGGCCCGCAGCACGTGCACCACGCCCAGGTGGACCTTGCCCACGTCGTTGGAGTCGTCGTTCAGCAGCGCCACGATCCGGTCCGTGGAGCCGGCCGGAATGGAGACCTCCTCCTCCAGCTCCCGGCGCGCCGCGGTCTCGTATGTTCCGAAAAGGGAAACATCGTCGCGGTTCATGTGGCCGCCGATGCCGAGCGAGGCCTTGGCCACCAGCCGCCCCTCGCCCGACTGCTTGCCGCGCACGTAGCACCAGAACCGGCCGCCGTGCTCGATCAGGAAATAGGGGATCAGCTGCTTGAGGGAGGGATCGTGCTCGGCGTCGCCCCGGCGCACAAACCGGTGGTTCGCCGGGTTCAGCAGGGCCGGCAGGTAGCGGGCCGTGTCGAACGTCAGCCCCTGGAACAGCCCCAGCTTGTCGAGCGTCGCCCGCTCCACGGTCAGCAGAATTTCATCGTCCTTGCCCATCGTCCCCTCCTCCTCGCCGCCCGAAGCGGCCTTGCGCCTACGCCAGCCCCAGCGCCTTGTGCAGCTGGAGCTGCAGCCGGACCGGCAGCTTCGCCTCCACCAGCCACTCCGCCAGCGCCTTCGGCTCCAGCCGGCCCGCCGCGGCGCTGAACAGCACGGCCGCACACCGGCCGGCCAGGCTGTGGCGCCGGACGAAGTCCGCCGCCCACTCGAAATCGGCCCGGTCGGACAACACGAACTTCATCTCGTCATGCCTCCGGATCCGGGCCAGGTTCGCCAGATCGAACGAGTCCCCCATGCCGCTGCCCGGGCACTTCACGTCCACGACCGCCACGGACCCCGGCGGCAGCCCGCCGATATCCTGAGACCCGTTCGTCTCCACCAGGACCGCGCGCGCCCCCGCCTCCAGCAGCGCCTGCGCCAGGCCGGGCGTCTTCGCCTGCAGCAGCGGCTCCCCGCCCGTGATCTCCGCCACCGGCATGCCCGAGCGGACAAACTCCTCCACGAGCGAGGGGATCGTCCGCCGCCGCCCGCCGATGTAGGCGTAGGCGGTGTCACAATAGGAACAACGCAGGTTGCAGCCGGAAAGGCGGATGAAAAAACAGGGCAGGCCGGAATAGGTGGACTCGCCCTGGATCGAGACGAACGTTTCCCGGACCTTCATCTCACCCTCCCCGGTACAGGCAGGAGGTCCCGGGCGACTCGGCCACCCGCACCCCCGACACCCGGCACCGGTCGCCGTTGAGCCGGCGGGAGCATTCGTGGAAAAGATAGGCGGCCAGATGCTCCGAGGTGGGATTGACGGAGTCGAACGGCTGCACCTTGTTCAGGTCGGCATGGTCCAGCGGGTCGAGGATCTCGCGGAGCGCCTTCTTGACCTCCTTGAAATCGACCAGAAACCCCATCGCGTCCAGCGTGTCGCCAGCCAGCAGCAGCTCCACGTCCCAGTTGTGGCCGTGCAGCTGGTCGCAACCGCCCTGGTGGCCCACCACGCGGTGGGCGGCCGAAAAGGATGCCTTGACGGACAATTCGTACATGGTCTCAGCGATTCTCCAGGGTGTAGGCGGCCGCCGCCTGCTCGAAGGTCAGGCCGTTCAAGTAGCTTGAAATCGCCCGGTCATAGTCGGCCACATGCGCAAACGCCTTGCGCGCCAGGGCGAAACGGGTCTTCAATCCCACCCGCCCGCCGCCGGCCTTGAGCTCGGCCGAGAAGGCCGCATAGTCGGCCGGATCGGTCACGCACGCCACCCGGATGTAGTTCTTGGCCGCCGCGCGCAGCATGCAGGGCCCCCCGATGTCGATGTTGCCCCGCGCCTGCTCCGGCGTGCAGCCCGGCCGGGCCACGGTCGACTCGAACGGGTAGAGGTTGACGATCACCGCGTCGATCGGCTGCGCCTGGCAGCGCGCCATGTCGGCCTTGTGCGCCTCGTTGTAGGTTTCCGACAACAGCCCCAGGTAGATCTTGAAGTCGAGCGTCTTGACCAGGCCGCCCTGCATCTCGGGCTGGCCGGTATAATCGGAAACAGAGGTCAGGTGCCGGGCCGAATCCACCCCCAGGAGCTGCTGGATGGCCGTGAACGTGCCGCCGGTGGAATAGAGTCGCACGCCGGGGCAGGCCGCGATCAGCCCCCGCACCAGGCCGTCAAGCCCGGTCTTGTCGGACAGGCTGATCAGCACATGGCGGACGGCGACGCGGTCGTCAATGCGGTTCACGGTGTTGATGGACATCGTCAGGGCTCCTTGGCCGGCGTTTGCCGATTTCCTTTATCCTATAGCATTCCCCCGCCTAAAGCAAGAATGGCCCTCAATCCTGATCTTAATCCTAATCTTAATCCTAATCTTAATCCTAATCCTACTCGTAATCGGAATCACTTTTCGCAGTTTGATCGCCTATTGAAGAAACGAGTGCATAGAAAAACTGCGCGCGATGCAACAGGATCGGAGGGATTAAGATTAGGATTAGGATTAGGATTAGGATTAGGAGGCAGCCGAAGAAGTCATAAAATAGTTTCAAAAGAAACAAGAGAAGGGATACAGTGGCCGGATGAACTTCATTTATTTCAACCCCGATCAGATGCGGGCCGATTTCATCGGCTGCTACGGCCACCCGCTGGCGAAAACGCCGAACATCGACCGGCTGGCGGCCGAAGGGGTCCGCTTCGACCAGTGCCACGTGCAGCACACCGTCTGCACCCCCTCCCGCTGCAGCTTCATGACCGGCTGGCACCCCCACGTGCGCGGACACCGCACCCTCTGGCACCCGCTCCAGCCCGACGAGCCGAACACCCTCAAATACCTGAAGCAGGCGGGCTACGAGACGCATTGGATCGGCAAGAACGACCTCCTGTCGCCCGCCGCGTTCGCGGATTCCGTCACCGCCGTCCACGCCGTCCCGCCCGGCGCCGCCATCGACCAGTTCCCGTTCAAGCCCGGCGACCCCGGTTTCTACAGTTTCCTGTACGGCCCCCTCAAGGGCCACAACGCCGACTGGAACGCCGTCCAGGAGGGCATCGACTTCCTGCGCGCCCGCAAGCCCGGCGACAAGCCCTTCCTGCTGTTCCTCCCCGTCACCTACCCCCACTGCCCCTTCACCTGCCCCCAGCCCTGGTACGACATGTACGACCCGGACTCGCTCCCGCCCCTGAGGCCGGCCGACCTGGAAGGCAAGCCCCTCTTCCACCGCCTGATCCGGGAATACCGCCACCTCGACCGCCTCGACGAGAAAACCTTCCGCAAGCTCCGGGCGGTTTACCTCGGCATGATCTCCTACGTGGACGCCATGCTCGGCCGCCTCCTCGACACGCTCGACGAAACGGGGCTCGCCCGTGACACCGCCTTTTTCTTTTTCTCCGATCACGGGGAATGGGCCGGCGATTACGGCCTGGTCGAGAAATGGCACGCCGGGCTGGACGACTGCCTGACCCGCATCCCCATGATCGTGCGCGCCCCGGGCGGCGTCCGCGGCCACGTGGTGCGCGAACCGGCCGAATGCTTCGACATCATGCCCACCACCCTGGAACTGGCCGGCGTCGAGTGCCGCCACACCCACTTCGCGCGCTCCATGCTGCCGCAGCTGGGGGGCGCGGCCGGCGACTCGGAGCGCGCCGCCTTCGCCGAAGGCGGCTACGATCTCACCGAACCGCACTGCTTCGAAGGCAGCGCCACACTCCCCTTCGACATCCGGCAGAACCCCGAGCACATCTACTACCCCAAGGGGCTCCAGCAGCAGGAGCGGCCCGAGAGCTCCGCCCGCTGCGTCATGATCCGCACGCTGTCGCACAAGCTCATCGTCCGCCCGGGCGGCGTCTCGGAACTCTACGACCTGGCCCGGGACCCCCTTGAACTGCGGAACCTGTTCGGCAAACCGGAAGCCGAAGCCGCGCAACGCGACCTGGAGCGGCGCCTGCTCGCCTGGTACATCCACACCAGCGACGTGGTCCCCTTCGACCGCCAGCCGCGCGGCTTCCCCCCGGGAATTCTCTAATCTGGAACTCAGGAAATCAGGAATTATTTCTCTTTTCCTGATTTCCAGATTTAGCCCGCCTTTTCCAGTCGGCAGTTTTGTTCATTTCTTACTTGAAGCTGTTGGCAAGAGATAAATCACTTGGGATTGCATCGACACGTTAAGCATGCTACGATGCTCTTTTGCCGTTAACGTTCAGGCAGGCCGGGCGAGCCGCCCCGGCTGCGGAAAGGCCTTCATGTCCAGTCAGCCTCTCGACCCGGGCGGAAAGCCCAAGGGCGTTGTTCTCGTCGTGGACGACGATGCCATCAACCGGAACATGCTGAAAAACTTCCTCGAACACGAGGGATACTCCACCCGCGAGGCGCCCGACGGCGACGAGGCGCTCCGCCTGGTCGCGGAATCGTTCCCCGACGTCATCCTGCTCGACGTCGTGATGCCCAAGCTGAGCGGCCTGGAAGTCTGCCGGCGCCTGAAGGCGGACCCGAAAACGGCCCACCTCCCCATCCTCCTCGTCACCGCCCTGACCGAGCGGGAGGCGCGCCTCAAGGGCATCGAGGCCGGGGCCGACGACTTCATCGCCAAGCCGATGGACCGCGAGGAGGTGGCCCTCCGGCTGCGCAACGCCATCCGCACGAAACGGCTTTTCGACGAACTGCAGGCCCGGTACGACCAGCTCCGGCAGATGCAGGAGCTGCGCGACAGCCTCACCCAGATGCTGGTGAACGACACGCAATCGATGAAGCGGATGCTCGGCGGAACGACCCGTCCGGCAGACCGGAACGGCGCCTGAACCAAGGAATCAACCCCATGGCGATCGTAGACACCCTGTTGCGGGAGATGGTCCTGTACGGCGCGAGCGACCTGCACCTGCGGGCCACCCTCAAGCCCCAGATCCGGGAAAGCGGCGACATCGTTCCCATGGACAACACGGAGCCGCTGTCCCCGAAAATGGTCCAGGACATGATGAACGAGATCATGCCGCCCAAGGTCAAGAAGCAGTTCGAGGAGCAGCATGACGCCGATTTCGCCTACGAGCTGGCCGAGGTGGGCCGCTTCCGCGTCAACGTCCTCGTCGGCAGCACGGGAATGGGCGCCGTCTTCCGCATGTTCCCCCGCAAGGTCCCGACCGCCGACGAGCTCGGCCTCCCCAAGGTCGTCCGGGATTTCTGCAAGCTGAACAAGGGCCTCGTCGTGGTGACCGGCCCGACGGGAAGCGGGAAATCCACGACCCTCGCCGCCATGATCGACCTGATCAACAAGACCCGCTCGGACCACATCATCACCATCGAGGACCCGATCGAGTTCGTGCACACCCCCCAGAAGTGCCTGGTCACGCAGCGGGAGGTTCACGCCCACACCGAGAGCTTCGCCAACGCCCTGCGCGCGGCCCTTCGCGAGGACCCCGACATCATCCTCGTGGGCGAGATGCGCGACCTTGAAACGATCGAGATCGCCATCGAAACCGCGGAAACCGGCCACCTCGTCTTCGGCACGCTGCACACGAACACCGCGGCCACCACGGTCAACCGCATCATCGACAAGTTCCCCGCCAACCGGCAGAACCAGATCCGGACCATGCTCTCCGACTCGCTCAAGGGCGTCGTCGCCCAGACCCTCTGCAAGAAGATCCCCCGGGGCCGCGTCGCCGCCATGGAGGTGCTCGTGGTCAACACCGGCATCGCCAGCAACATCCGCGAGGGCAAGACGCACCAGATCTCCTCGGCCATGCAGACCGGCAAGGGAATCGGCATGCAGACGTTCAACGACGCGCTGATCAAGCTCGTGGCAGACGGCCTGATCACCCCCAAGGAGGCCTACTCGAAGGCCCTCGACAAGGACGCGATCGCCCGGCAGATGACGGCCGCGGGAATCGCAGTGGAAGCGGAGGCTGGAAAGGCGGGGGCCAACGGGGAGGAACCCCAGCCGGAGCTCACGATCCCGCTCGAGGACTTCATCAACCAGTGCGTCGAAAAGGTCCGGCAGGACCCCACGAACGCCGAGGCCCTCAACAACATGGCCTGGATGCTGGTCTCAAGCGACAACCCCCAGCTCCGCAACGCCGCCGAGGCGATGCGGGCGGCTCACCAGGCCCACAGCCTCACGGGAGGCCGCAACCCCGCCGTGCTCGATACGCTGGGCGCCGTCTACGCCGAAGTGGGCGAGTTCGACAAGGCCCTGGAATGGGCGCGCAAAGGCTTCCACCTCGCCCAGACCACCGGCCAGCTGCAGCTCGCCGACGCCCTCGCCCAGCGCATCCACCTTTACGAAATGGGCCAACCCCACCGGCAGAAGGACAAGGCCTGAGGGGGGCCCAATCAGGATTGAATCGGGGTCGGTATCGGTATCGCAATCGGTATCGCCATGCGCCTGATCGAGCTAAACCGCGGTGGCACAGCCTTACTGTCCTTTTTCCGGGGCCACGGGTCGGAAGACCCGTGCCACGCCCTTCGCAAGTCGTGGCACGGCCTTTCCAGGCCGTGTCCCCGGGAAAAGCTTAGCGTCGGAAGGCGTAAATATACTGCCACATGCTTGTGTCGACGCCGGGCTCGCAGCGCCCGGCCTACTTCGATCATGCCCGACAAACGAAAAGGTCCTCAATCAACGCCGGGCAGAACCAGAAAGGCGTCGAAGTCGGGAGAGACCGGATCTTTCCGCATGGGCAACTTGACCGGGTTGCCGTCGAATCTCCCCGTTAGCACGGGGGACGCCTGCCGGATCGTCTGCCGGATGTCGAGGATATTGTAGATCCGGAACGGGGTTCCCGTGGCCAAGGCCGGGGACAAATCGACCGCCACCTCGGGCGCCCCGTCCCAGTTGAACACGGCGGCGTGCGCGCGGCCGGGCTCGTCGCGGTTGGGGAAGACGAAAACCCGGGTTCCGGTCGGCCTGCCGTTCCGAGTCGGCAGGATCTGGCAGTCCCGATCCAGCCCGAGCTTTTGCCACTGGGCCAGGGCGATCTTGTCGGTGTCGTTCGTCGGCTCCTTAATCTCATGGTTCGAGTAGACGAAGGCGTTTGAAGAGTCGGGAAGGTAATAGCGGTTGCCGGAGAATGTGTAGCCGGCAAGGTCCGGCCTGGCCTCCTGGGGAGGGACGCCGTCGCCTGTGGTGGCGGAGCTGATTTCCACCAGGATGCCGGGAGTCCAGATTGTGTTTCCGGTGGCCGTGAAATTCTCCCAGCGGCTCACGCGCAGGCCGTTGGGGGCTCCGGCCACATAGTTGCCACTGAATACGGCGCTTTTATGAAGCGTTGGTTTTCGGGTGCTCGACATCCGGACGTTGGCTTTCCAGGCCCGCGTCCTGTCCGGCTGGTAGAAGACGTTGCTGACCACACTGATCCGGTCCATCGTCATTCCGGTGCTGACAAACAGGTTTTCATAATTGTTGCTCGGCGCCGCCGCGCCGCCCAGCGTGATGATGTTCCGGACCAGCTCAATGCCGAGAACAAATCCGCTTGTTCCATGGGGAGCCGCGTTCAGGCCGGCGCTGCGATAGGCCAGGCAGTCGCGGATGACCTTGACGCCCTCCCTGTTCTGCACGTAGAACGCGCTCCCGCCGGCGGATTTATGGCCCAGCCAATTACCGAAGTCATGGACAAGGCAACCCGCGAATTCCGTGTCGCGGCTGAAGGCCATGGCCTCGATCCCGTTCCATCCGCCGAACAGGTTGCAGTTGACGATCCGGACGCCGCGAGCGGCCCCAATGGCGACCACGGGCTCGTTTTGCCGGGTTGCTTCGCGAAGGTCCCACGTCAGGTCGCCGATTTCCAACCCGATCACCGACACATACGAGCCGGTCACGGACAGGGTGCCGTTAAGGTGGACGGCGGCGCCGGGCGCGGGCATCACCCGGATGGGGTTATCGGGAGTGCCCGAGACGCCCAGGACAAAGGAAAGCCGCTTGATTCCGCTAGTGGGTCCGTCATACGTGCCTGGCTGGAGGAACAGCGTGTCGCCTGGTTTGACGGGGCCGGCAGGGGAAAAGCCCGTGGCGATATCCAGAGGCTTATCGGCGCTGCCGGTGCCCGCGGGCGAACCCGTTGGCGAAAGAAAAATACCCTTAACGGGAACGGCACCTGTTTCCGAAATAGCGGGATTGAACGCCATCACGGCCAGAAAGCAAACGCAAGCAGCGGCGGACCTGAGTTTTTTCATTGCGGAACCTTTCTGGACGGCATGGCAATCGGCGCCTATTCTCTCAAACATCAATTACTGCCGTCAAAGTTAAATGGAAAAAACCGACTCACCCGCCTTCTCTCTTTTATCCTCCTGCTCACGCTCCCGCCTGATCTCTTTGATCTCCCGTTGAACCGTCAACGCCAAGACCATGATTGTCAGGACTTTGATGATGATCCCTAGCCCTCCCGGCAGTGGCAGAATCGGTATCCGTGGAAACCTCATTTCTCCCTCCTTCCTGTTTTCGTGTTTCAGTACAAATCCCCCTGGACATAGACCCTTGGCCGCTCCTTTGCCGCCGTCGGGGCGCTGATGTTCGTGATCAAGATTTCTCCATGGCGGATTGTCAACTTCACCTTGTCGCCGCACCTGAATCCCGATAGCATCACCCATCGCCCCTGTATGCGGAGTGAGGGCCATCGACGATCTCCTGGCTTGTAGGAAACCGTCAGGAAACGTTCCATTGAACCTCCTTTCGTGGTATGGGAAAAGAATGGGTCAATCCCGTGAAGGATCAGCCCTGGGTGAGTCCCCGGTTTCTCATTTATGGATATATATGGCAAATCGTGACGTTAAATAATGTTTTCGTTAATTCAGCGATTTATGACACCAATTACGAAACAATTACGAAGCGATTTGCAATAGACAATTCAACTAAGAAATGATACCAATAACAATCGAGGTTGAAGGGCTAACAATGGGTTGTTGGCGTTATCAGCCGATCAGGAAAGCCGAAGTGCCAAAGCCGTTCCATTCACGCAAGCAAAAAAGAACAGGCAGTAAAAACTCTGTTCGCGAAGCACCTGCGCTGTATACTCCAAATGTAATCGTTACACCATCTGAATGGTCGCCGTCAGTTCTTGATTCAAAACAACTTCTTTGGATGGGTGACGTTGAAGCTTTTCTCGATAAGTTACCAGAGGAGCCATTGTTCGACTGATCTTGCCCCGGATTTTCGGACACGGAGAGCGAAGCGCTTCGATGGACTTTATGCAACACATTGTTGTTCGTAGTCAAGCGGCGAGAGATCGCCGAGGGCGCTGTGGATCCGGCGCCGGTTGTAA
>JBIIYJ010000365.1:0-4951 GCA_044346855.1 Kiritimatiellia bacterium
CGAGGGCTGGTGCCCGTTCAAGGGCTACCCCATCGTGCTCGGCGGCCGCTACGGCCTGGGCTCGAAGGAGTTCACGCCCGCCATGGTCAAGGCCGCGCTCGACAACCTGGCGAAGGGCAAGAAGAACCACTTCACCCTCGGCATCGTCGACGACGTGACCCAGACCCACCTCGAGTTCGACGCCAACTTCCACCTCGACCACAAGGGCCGCGTGGAGTGCATGTTCTACGGCCTCGGGTCGGACGGCACCGTCGGCGCCAACAAGAACTCGATCAAGATCATCGGCGACGACACGCCCAACTACGCGCAGGGCTACTTCGTCTACGACTCGAAGAAGGCCGGCACCATCACGGTGTCGCACCTCCGCTTCGGGCCGTCGCTGATCCAGAGCCCGTACCTGTGCACGAAGGCCGACTTCGTGGCCTGCCACAACTTCTCGTTCCTCGAGAAGTATGACATGCTGGCCAACGCCAAGCCCGGCGCCGTGTTCCTGCTCTCGAGCCCGTTCACGGCCGACCAGGTCTGGCACCACATCCCGGACGAGACCGCCCGGCAGATCATCGACAAGAAGATCCGGTTCTACGTGCTCGACGCGAACACCCTGGCCCAGAAGCTCGGCCTCGGCGCGCGCATCAACACGATCATGCAGACCGCCTTCTTCCAGATCTCCGGCGTACTGCCCGCCGATGTCGCCATCGACGCGCTCAAGAAGGCCATCAAGAAGTCCTACGGCAAGAAGGGCGACGAGATCGTCAAGAAGAACTGGGAAGCGGTCGACTCTTCCGTGGCCGCCATCGAGCAGGTCAAGGTGCCGTCCGCCCCGGCGGGCATCAAGAAGATGCCGGCCCCGGTCCCCGGCGACGCCCCCGCCTTCATCCGGACGGTCACGGGCAAGATCATGTCGCTGAAGGGCGACGAGATCCCCGTCAGCGCCATGCCCGACGACGGCACCTGGCCGACGGCGACGACGCAGTACGAAAAGCGGAACATCGCGGTCGAGATCCCCTACTGGCGGCCCGACATGTGCATCCAGTGCGGACGCTGCTCGTTCGTGTGCCCCCATGCCACCATCCGCCTCAAGGCGTATGACCCGAAATACCTCGCCAAAGCGCCTGCCTCGTTCAAGTCGGCCGACGCGAAGGGCAAGGAATTCGCGGGCATGAAGTTCACGGTCCAGGTGGCGCCCGAGGATTGCACGGGCTGCGGCGCCTGCGTCCACTCCTGCCCCGCCCGGGAAAAGGATCCCGCGACGAAGCAGGAGACCGGCAAGCGCGCCATCAACATGGGACCCCAGCTCGAGGTGCGCGAGCACGAGGCCGAGAACTTCAAGTTCTTCCTCGGCCTGCCCGAGGTGGCGGAAGACAAGATCAACCGCTCCTCGCTCAAAGGCAGCCAGTTGCTCCGCCCCCTGTTCGAGTTCTCCGGCGCCTGCGCGGGCTGTGGCGAAACCCCCTACGTCAAGCTGCTCACCCAGCTCGTCGGGGACCGCCTCATGATCGCCAACGCCACGGGCTGCTCGTCGATCTACGGCGGCAACCTGCCCACCACGCCCTACTGCACGCGCGAAGACGGCCGCGGGCCGGCCTGGTCGAACTCGCTGTTCGAGGACAACGCGGAGTTCGGCTTCGGCATGCGCCTCGCGGTGAACAAGTTCAACGAGGAAGCCCGCGAACTGGCCGCCGCGTTCATCGCGTCGGACAAGACGCCGGCCGAGCTCAAGACGGCGTTGAACGAACTCCTGGCGGCCGACCAGTCGGGCCAGCCCGGCATCGAGGCCCAGCGCGGCCGCGTGGCCGCGCTCAAGGCGGCTCTCAAGGACTGCGATTGCGCCGAGTGCAAGCGGCTGGTGGAGCTGGCCGATTACCTCGTCCGCAAGTCGGTCTGGGTGCTCGGCGGCGACGGCTGGGCCTATGACATCGGCTACGGCGGGCTCGACCACGTGCTGGCGTCCGGCGAGAACATCAAGATCCTGGTGCTCGACACCGAGGTCTACTCGAACACCGGCGGCCAGGCGTCCAAGTCGACACCCATGGGCGCGGTGGCGCGCTTCGCGGCCGGCGGCAAGGCGATGAACAAGAAGGACCTCGCCCTCATCAGCATGACCTACGGCCACATCTACGTGGCCACGGTCGCCTACGGGGCGGATCCGAACCAGGCGGTCAAGGCGTTTGCCGAGGCGGAGGCCTACAACGGCCCCTCCCTCATCATCGCCTACAGCCACTGCATCAACCACGGCATCAACATGGTGACCGGCGTGAACAACCAGAAGGAAGCGGTCGCCTCCGGCCACTTCCCGCTGTTCCGGTACAACCCGACCCTGACGGCCGAAGGCAAGAACCCGCTGGTCATCGACAGCAAGCCTCCGACCATGAAGTTCAGCGAATCGGCCATGAAGGAAAACCGGTTCCGCGTGCTTCAGCAGATGAACCCGGCCCACGCCGCGGAGCTCATGGCGCTGGCCGACAAGCAGTTCGCCGCGAAGTACGACCTGCTCACGAAGCTGGCCGCCATGTCGCCCTGCGCGACCGAAAACAAGGTCCCCGAGGCGCCCAAGGCCTAAGGGTCCGATCCGTTACACGCAAAAGGCCGGAGCTTAACCGCTCCGGCCTTTTTTTATAATAATCCCCATGTAGGGGCGGTGCTTGTCGCCGCCCGCCATGCGCCTGACTAGCGGGCTCCGGCGAGCGGAGCCCCTACATACATTTGGAGACTAGCGGAAATCCCCATGTAGGGGCGGTGCTTGTCGCCGCCCGCCATGCGCATGGCCGCCGTTCTCCGTCATGCGCTGCATCACGCTCAAATCGTTGCGCACACTCCATCCGTTGTGCTTCCAGAACGCGCGGCCGCTGGCATTGCTTCGAAACAGGAAAATGTTGCACTTCGGTATGCGCTGCTTTTCGAGGGACCGGAGGCAGCGCTCAACCAACGCCTTCCCGATCCCTAGTTTGCGGTGCGTCAGCGCCACCGCAAGGTGATGAAGGTAGCCCCGCCGGCCGTCGTGCCCGCACAGGACAGCGCCCACGACGGCGGCCTTGTCGCACGCCACCAGGCTGAGCCCGGGATTCCGTTTAAGGAACTGCGCGATCCCGGCCTTGGAATCGCTTACGCCGTCCAGCCCGATGCCCGGCAAGGCGCGCCAGAGTGCCATAACGCGAGTGAAATCGCGCCCGTTCATCGGCCTGACTTTGATTCGCTTGTCGTCCACGTCGATCACCCCTGAAATAGAGTCCGACCTGCCGCGCCCGAAATGGGATATGCCCGTCCGCACCAAACACGCCGGATTATGAGAAGCCCGGGCGCAACCGGGCCCGGCGGCGTCAGACTTGCGGCTCCGCGATGCCCGCTTCCTTCAGGGCCTTCTTCAAGCAGGCGGGACAATAGCCGTGCGAAAACTGGGCGTTGGAATGCCGGCCGATGTAAACTTCCATCTGCTGCCACTCGCCGGTATCGGTCCGGATTTTCTTGCAATCGGCGCAGATGGGGAGCAGCCCCTCCAGCAGCTTGATCTCCGCCAGCGTCCGGCGCAAGCTCTCCGATGTCCGCCGCTCCTCCTCGAGCAACACACGGATCCGGTACAGCGTCCAGCCTATAGTCATAAACGAGGCAAGCCGGATGATGGTATTCCACACCGCGAAAACAGGGGACGAGTAAACCTGGTCCGTATTGGCAACGTACCACACGAAGGAGGCCAGAACGGAAAAAATGAACGCGGGCCCCTGCCCCAGGCGCCAAGCCGCCAGGCCGACCGGAATGAAATAGAAGGCGAAGAAGTTCAGTTCGTAGCCGGTCACCCAGTCGATAAGCCCGAACAGACCTGTCAGGAACAGAATGCCGGCAACACTCCATTTTGGACCCACGGGATCTGCCATCTCACGCCCTCCCGCGGGTGATACGCACCGCCGCCGCCCGCGCCAGGCGCAGGGCGCGTGGCTTGTCGATCGTCACCGTCACCGTCATTACGCGCGGGTCGCCCAGGCATACATCCGCCAGGCGCTGGGCAAGCCGCTCGATGAGCAGGCAGTGGCTCGACTCCGCCTCCGCCACCACCCGGTCCTGGATATCCTTGTAATTGATCGTGTCCGCAAGGTTGTCCGATCGCCCGGCCGCCGCCAGGTCGAGCCCGAGTTCCAGGTTCAGGATCAGCATCTGCCGCTCCACCCGCTCGTCGGGATTGACCCCGATAATGCAGTCCACCATCAGATCCCGCAGGAAAATCGTATCCATTCAGCCCCCCATGAGATGCTGGCCGCCATCCACAAACAAAATCTGGCCCGTTATCGAATCCGCCCTGAGCAAAAACAGGACCGCCTCCGCAACCGCGTCCGGAGACGGTCGATCCCGGGTCAGGATACGACCGGCCTTGTCCGATATGCCCCCGCCCTCCCGGGGCGGCAGCACCGGCCCCGGGGCCACCCCGTTCACCGTGAACGCCGGCGCCAGTTCAAGCGCCGCAAGCCGGGTCAGGTCCGCCAGCGCCCGCTTGGAAAGCTGGTAGGCCAGAGCCCCTTTCTCCAACGTCGCCACCCGCCGGTCGAGCAGGTTCACGATGCGGCCGACCTTTGAAACGCGGCTGAACGCGCGGATCAGCAGTAACGGGGCGATCAGGTTGGGCCGCAACTCCTGCATCAGGTGGGTTAAATCGGTGTCCGCCAGATCACGCTTGTGGAACACGGAGGCGTTGTTCACCAGGCCGTCGAGCTTGCCGGCCAGCGCCACGGCTTCCCGGATCACAGCCTCGCAACCGGCTTCTGAATCCAGGTCCTCCTGCACAACCCAGGCGGAACGGCCCATCTGCTGGAGCCTGCCGGCCAGTTCCCGGGCTTCTACTCCCGACCGATGGCAGTGGATGACCACGTCGGCGCCGGCCTCCGCAAGCCGTTCGCAGATGCGGCGACCGATGCGGACGGCGCCGCCCGTCACAAGTACCGTTTTGCCGGTCAGGTCCATGTCA
>JBIIYJ010000366.1:0-4935 GCA_044346855.1 Kiritimatiellia bacterium
CCCCGGCTCCTTCTCGATGACGGGGAATATCCTGAACGGCGTGGGCTTCAAGGTCGGCGTCCAGGTCTGGCGTCGCGACGGCGAAGCCTCGGTCCTCGAAGGCCGCAAACTGCTGCTGTCCGGCGTCACGGAAGCCGTCTTCGCCGTCAACATCGGCGTCGACGCCAACGGGAAAAAAGCCGGGGACGAATGCGACTCCGCACCCCTTGCCGTCCCCGTGGACTGGGCCGCGCTGCTCGAGTCGCACCAGCGCGAGCACAACCGGCATTACGGCAGCATGAGCCTGAGCGTGCCGCTCGCCGAGCCGGACCTTCCCACCGACGAGCGGATCCGCCTCGTGCGCGGCGGCAAGGCCGACCCCGCCCTTCCCCTGCTCTACTTCCACTACGGCCGCTACCTGCTGTGCGCCTCGTCGGCCAACGCGACACTCCCCGCCAACCTGCAGGGAAAATGGAACGAGGACATGAACCCCCCGTGGGAGTCGGATTACCATCACGACATCAACCTGCAGATGAACTACTGGATCGCGGAACCGGCCGGCATGCAGCGCTACACGGAGGCGCTCTTCCAGCACATCGAACGGTTCGTCCCCCACGCCCGCAAGGCGGCCATGGACCTGTACGGCTGCCGCGGCGTCCTGTTCCCCATCCAGACCGACGCCTGGGGCCGGGCCACGCCGGAAAGCTACGGCTGGGCCGTCTGGATCGGAGCCGCCCCCTGGCTGGCCCAGCACCTCTGGTGGCACTACGAGTTCGGGCAGGACCTGGAATTCCTGCGCGCGCGGGCCTACCCGTTCTTCAAGGAAGTGGCCGCCTTTTTCGAGGACTACCTGGTTGCCGACGCCAAGGGCGTCCTGCAAATCGTGCCCTCCCAGTCGCCCGAGAACCGCTTCAAGGGCACGGGCAAGTTCCCGGTCAGCCTGGGCGTTTCGGCCACCATGGACGTCGTGCTGGCGGCCGACGCGCTGCGCTACGCCCTCCGCTCCGCGGAGCTGCTCAAGGCCGATCCCGAGCTGCGGGCGAAGTGGAGCGGCATGCTCGAGCGCCTCCCCCCGCTCAAGATCGGCAAGCACGGCCAGTTGCAGGAATGGAACGAGGATTTCGAGGAGGTGGAGCCCTCGCACCGCCACCTGTCCCACCTGGTCGGCCTCTTTCCGGGCGACTCGCTGCACCCGGAAAAAACGCGGGATTTGTGGAAAGCGGCCGAAGTCGCCCTGGACCGCCGGCTGGCGGCCGGCGGCGGGCACACGGGCTGGAGCCGGGCCTGGGTGGCCTGCCTGATGGCGCGGCTCGGGCGGTCCGCCGAGGCGTGGGACCATCTGAATCACCTGGTGACCGACTTCGCCACCGACAGCCTGCTGGATCTGCATCCGCCGCGGATCTTCCAGATCGACGGCAACCTGGGCGGCGCAGCGGCCGTGCTGGAGATGCTTCTGCAGAGCGAGGGCGGCGAACTGCGCCTTCTTCCAGCCCTGCCGCCAGCCTGGCCGGAAGGTTCCGTCGCGGGGCTGCGCGCCCGTGGCAACTTCACGGTCGCCATCAACTGGCGCGAGGGCCGATTGACTGAAGCCACGATCACCGCCGGCTCGACCGCCCCCTGCCGGCTGGCGGATGCCCCCGCTGAATGGACCGTTGTCGATGCGGCCGGAAAGCCAGTCGCAGCGGCGCGAAGCGGGCGGAACCTGTCCTTCCAGACCTCGGCGGGCCAGGCCTATCGAGTCCGGTCAACAGGAAAACCTTGAATCACCCGGCTTTCTGCGGCACAGTGATTAAGGGTAGATTGCGACACTCATCATGAAACAGGACCCTCCACAACAAGCCGATTTTCTGCGGCAGATGACGCCCGGGCAAAAGCTGCGCGTGGCTGAATCACTTTACTGGCAGGCGCGGGCCTGGAAGGTCGCCAGCCTGAAGATGCTTCATCCTGAATGGGCCGAAGATCGAATCCAACGCGCGGTATGGGAGCAATTTTCACATGGGACCACCGGCTGACCTGTTCCAAGTCTTCATCCGCCCGCTGAATCGCCTGGGGTTGCCCTACATGGTGACGGGTTCAGCGGCAAGCACGGCCTATGGCGAGCCCCGGCTGACGCTGGACGTGGACCTGGTCCTGGAGTTGCCCCAGAATCGAATTCCCGACCTCATCGCCGCCTTTCCGGAAGAGTCATTCTATTGCCCGCCCCCCGATGTCCTGGTCCTTGAGATCACCCGGGAATCCCGGGGTCACTTCAACATCATCCACATGCACTCAGGCTTTAAAGCCGATGTTTATCCCCTGGGCCGGGATGAGTTGCATGCCTGGGGCATGGCCCATCGCAGGGCGGTGGAACTGGAAGCCGACACCGTCATGCTGGCCCCCCCGGAGTATGTGATTATCCGCAAACTGCAATTCTACAAGGAAGGTGGTTCGGAAAAGCACCTCAGAGACATATCCGGCATGTTGAGGGTGCAGCCGGCGGCAATCGACCTGGCCGTGGTTCAGACCTGGGTGGACAGGCTGAAGCTGGAAATCCAGTGGAAACGAGTCACAACTCCGGCGGGGCCATCAGGTTGAGATAGCCGCTGAGAATGCGGGCGCCCCAGAGCATCCAGACCAGCGCGGCGAAGACGATATAGGGGCCGAATGGGATGTGGCGGCCGAGCTTCCGGCGTCCGGTGAGGATGAAGAACACGCCGAATATGGCGCCGAAGAGCGAGGAAAAGAAGAGAATGAAGAGGACGGCCTTGACGCCGAAGAAGGCGCCCAGCGCGCCCATCAGCTTCACGTCGCCGAAGCCCATGGCCTCCTTCCGGAAGATCAGCTTGCCGAAAAAGGCGACCAGCCACAGCAGGCCGAATCCGAAGGCCGCGCCGATGACGGCGAATTTCAGCCCCTGAAGGGCCTCGGTCTGCCCGTGCAGCGCCGGCACGAGCGGGCTCAGCAGCAGCCCCGCGATCATGCCCCCGATGGTAACGCGATCCGGGATGATCATGTGGCGGCAATCCACGAAGCCGCCCAGGAGCAGCCCGCTGATGATTAGCCAGTAAACGGGAACCAGCCCCACATATTCCACCCCGGCCAGCCCCAGCACCCGGCCCTCCGGCTGGACGCCGTACTTGAACCAGGCCAGCAGGAACAGGATCGCCGTGAGCAGTTCCACGATCACGTAGCGGGCCGAGATGACGGTTCCGCAGTTCCGGCACCGGGCCCGCAGCACGATCCAGCTGACCAGCGGGATGTTGTCGTACCAGGGGATCAGCTTCTTGCAGCCCGGACAATGCGACCGCGGCGCCACGACCGACAGGCGCCGCGGAATCCGGTAGATGCAGACGTTCAGGAAACTGCCCAGGCAGGCCCCCCAGAAGAAGGCCAGCAGGGTGAAGAACGGATAGCCGATCCCGATGATTTCGTGCATGGCCGTTCCTTAGTCCGCCGCCATGGCGATGAGCCCCGAGCGGTTGATGTCCAGCACCCGGTACGGCTTCATCAGGTTGATGAAGTCCGCGATCTTCTGCTGGTCGTCCACAAGGCGGATGACCAGCGAGTTGGGCTGCACCAGAATGACCTTGGCTCCGAACACATCCACGAGATCCATGACCGCGCCGCGCTGCTCCTCGCCCGCCGCCACCTTGATCAGGACCATCTCCTGGCCGATGAAGCGCTGCGCGGTCAGGTCGGTCACCTTGATCACGTCGATCAGCTTGTTAAGCTGCTTGGTCACCTGCTCGATCACCCGGTCGTCGCCCGGCACCTCGATCGTCATCTTGGAGATGTCCGCATCCAGCGTGGGCGCGACGGTCAGCCCCTCGATGTTATAGCCGCGCCCGGAGATGAGCCCCACGATCCGGGCCAGCACCCCGGGCTTGTTTTCCACCTGCAACGTCACGATATGCTTCATATAACCCTCTTCCGAATTAGGACATCCCCTGGATCATCTCGTTGAGCGAGGCGCCGGGCGGCACCATGGGATAGACGTTCTCCTCCGGCGCCACCACGCACTCCACCACCACGGGGCCCTTGGCCGTGAACGCCGTCTTGAGCGCCTTCTCGACCTCGTCCTTCCTCGTCACGCGGATGCCGGTGGCGCCGTGCGCTTCGGCCATCATGACGAAGTCCGGAAGATACTTGCCCTCCCCGGCGTCGGCCATCCGCTCGTTGACCGGGCGGTTGTTCGGGGTCAGGACCGAAGCCGAATAGTGCTTGCCGTAGAACATTTCCTGCCACTGCCGCACCATGCCCAGGTGGCCGTTGTTGAGGATCACCACGGCCAGCGGCAGTTTCTGCTCCACCGCCACCACGAGCTCCTGGAAGTTCATCTGCACGCCGCCGTCGCCGCAGATGGCCACCACGCGCTTGTCGGGCCGCCCCATCTGCGCCCCGATGGCCGCCGGAAGCCCGAAGCCCATCGTGCCGAGCCCGCCTGAGGAAAGGAAGGTGCGCGGCTGGGTGTATTTGTAGTAATGCGCCGACCACATCTGGTGCTGGCCCACGTCGGTCACCACGATGGCGTCGCCCTTCGACACCTCGTAGATCTTCTCGATCACGAACTGGGGCAGCAGGGCGTCGGTGGCCGTATCAAACGCCAGCGGGGCCTTGGCCTGCCAGTCGGCGATCTCCGCCAGCCACTCCTTCCGGTCCTCCGCCTGCACCTCCTGCAGCAGCGCCTGGAGCACGTACTTCACGTGGCCCACCACGGGAATGTGCGTCTCCACGCTCTTGGAGATGGCGGAGGGATCGATGTCGATATGGCCGATCTTGGCGTGCGGCGCGAACTCGGCAATCTTGCCGGTCACGCGGTCGTCAAACCGGGCGCCCACGGAGACCAGCAGATCGCAGTTGCTGATGGCCTTGTTGGCCGCCACGCAGCCGTGCATGCCCACCATGCGAAGCGCCAGGGGATCGGTTTCCGGGAACGCGCCCAGTCCGAGCAGCGTGGTCGCCACCGGCACCCCGGCC
>JBIIYJ010000367.1:0-4933 GCA_044346855.1 Kiritimatiellia bacterium
GGTCCGGGGACGAGGTGATCACGGTGCCCAGCACTTTCATCGCCACCACGGAGGCCATCACCTACACCGGGGCCAAGCCCGTGTTCGTGGACATCGAGGAGCCGACCTACACGATGAACCCGGAGCTGTTCGAGGCCGCGATCACGCCGCGGACGAAGGCCGTGATTCCCGTGCACCTGTTCGGGCAGACGGCCCGCATGGATCCCATCATCGCCATCGCCAAGCGGCGCGGCCTGTTCGTGGTCGAGGACGCCTGCCAGGCCCACGGGGCGGAATACCGCAGGGCGATGGCCGGCTCCATGGGGCACGCCGGCTGCTTCAGCTTCTACCCCGGCAAGAACCTGGGGGCCTACGGGGAGGCCGGCGCTGTGGTGACCCACGACGACACGCTGGCGCACAAGATCCGGATGCTGCGCGACCACGGGCAGGCGAAGAAGTACATTCACAGCCTGGTGGGGTGGAACGCCCGGATGGACGGCATCCAGGGCGCGGTCCTGAGCGTCAAGCTGAAATACCTCCACGACGCCAACGAGTCGCGCCGCGCCCGCGCCCGGCTCTACGCCCGCTACCTGGACGGGGTCGAGGAGATCCGCGTGCCGGCGGAGGCGGATTACGGCAAGCACGTTTATCACATCTACGCCCTTCGCGTGCCGGAGCGCGACGCCGTCCTGCGGCGCCTGACGGAAAAGGGCGTTGGGTGCGGCATCCATTACCCGGTGCCGCTGCACCTCCAGGAGGCATACCGCGCGATGGGCCTGGGCGAGGGCTCGTTCCCCGTGGCGGAAGCCTGCGCCCGCGAGTTCCTGTCTCTCCCGATGTTTCCGGAACTGAAACAAGAGCAGATCGAGTTCGTGTGCGGCGAAACGGTCGCCGCCGTCCGCGAGGCGGCCGGGGAACTGGCCGAAGCGGGCGGGTGATCAACAGGTTGGCGGCAGCGCGTACAAGGAGGGATGCATCATGAACAGCAGGCAATCACGTTTTCGGGCGGTCCTGGCAAGGCTGGCGATCCTGGGGGTCGTCGCGGCGGTTTCGGCGGGCTGTAGCACGCCGCCTCCCGCCAAATCGGGAGAGTCCGTCCTGTCCCTTCCGGACGAGAACGTCCGGCTGGCGCCGGGCGATTCGATCGAGGTGAAGTTCTTCTATTCCTCCGACCTGAACGACCTGCAGACGGTCCGGCCGGACGGGAAGATCACGCTCCAGCTGGTGGGCGACGTCGTGGCGGGCGGGCGCACGCCGGACGAACTGCAGGCGGAACTGGTGCGCCTGTATGCGACGCGGCTGGAGAAGCCGGACGTGGCCGTCATTGTCCGGGAGCTGAAAAGCCGGATCGTTTACGTCGGGGGCGCCGTCAACGAGCCGGGCGAGTTCGAGCTGCTCCGGCCCGTCACGGCTCTCGACGCGGTCATGCAGGCGGGCGGCTTCGAGATGGACAAGGCGGAATACCGCAAAGTCGTGGTGATCCGCCGCGAAAAGGATCGCTACACCGGGTATGGCCTCGACTTCGAGAAGGCGCTCACGGGGCAGGAATGCAAGCCGTTTTTCCTGCGCTCGGGAGACCTGGTCTTCGTGCCCCGAACCCGCATTTCGGACATGAACCTCTGGGTGGAGCAGCACATCACGCGGATGATCCCCCAGATCGGCTTGCCGGTCTTCTTCCAGGTCAACTGAGGGTTCCGAGCCGGACCCCGAACCTCCGAGGATACGTGTCATGACATATTTGCTCACAGGCACAGTTCAGCCGCCGGCGCCTCCGGCGCCGGCGGGCCCGGCCCGGCCCCCCGAGGCCGGCTCGCTCCGGGACCTGTGCGAGGTTCTCTTCCGCCACAAGTTCAAGATGATCCTGTTCTTCATGGCGGTCCTGGCGGGAGCCGTGTATTACCTGGCCGGCGTCCAGAAGACATACACCTCCGAGTCCAAGATCCTGGTTCGCCGGGGGCGGGAGAACATCCTCCTGGATCCCACCGTCGCGACGGGCGAGGTGGCCCCGCTGTTCATGGAGTGGGAAAGCAGCATGAACTCGGAGATCGAGATTCTGACCAGCCGCGAGCTCGCCGCGCAGGCGGTCAGGACCATCGGCCCGATCCGTTTCCTGGCCTCGCCGCCTCCCGCGTCCGCCGCGGGCGAGCAGGACGATTACGCCTTTTCCCCCCGCGAGTGGATCGAGAAGCTGAAATGGAAGCTGGCAATATCGCCGGCCCCCCCCGATGCGGCAACCCTTGCCGGGGACGCGTCCGTGGCCAAGCTGGCGGAAGCCTTCAGCCAGGCGCTGGAGGTCAAGATGGTGCCCAAGAGCAATATTATTTCGATCTCCTTCGAGTCGCTGGACCCGGCCCTGTCCCGCCTGGTCGTGGAGACCCTGCTGGACCTGTACCACCAGATGCACATCCTGGCCAACCGGGCCCCGGGCGCGCATGAGTTTTTCCTGACCCAGACGGAATCGCTCCGGGCCGAGCTCGAGCAGGCGGAGGATTCCCTGCGCGATCTGAAGACCCGCAACGGCATCGCCTCGCTCGAAGCCCAGCGCGAAATCCTGCTCACGCGCATCGGCGACCTGCAGAACCAGCAGGAGCTGCTGGCGGGCCAGACCGCGGCGTCCAGGGCCCGCGTCCAGGCTGGACTCGAGGCGATCCGCAAGGAGTCCCAGAGCGGGAGCAAGGTTGCGCCGCTCCCGATGAACACGTATTTCAAGGACAACCGGCAGGCGCTCCAGACGGAAGAGACCACGCTGGCCGGCCTCCTGGCCCAGGCCGATGTGCTGAAGGACCAGCTTGCCCAGGCCCAAAGCGAGATGAAAGGGCTGAACGAAAACGAGATCCAGATCGCCCGCCTGGAGAGAAGCCGGGACATGCTTCGGGACAAGTTCGTGAAATACAGCCAGAACCTGGAGCAGACCCGGATCGACCAGGCCCTCCAGAGCGCGAAAATCTCCAACATCAGCATCATCCAGCCGCCCACCATGCCCGTGGATTCGAACCCGACCAACCGGGCCATGAAGCTGGCCATGGCCTTTGTCGTGGGGCTCGTGGGGAGCGTGGGGATCGCGTTCCTGGCCCAGCAGCTGGACCACACGATCAAGCGGCCCGAGGAGATCGAGGAGCGGCTCCGGGTCCCGGCGCTGGTGTCCATTCCCCGGCTCCGGGCGCGTTATCTCGCAACCGCCCCCGGCTTTCCCGGGGTCCAGTCCAAGCGCAAGCTGAAGGGGTCGTTCGCCTTTCACGACGGCCGCCGGTATTACGCCATCCTGCGCGATCGCATCCTGGCCCTGATGCAGGCCCCGGAGCCGGGAGACAAGCCTCTCGTGATCGGCATTACCAGCAGCCACTATGGCGAAGGGGTCAGCTCCGTGGCGGCCAACCTGGCCATCGCGTTTGCCGAAGGCCGCAAAACCGACCGGGTCCTGCTCGTGGATGCGAACCAGGAACCGCCCTCGCCCCACAGCCTGTTCGGCATCAAGCAGGCCCCCGGGGCGGCCGAGATCATGCTGAACGAGCAGGGGCAGCTGATCATCGTGGAACAGAATCTCTACAAGGTCCAGTCCGAGGACGCGGAACCGCCGGGCATGGGCGGCCCGGTTGCCCTCTATTACGACACCCTGCTGCGCATGGTCAAGGAGCGCCGCTACTGCTGCGTGGTCTTCGACATGCCGCCCCTGTGCGACGGGAGCGCCCTTCCGCTGGCGCGGATGATGGACGGGGTGGTGATGGTGGTGAAGGCCGAAGGCGTGCGGGGCGAGATTGTCATGCGCATGAAGGACCTTCTGCTGGAGATCAACGCCCGGATCCTGGGGGCCGTGCTCAACAAGCGGCGCTTCTACATTCCCGGCTGGCTGTACCGCCGCCTGTAAGGAGACCGATGAACCCGACCGACTTATTCTATGCCGTGAAACCGCTCGTGCCCAGGCGCCTCCAGATCGCGCTTCGCCGGCGGCTTGCGGCCCGGCGGAGGCTGGCGTTCGCCGGCAACTGGCCGATCGATGAGGGCTGCAAGGCCCCGCCTCCCGAATGGCGGGGGTGGCCCGAAGGCAAGACGTTTGCTCTCGTCCTGACGCATGACGTGGAGAAGGAGGCGGGCGTGCGCCGCTGCCGGCTCCTGATGCGGGTCGAGGAGGAGCTGGGCTTCCGGTCCTCCTTCAATTTCGTTCCCGAGCGCTACCGCGTGCCCCCCGAGCTGAGGCGCGAGCTCAAGCTTCGCGGCTTCGAAGTCGGCGTGCACGGACTGAACCACGATGGCAAGCTTTACCGGTCCCGGGAAATTTTCATGGCCCGGGCCGCCCGCATCAACACCTACCTGGAAGAGTGGGGGGCCGTCGGCTTCCGGTCGCCCTCCATGCAGCACAACCTCGAATGGCTCCATGCGCTGAATATCCGCTACGACTGTTCGACGTTCGACGTCGACCCCTTCGAGCCCCAGTCGGACGGCGTGGGCACCATTTTCCCGTTCATGGTGCCCGCCCGCACACCCGGAACCCATCCGTACGTGGAACTGCCCTACACGCTGCCCCAGGACTTCACCTTGTTCGTGATCCTGTCCGAGCGGGACCCCGGCATCTGGCAGCGCAAGCTGGACTGGATCGCGAAGAACGGGGGCATGGCGCTGGTGAACGTGCATCCCGATTACGTGCGGCCCGCGTCGGAGCCGCCCGGCCTCGAGGATTATCCGCTGTCGTTCTACCGGGATTTCCTGGCCTATGCGAAGGCGCGCCACGGAGGCTCCTACTGGCACGCCAAACCCGTTGAGGTGGCCGACTGGGTGGCACGAAAGGAAGGCGAGGCATGAGCGGACCGGGGTACATCATTGTCACGGCGGCGCGGAACGAGGAGGCCTACCTGGAGCGGACGCTCCGGGCGGTTGCCTTCCAGACGGTCCTGCCCGTGGTGTGGGTGATTGTCAGCGACGGCTCGACGGACGGCACCGACGCCCTCGTGCGCCGCTA
>JBIIYJ010000107.1:0-15889 GCA_044346855.1 Kiritimatiellia bacterium
GCACCTCCTCGTGGCGGAAATCGGGGGCGATGGGCCCCTCGCGCCAGAACTCGTGCCCCTGCGGCCGGCCGGGGGTGGTCTGGTCGGGAACGGCCGTGGGCAGGGTGTCGCGGATGTAGCAGTAGGGCGGCATGTCCAGCGAGGCGCTGATGCCGAAAAAGGAGTCGAACCCGGAATCCAGCGGGCCGCTCGTGATGGGCTGGGAATAGTCGACCGAGTCGTCCTTCCGGCGGGCCCAATTCCAGCCCAGGTGCCATTTGCCCACGCAGGCGGTGCGGTAGCCGTGCTTTTTCAGGTAGGAGGCCACGGTCAGGCGGCCGGGTTCGATCACGGGGCCGTCGTACCCGAAGGTCACGCCGTTTTTCAGGGCGGACCGCCAGTTGTAGCGGCCGGTGAGGAGGCTGTAGCGGGAGGGCGTGCAGACGGCCGAGCTGGCGTGGGCGTCCCGGAAGAGCATGCCCTCCGCGGCCAGGCGGTCGAGGTTCGGCGTGCGGATGCGCGAGCCGGGGTGGAGGCAGGAGACGTCGCCGACGCCCATGTCGTCGGCCAGGATGTAAACCAGGTTGGGGCGGAGGGTGGCCATGCCGGGAAACTAGCGCAAACATAGGCCGGACGCAATCCTTTGCTTTCGCCCAGAGAAAAGGGTTCAGGGCGCTCGAGTCCGGCACCGTACACGCATTTCGGTTCACTTGTTTCGTGAACGGTGTGGCACGGCCTTTCCAGGCCGTGTCCGTTATGGAAGCTGTGTAAAACCCGTGCAAACGGTCTGAGCAGGATGGCCCCACGACCTGGCTCGGCAACGCGAATTGAAATCGCTGCAAGTGGCAGGCTACATTCACCTCCCGGATGCTATACTTTTCCCGGGGACACGGCCTGGAAAGGCCGTGCCACGCCATTTACGACGGGATTTGCGTGTAAGGTGCCGGGCAGGCCGCCGCACTCCAAAGCGGCTTCGCACCAGACTGGCCTAATCCCGACGAAACTGCAATGCGCCCGTCCGACGGGTGGCTATCGCTCTGGACTTGAATCCGGCGGCGCGGCGGGGCATCATGTCGAAAACGGAGAAGGCATGAAGACGAAGCAATGGGCCGGCCTTATCGCAGCCGTTTGCGTAGCGGCGGGAACACTGGAGGCCAAGACGGTGAAGATATTCGTTCTGACTGGCCAATCCAACAGCCTTGGCACAACCGCGGATCCCAAGGAGACGGACGTCTCGCCCGGCACCGATCCCCTGGACGGAACGGTGCCGTTCTTCTGGGCCAACCGGTCCACGCGGGCCGGGGACGGACCCGCCGTGATGATCGGCGATTCGGGCGGCGCGATCAAAACGCTGCAGGCCCAGCAGGGGGAGGCCGCCAATCCGCTGTTCTGGGGGCCGGAGATCGGCTTCGGCCGGCGCCTGGCGCAGGCCGGGGCGACGAATATCCTGGTCGTCAAGGCCAGCCGCGGCGGCGGCGGCAACGGTTTCTGGCTGAAGGGCTCCGCAAACGATCATATGTATAGGCATGTGGTCGAGACCGTGCGGCAGGCCGTCGATGCGCTTCCGAAGGGGACGGAGTTTGAAGTCGAGGCACTGTTGTACGTGCAGGGGGAGAGCGACAACGAGGCCGAGGCCGCGGCCTCTGGCGAGCGGCTGAAGCAGCTGGCGGAAAACCTTCGCAAGGATCTGCCCCATGCGGCTCAAATGAAGGTGCTGATCGGCGAGATAGCGGCGCCAAGCGCCAGGCGGGACATCGTGCGCGCGCAGCAGAAGGCGCTGGCGGCGAACGATCCGGCTTTCCGCTACATCGACACGCTGGATCTGCGGCCGAAGCTTTACGACAACCTGCATTTCAACAAGAGCGCAAAGCTGGAGCTTGGGAAGCGACTGGCGGATACCTGGCTGGATTGGGGAAAAAAGAAATAATGAACGCAGAACCCTACCTGAACGCCCCTCTTTACATCGGCCCCCCCGAGGCCTGCCACGACTGTTCCACACGCCGGTTCCAGGGCATTCCCGCCATTGAACGCGCCGCAAACGGCCGGCTGTGGGCCGCCTGGTACGGCGGAGGCGTGTCGGAAGACAACATGAACTACGTCATGCTGGCGACCAGCCAGGACGACGGGCAGACCTGGACGCCGCCGGTCCTGGTCATCGATCCCGACGCCGAAGGGCCCGTGCGCGCGTTCGATCCCTGCCTGTGGCACGATCCCAACGGGCTGCTTTGGCTGTTCTGGTCGCAGGGCTACCAGGGCAACCGGACCTGCAAGCAATGGGGCGTGTGGGCGATCACCACGGCGCAATCCGGTTCGGATAAGCCCGAATGGTCCGCCCCGGTCCGCATTTGCGACGGCATCCTGATGAACAAGCCCACGGTGCTGGCCGGCGGCGAGTGGCTGCTGCCCGTGGCCCATTGGTTCGTGGAGGGGAGCGCGGGTGTGGTGGCCAGCGTCGACCAGGGCGGCTCCTGGAAATGGCGCGGCCGCGCCACGGTGCCCGACCCGGCCGACCGCAATTGCGACGAGCATATGATCGTGGAGCGGTGCGGCGGCAGCCTGTGGATGCTGGTGCGCACGCGGTACGGCATCGGCGAAAGCATCTCCACGGACGGCGGCTGGACCTGGACCCCGGTGACGCCCACGTCCATCGCCCATACAGCTTCGCGCTTTTTCATCCGCCGCCTGAAATCGGGCCGCCTGCTGCTGGTCAAGCACGGCAACATCGCCGAAAACACCGGCCGCACACTGTTGAAGGCGTTTGTCTCCGCGGACGACGGGCTCACCTGGTCGCGCGGCCTGCTTCTGGACGGCCGGTTGACCGTATCCTATCCCGACGGGGTTGAGTCCGCGGACGGCACACAGTATGTGATCTATGATTTCGATCGGTTCGACACCAAGGAAATCCGGCTTGCCGTATTCAGCGAGCAGGCTATTCTCGCCGGCGGGGAGGCCAAGATCACGCTGGTCAACAAGGCGCTCGGAGAGACCGTTCGCCGCCGAACGCCCGTGCGGATCGAACGGGTTGGCGGGCAGCCGCTGCTGACTCCGGCCTCGAACCCCAAATTAGGTACAAACCTGAACGGGCCGTGCCTGATCCGCGTGCCGGATTGGGTTCCCAATCCGCTGGGCCGGTATTACCTGTATTTCGCCCATCACCAGGGCGCCTTCATCCGGATGGCCTACGCCGATGCGATCCAGGGCCCCTATCACGTGTATGATCCGGGCGTGCTGGATCTGGCGGCCACGCCGTTCAGCCGGCACATTGCATCGCCGGAGTTGATTGTGGATCACGAGGCGCGCAAAATCCGGATGTTGTACCACGGCAGCGGGCCGACCGAGGCGAACCCGGCGAAGCGGGGGCAGTCGACCACCTATGCGGAGTCGTCGGACGGCCTCCGGTTCGTGTCGGAGCGGCAATACCTGGCCGAGCCGTATCTGCGCGTGTTCAGGAAGGACGGCTGGTGGTACGGCTTCAGCGGGGGAGGCGACCGGCGGCTCAGCCGCAGCCGCCAGCTGAACGAGGTGTTCGAGCACGGGCCCGTATTGGACATCGAGGGGGAGCCGTATGCGGCCTGTCCGGAGGGTCAGTCGGTCGACCGCATCTACCGCACGCGGCATGTGGCGTTCCAGTTGCGGGGCGACCAGCTGGCGATTTATTACAGCAATGTGGGGGATGCCCCGGAGCGGATCAAGCGGACGGTGGTTTCCCTGGCGGGCGACTGGACGACGTGGCGCGGCGCCAAGTTCCAGGAGGTGCTCCGTCCGGAAATGGCTTATGAGGGCGCGGACGAGCCTTTTGTTATTTCCGTGGGCGGGTCCAAGCACACGCCGGTCAACGAGGTGCGGGATCCGTACGTGTTTGAGGAAGACGGCGTGAGCTGGCTGTTTTATTCCGTGGCCGGCGAGCAGGGGATCGGGTTGGCCCGCCTGGTGGATCCGGAGATGCCATGAGCGCGAAAGAGAGCGACATTCCGGTCACCCCCGCCATCCGCGTGCTGCGGGAGAGCGGGGCGGCGTTCGAGTTGACGGCCTATACCTACATCGAACACGGCGGCACGGCCAATGCGGCGCGGCAGCTGGGCGCGCCCGATCATGCCGTGATCAAGACGATCGTGCTTGAAACCGACGCCAAGGCGCCGCTGATCTGTCTGATGCACGGCGACCGGGAGATCTCGACCAAGCAGCTTGCGCGGGCGCTGGGCGTGAAGCACGTGGGGCCGTGCACGCCGGATACGGCCAACCGGCACACGGGTTATATGATCGGCGGTACAAGTCCGTTCGGCACGCGCAAGCCGTTGCCGGTCTATGCCGAGGCAACCATTTTCGAGCTTCCCGAAATCTGGATCAACGCCGGCCGGCGGGGAGTCCTGGCGCGAATGAGTCCGGCCGTTCTCGAGTTGGTGAAGCCCGTCCGCGTGAATGTGGCGGTCCTGCCGGCTCCGTGAAGACGCCACTGCGGGCGGGGGTATCTGCAGTTTCGTCGGGGTCGACAGATCCAAAAATTTGGAGTGCGGCGGCTTGACGCCGCTTTCTGCCATGCGGCTGCCCTACGCGCTTCGATAGGCCTGCCTGAGCGTGTCGGCTTGACGCGTTGCCCAGCCGTTGATGTCGCGTCCAGTCGGTGCCAGCCAAAGCGGCGTCAAGCCGCCGCACTCCAAATCGGCTACGCACCAAACTGACAAAATCCCGACTAAACTTCAGATGCGCCCCTTCGGGCGGGCGACTCCATTTGACGCTGGACGGCATCTCAAGGGCTCGGTTACCATTCGTGCAAGCACGTTATTATGTTTGGCAGGAGTTAATGAAATGAAAATGATTTTTCTGACGATGAGCGTCCTTGGCCTGATGGCCTCTCTTGTTCGCGCGGACGTGCGCACCTGGACGGGTTTGGCGGGCGACGGCCTGGCCGGCACGCCGGCGAACTGGTCGGAGGGCATTGCGCCCAGTGTTGGCGATTCGGTACGTTTTGACGGAACGAGCGGGTCCAATTGCACCTGGAACCTGGACGTGGCGCTGGGGGGCTGGGACCAACAGGTGACCTATACCGGGCGCGTGACCTTTTTGACGCGTTATCCGGGGCAGGGATCTTTCACGAATCTGGTGATCAACGGAAACGCCGTGGTCCAGGGGGGAACTTGGACGCATCCGGCGAACACGGGCACCAACACGGCGGCGGACCGGCTGGCCGTGCGGGTGGGCGGGGATTTCAGGCTTGGCGCGGCGGCCAAGGTGAATCTGAACGGCCGCGGGTATGCCATAAACAGCGGGCCCGGAGCCGGAGTGGCCGCCGCCCGTAACGGGCGGGCCGGCAGCCACGGCGGCATGGGCGCGCACGCGGCGGGGTATCTTCCAGCCTCCTGCTACGGCGAACCCACGGCCCCTGAGCACCTTGGCAGCGGCGGCTCGTACTCCGGCGGCGGCGCCTTCAAACTTGAAGCGTCGGGCCAGGCCCTTATCGATGGCGTCATTTCCGCTGATGGCGTGAACCTGTCGCCCTCGGACGCCGAGGTCCGCTCGGGCGCGGCCGGCGGCTCGATCTGGATACGGGCCGGGTCTGTTTCGGGCACAGGCGCCCTTTCGGCCCGGGGATCGTATGGCTATTTCAGCGGGGCCGGCGGACGGATCGCGCTTGAAGCCACAAACGCGATTTCCATCGAGGGGCCGACGGCGACGGTTGATGCCGGGGAAAAGCAAATTACCCGAAGCACAGCGGGCACCCTTTTCCTGAGGAGCCTCGCCTATCAGCGCCTGATTGTAGACGGCTCAAACCAGGTGGCGCAAGCGGACATCGCCACGGAGCTGCCTCCTGCCTCTAATACGTATGCAATTCAGCCGGCCGTAGGCGGGCCGCTGGAAAACGCGACGTTTTTCATGACTAACCGGGCGGTGGTCAGGTTGACCAGCAGTGTGCGGCTGGCCGACTTCGCCTGGATGACCGCGACCTCCAGCCTGGACCTGAATGGGTTCACCCTCTATTTGAAGGCGGACGCCCCGGCCGGGGCGTTTCCGCAGGATTATGGCCGCGGTACGATCGTGACCAACGGCGGCCGCATCCTCTGGGGGGACGCCTCGGTGGAATTCACCGTGACAGCCGAGAGCGGGCCGAATGGAAGCGTGACGCGAACCCCCGAACACGCCAACGATCTCTACGACATGGGCAGCACCGTAACGCTGACGGCTTTTCCCGACGCGAATCACGCCTTTCTCTGGTGGACGGGCGAACTGCCGGCGGGCGCCGTGCGGACGAACAATCCGCTGGTGGTGACGGTGGACAAGCGGTATGAGGTGCGGGCCTTGTTCGCCGACAACCGCGCGGGGATGAAAACATGGGTCGGGGAAGGCGGCGACGAGAAGGCGTCCACGGCCGCCAACTGGTATCCGGCCGGCGCCCCCGCGGCCGGGCACCACGTGATATTCAACGACACGAGCACCCGGAGCTGCACCTGGGACGCGGACGCGACGCTGGGCTCGTGGACGCAGACGGACGGCTACCGCGCTTCCTGGGATCCTGCGCTGGGCTATCGGGGCTGGGTCTCGTTCGCCACGAAGTATCCCCTGTTCGGGTCGTTCACCAATCTCGCGATCACGGGGAACTGCATCCTCGAGGCCGGGACGTGGACGCACCCCTGGAACACGGGCGACACCACGGAGGCGAACCGGATCTGGGTGACGGTTGGCGGGAACTTCACGCTGGGAACAAATGCACTGATTGATTTAAGCAATTTCGGCGGGCAAAGCAGCAGCCGCGGGTATGCGCCTGCACGCGGACCCGGCGCGGGCAACGGGTCGCCGCGCAATCCCAATTTCGGCAGAGGAGCCAGTCATGGGGGCCGTGGCGCGGTCGGGATCAGCAATGCCGCCTCGGCGTGCTATGGTTCGATTCGCGAGCCCGTGCATCTGGGCAGCGGCGCGAACACCTACGGGGGAGGCGCGGTGCGGCTGGAGGTGGGCGGCCTGGCGCAGATCGCGGGAACCATCGATGCGCGCGGCGGGCGAGGAAGCGGCCCGGAACCCGGCCCGGCGGGCGGATCGGTCTGGCTGACAGCCGGGTCGATGAGCGGATCCGGTCTGCTGACCGCCAATGGCGCGCAGGGCTATTTTTCGGGCGGCGGCGGGCGGATAGCGGTGGACGTGACGAATGCAACCGGGTTTGGCAGCGTGCGCATGCAGGCCTATGCGGGCAGCTGGGGCGACAGCAACCGGCGCGGCGCGGCCGGAACTATTTTCCGGAAATCGCTGGAGGAGCCGGGCTTCCTCCTGATTGACAATAACGATATGGTGCAGGCGGGCGGGCTGACGGAGACGTGGTACACGGAGTTTCCCGCGGCCATCGGGGGCGATGGCCCGGAGCGGTTGCGCACGCTTTTCGTTTCGCTGGCCAGGCGGGCTCGGGTCGGAATTTCCCGGCCTGACCTGAGCATCGGAAACCTGACCGTGGACAGCACCAGCGTGCTGTACTTGAACGGCTATAACCTTTATGTGCGGAGCCAGTATCCCAAGGGGGGCCTGGGTGGCACGGTTGTGGCGGAGGGCGGAAGGATCGTCTGGCTGACGGCCGGCACGCTGCTGTTTATCCGCTGATGTCTGGTCGTAAGGTGTTCATCAAAAGGACGGGGAGAACCGATGCACTCCATGCTTCATATTACCAGCGGCGACTGTTGCGGGGGCAGCCTGGCCAAGGCCGGGCTTCCCGGCGAGGTTTTTGTCTGGCATGACATCCTTTATGAAGGCCCCCGCAATCCGGGTTGGCCGACGGAGGCAACGCTGGAGGCTCGCGCCCTGTTTCTTGAGGAAGCCACGGGCGGCGGACTGAGCCGGGAGCTCATTCAAAAAACCATCAAGCGGCAATATGAAAAGCTGGAGGGGGCGGGCGGGTATGACCGGGTCGTGCTCTGGTTCGATTCCTGCCTGTTCGACATGGCCATGCTGGTTCATGTGATGACGTGCCTGAAACTGAAAGCGGTGACCAAAATCGAGCTTCTTGTGGTGGATGCGTTTCCCGGCATCGAACCCTATGACGGGCTCGGCCAGCTTTCGCCCGGGCAGATGGCGTCGGTGTTTGCTCAGCGCAAACCGGTCACGCAGGCCCAGCTTGATTTTGCCATCGAGGCAGACGCCGCGTTCGCCCTGCAGGATGCGGCGAAGCTGGAACGAATTTCGGAACTGAAGAACGCGGCTCTTCCCTGGATGCCCGCGGCGGCGAAGCGATGGCTTGAGGAGCGGCCTGACCCGAAAATGGGATTGGGCCGGCTGGAGCGGCTGGCGCTCGAGGCAGTGCGGGCGGGCAACGACACACCGGCCAAACTGTTCAAGTCGGTTGCGGCGGCCGAGACCCATCCGCAATACTGGGGCGACACCACGCTGTGGGCGAAAATCAATGGACTGGCAAATCGCGGCCTGGTGAAAGTCGAGGGCCCTGCTCCGCGCCTGCCTCAATGGGAAGGGCAGGGGGACTTGAAACAGTTCACGATCAAAAGCCTCGACTGAGAAAGCGGGGAAAACCATGGATCAAAAGCTGTTTTGCTCCAAGTGCGGTCAGGATCTGGTAGTCCCGCCGGATTTCCGGGGAGATAAAATCGCCTGCCCTGCCTGCAAAAACCCGATTGAAATCCCGAATCTGTCCAAGACGGTCGAGCGGGAAGGGGGCGCTCCAAATAGTCCCCTTTCCGGGGCGGGGACTACTGTTCCTCCTGTCCGCCAAACACCGCCTTTCGCGGTGGTCAGCCTCGTGACGGGAATACTGGGGATCCTGACCGGATGGACTTGCTGCTGCTTCCCTTTTCCCCTTTTGGCCATCGTGTTCGGTCACCTTGCCCTTTTGCAGATCAACCGGAAACCGGATGTCCAGGAAGGCCGAGGCCTCGCGGTTGCCGGCTTGATCATGGGGTATTTCGGACTTCTTGTTTCAATTATCATCGGACTTGTGTTCGGCTTGTTTCGAATGGTTTTTGACCGGCTTGGAATTCAGCCATGAATAACCAACTGGTTCAATCCCCTTTATTGACACTGATTAAATAAAAGCTGATACTTTGCTTATGGACCTGCTGGAAGAACAGATAATGACCGAGTTGGCTAAAAGCCAAGAGATTGGCCTTGTTTTCCTATTTGGTTCTTGCGCCACAGGCCGGCAAACCGCTTCGAGCGATTTAGATCTGGCGATTGCTTCCGCTCAACCAATTTCGACTCAGACCAGAATGGACTTGATTGATAATCTGGCCAATACGGTCCGGCGACCTATCGACCTGATCGACATGGAGCATGCCGGCCCGGTTTTGCTAAAGGAGATCCTGACGAAGGGAAAACTTCTTTATTGCCAGAACATCGATCTGAAAGTGAAGTTCATTACCAGGCTCTGGGATCTTGAAGCGGACTTCATGCCGTCGTTCCGTCAAGCGCAGCGTGAACGGTTGGAGGTTTTCAGTCATGGTTGATCCCGTTGTGATGGATAAGTTGGACACGCTGCAGAGGTGTGTGGAAAGAATCCGGGAAAAAACACCAGACAACGCCCTTTCTCTCGTAGCCGATATTGATGCCCAGGATATTATTTCTGTTAATCTTGAGCGGGCTGTCCAGGCTTGTGTTGACATTGCTGCCCGGTTGCTGGCGGCACGGAATCGTCCTTCGCCGGAAACTATGGCTGCCGCGTTTGACGAGCTTCATGTGCTTGGGGTGTTGCCGAAGTCACTTGCGGAAAACATGAAGAAGGCGGTAGGGTTCAGGAATATCGCGGTTCATGCGTACAAGAAAATCGAGTGGAACTTGGTATACAGTCTCATTACCACGAGGCTGGATGATTTCCGGTTGTTCGCTCAGCAAATTTTACATGTGCAATAACCGAGGCCGGAGAAGTAGTCCTCGCGTTTGAGGGTTGTCTTTACACTTTCACTCCGCGCTTGCCCAGGATCCGTGCGGCGTTATCGTGCAGGATGGCGGGTACTTTGTCCTTGTGCCCTTTGTCGATGATGATGTCCTTCAGCACGGTCAGGCGGGCGGGAAAATGCTCGATGGACTCCGGGACGCCGAGGCAGGTGTCAGTCCCGAACAGCACGTTCTTCCAGTTCAGGATGCACAGCCATTCGTCCTCGTGCTTGAGGGCCCAGGTCCCCTGGCCGGGGCAGGTGTCGATGAAGATGTTCTCGTGGTACGCCGTCAGCTCGGCCGCCCGCGGAAAGAAGATCCGGCCGCCCGCGTGCGCGAGGATGAAATCCGTTTTCGGAAACAGGCGGGCCAGCGGCTCGATGTGGTAGGGATCGGTGAAGCGGGTCGACTGGGGAAGGTCGGGCGTCTTGACGCCCTTGCTGCACCAGCCGCAGTGCGAGAGCACCAGCCAGCCTCGGCGGTTGACCTCCTCGAAAATCGGGCGGAAGCGCTCCTCGTCGCAGTAATAGCCCACGGTCGGCATGAGCTTGATGCCGATGAAGCCCTTGTCCCCGTATTCGTCAATCCGGCGGAGCGAGCCCTCCACGTCCGGAGGATGGATGCCGATGAGGCCGGTCAGCCGGTCCGGGCACGCCTTGATCAGGGGGGCCACGTCTTCCGTCAGCCCGCCGCCCCAGTGATCCAGCGGGAGCGCCGCAATGACGGCCCGGTCGAGCCCCATCCGGTCCATGTCGCGAAGAACGCCGTCGGGGGTCCAGGGGCCCCGGAGATGCATGTGGGTATCGATCATGGCGGGCGAAACTCCTTTCGAGTCGGGTATTGACAGAGTTGATTGGGGGTTGGAGATGCGATTGGGTAGAGCAATTGAGCAGCCTCTCCCCACGCTTGTATAGATGCCGACATAACTGTCGCCATACAAACTGCTGACGCAAACAAGGATCCTTTAGCCTTCACCCGTGCTTTCCTTCGAATACTGTATTGAATGCTCCCGGCCATCCGCCATGTTTTTCGATGGCGACGTCAATCTCAGCCATGAGCCGGATCGTCTCTTTTAGCGCCACCACGATCTTCTGGTAGTGCTGGATGTCATTGTAGGTCAAGACGCGGCCCTTGCGGTCCTTGAGCCATTTCTCGCAGACCTGGTAACCGCCAATGCGAAAGGTCCAGACGGCAGCCGGAACACCGGCGAAAAACTGGGTCGAGTTGATCCAGACGCGCTTGTCCTTGTCCGTGTAGTGCACCTTCTCAACGGTATTATTGGCCTTGGCGGGGAATTCGGTGATGAATTCCTCCAGTTTTGTCGACTCCATGAGGTGCAAAGCAGCCAACTCCGCGCCAAGTTGCGCCAGACTGTCGAACAAAGGCTTGCTGTTCGTTAGGGGCAGACGCGGGAAGTCGATTTTCAGGAACTCTGAATAGCGCGTGCGATAAGCGGGTGAGTGGAAGACGGCATAGGTATAATGGAAGATGTCCTCGGGTGTCATACCTTTCGGCAGCCCATGTTGTCCTTCCTGGGGCAACTGGAGCTTGGTCGCCAATGCCTTAAGGAACTCTGGGCTCAGGTTCGGCCGGCGGCCCGCAGCCGAGTCCAGTTCATCGGCTGAGGGGTAGAGGTATAGAGGAAAGGCTGTATTTATATCATATGCAGCCACAGACTTATGCCCCGTCAGAAGGCATGCGCACAGTAACCCGAATTCTTCCTCGGTCTTGCGCGTCGTAATAATTGCCATGTTTGGGCCGGTCAATATGTGCCGCATTACTTCATGAGCTGGTCGACTTGTTAATCCCACTGAATAGTATACCCAACGAGAATCAAACGGCCGATAAAAAAACGGCTGAACACAGGCGTGTTCGAATCGTGTGCGCTTCCGACGAGAAAGCAAATTATAACTCGATGAATCTTCAACGCGATATGCGGTCCGAAACTTATCTGAAAGACCTTCATCAGAGTAGAACTGTTGCATCCGATCAGTCAGTTCAGTTTTATCGAAGGCAACAAATAAATCGTCACGGTCAGTCTTGACCCCATTTTGGTATAGAGAAAATATATCTGGCAGCGTCCATCCACGTTCATACTCGCCGCTATCGTCGAAATCCTTCGGCACGAAGAAATAGTTCGGCGTGGCAGGCTTGAGTTCCTGCCACGTTGTTGTTGCCGCGCAGTTCTGCCATAGCCAGTGATATTTTCCGCCTTTGAGTATATCGCCCTCGTTGACTTCACGCCTTCCCCACAGGTCGGCATGAAAAATACGGGCCGGATTTTTTGTTGCTCCTAATTTCTGCTTGAACTTCACGGCCAACAAAATGGACACACCCACAGTGATGTCGAATACATTCTCGTCCTTGTCGCCCGAAGGAGTCTTCTCTTTCTTCATCGAACTGCCG
This sequence comes from Kiritimatiellia bacterium, assembly GCA_044346855.1. Lineage (GTDB taxonomy): Bacteria > Verrucomicrobiota > Kiritimatiellia > CAIKKV01 > CAIKKV01 > CAIKKV01. Next base: position 12,244 of record JBIIYJ010000107.1, read on the forward strand.
TGCAGATTGAGGACATAGATTTCGTCGAATGTTTGCATCAGCGACTGCCGCATACGGCGATGGGTGATACCGTCCAGATAACTGTTGTTCGTAATGTATCCCAACACGCCGTGCCCAGTTTGATCAATGCGCCACTGGGCAAAGCGGATAAACTTGATGTAATCGTCGTCGAGATTCAACTTCCTTTCGTTGAGATCCTGCTTGTACTCCTTGAGCAGGTTCAGTATCCAATCTCCGCGATTCATGCGCCCGAAGTTGGCATAAGGCGGATTGCCCAGCACAACCATAACCGGCAAGGAATGCTTGATTTCGGCGGCGGCGTTCGCCTCGTGCGCCACGAACTGGCCGAGGAGCATTTCCGATTTCTTGGCGGCCTCCTCCAGGGTGTTGGTCAGGTAGATTCCGAGCCGCTGGTCGCTGCCGAAGGTGTAGCCGGATTGCTCCAGCAGCATGCTGATCTTCAGATGCGCGATAGCATACGGGGCCATCAGCAGCTCGAAGCCGAAAATGCGCGGCAGCAGGTGGCGACTAACGTAGCCATCCCATGCACCCAGTTGCTTTCGGAAGCCTTCGTGAATCAGCTCGATGACGAAATAGAGGAACGTGGCCGTACCGGTGGCGGTGTCGAGGATCAGAGTGTTTTCGTCGGCCAGACCCTTGGGGCGGCCCAGCCGGGTCTTGAGCAGCCAGTCCAGTGAGTGGACGATATAACTGACCACGGGCTCCGGGGTGTAGAAAACGCCCCGGACCTCCCGCATGGCGGGATCGTAGGCGGCCAGGAAAGTCTCGTAGAAATGGACAACAGGGTCTTCCCGCCCCTTGCACTTGCCAAAATCCTTTAGGATCTCCGCCATGTCGGCGTGCTTGAGCAATTCCACCATGTCGTCCACGGCCCAGGCGATGGTGTCCGGCATCCGCACCCCGGCGATCTGCTCGAACAGCTCGCGCAGGAAAGGGTTGGTGCGGGGCAGATCGATGGCGGCCGAACTCCGGGAAAAGGTCTTGTTGGGGGCATGCACGCGGGCGGCGAAGAGCCCATAGGCCAGGGTCTGCGCGAACATGTCGGCGAAGGGGCGTTCGGTCAGGTCCGGGATCAGGGTTTCCCGAAAGGCCCGCAGCCACTCGTGCAGCCAGTTGGCTTGAGATCCGTAGCCGGGCATGGATTCGCGAAGCACGCCGTTCTTGGTTTGCTCAGCCTTCTCAGCCTCCAACTGGAGCGCGGCCAGGATGAGATCCCGGATCATACGCGTCATGCCGGCCATGCGGTTGGCAAGTTCCCGGGCGCTGCTGACGGTCAGCGCGGGCTGATTGTAGAAAGCGTTCATGAGTTCCGTCATGCGCTCTTCGCCGTCGGCGGTCGGTTTGAGTTTTCCCTTGGCATCCAGTTCGGCCACGCGGATGATCAGGCGCTTTTCGCCGGCCACGTACCAGCGGAATTCCAGGTAGTCCGTGAGGATCAGGTTAGGCAGCGTAGAATAGCGCTTGAACTGCTCTCCGTTCGGCCCCTTACCGCGCTCCATCTCATCCAAGCTGACGCCAACGTCCTTGGTTTCCACGTGACCGAGGGGGCTGCCCTTGCGGCTGATGTTGAAATCAGGGGCGCCGCAGGCGATGCGGCGGGGTTCGTTCGTTGCGTCGATGTCCTTGCCGTAGGCCTCAAGTAGCATTTCAAGAGCAGACCGGTGCGTGTGTTCGGTGGATTCGCCCTTGTCCAGGTTCTTCCGCAGCTCTTTGATGTATTCTGCAACGGCGCTCATGCTTTGGCTCTCCGGATGCTTCGTGCTCACTATCCCGCAAAACTATGGCAGAATTCCCATGCGGGGACAAGGTTGCATCACTGGATAAACGTGAGCCTGCCGTGGGCCTGCCGTTTAGATGCCTCAGGGGGTTACAGGACGTGGAGTGCCCTCGGGGCCCTTGGCGGCCAAGTCAGCAAAGAGCCTTCGATGTCCCTAATAATGATTGACTACCTTGGAGGCAAGGTATATACAACACGGAAACGGGAGGGTGCATGAGCAAGAAAGGCCGGTCATCGCTTGTCCTGCTGGGTTCACTGGTCGCCTGTTTGCTCCTGATCCCCTTGGCTTACCTGACCTACGGTGCCAGGCTTGACCGAGTCGCCTTGAACAAACGAATAGCTCTCCTGGAATCCACTGCTGTTACCAGCCCGACGGCGATCCAGACCCGCTATCGCGCAGCACGTGAACGCATCTTGCCGATTCTGCCTCCCGACCCCGATTGCAGGCTCTTTCCTTCCGGGGGCATTGTTGTCTTCGATCCGGCCAACTTCAGCTGGGCTGCGGCCCTGAAGCCCGCCGAGTTGAACAGACCCCTGTCTGAAGGTGGACGGTAACGGAGATCCAAGTGCGGCTCCGCAAACAGAACTCCTACCTACCGGGATGATGTTCAACGATGGTAATCAAGGCGCTCCGTATGTCTATCGCGAATGCTTGGCGGCACCAGGCGCAACAGGTTATGGACGATGCGTTGCCCAGCCTGCGTCCAGACAGAGACGGCCAATCAAATAGGAAAGGATATGGTTATGACGAGGAAATCTGCATGGAACGCGAAGGTGCTTGCGCTGGCGTTCCTTATAAATCTCGGACATGTGACGGCGTTCGCCGATGAGTTCGTGGATGATCTCAAAGGACGCTATGGGTTCACCAATTGGGTGGGCACTACTGAAACCAACTACTTTTGTCTTGTCTCTAATTGGGTTCCAACGTTCGCGACATTTGGAGTGACTGATCTGATCTCGACCCAGGAAGGAACATGGGCGAATGGGTCAAAGGACAGCGCCTACTTCTTTCATCCGACGAACAAGCCAGATGCAACCGTCGATCTTCGAGTCCGAGAAAGACCGACTGTTACCGATGCCCATAGCACCATGATTGAGGTGTTCGGCAACTGTTCTGCACTTCAGCCCTTCCCACTCGGCACAGTGAAGGTCGGGGACCGATGCTATCTTGCCTATCCGACAAACGCCTACAACAGCATTTTCTTTGTGCGGAACAATGTGTTTCTGAGTGTTTCGGCTAACCAAACGAACTGCTCAATTCGGACTATCGTTGAAGATCTTGACAGTCAACTCAAGGCCATCTCGGCAGGCAACTGATCCTCTCTTCGGATGGGGAAGGCGAACCTGGGGGGGGCACGTCTTCTCATTAACATTGACGACATGCCGTTTATGCGAGAGTCGACCGATGCGCGCAGGTGGTCCGGGTGGCAGGCGCCTTGTGAAGCGCTACGACATCCCGAGCCGGACCCTCCAATATGGGCCAGACTTGCGCCCAAGGAAAGAGTACCAACGCAAGCGGGTTTGTGATAAATTAGTCGGATGATTAAGAGTGAATCGGCCGGCATATCCGGGGCTTCTGCAAAAGGGATTCCGTCGAGGCATCTGGTCCTGGTGGCCATCGACGAGGACGAGCGGCCGGTTTCCCTGCGGGTCCTGGGCGCGTATGCCGAGAGCCTGGGGGTCAGGACAACGCTCCTGATGATCATCAAGGAACTGGCCTCCTTCGGGCATCCCGTTGAATTTACCGCTCGGGAAATCGGGCAGATCGCGGGCTTCCTGAAAAAAGAGAAAGTCACGCATCTCGGGTTCTACCTGATGACTGTGACGCTCAAGCCTTACGCGCTTCTT
>JBIIYJ010000368.1:0-4923 GCA_044346855.1 Kiritimatiellia bacterium
TCATCGACACGCCCGGCATGCGCGAGCTGGGGCTGCTCGGGACGGGCGACGGGGTTGACACCACGTTCGACGACATTCGCGGGATTGCCGCGGGCTGCCGCTTCGCGGACTGCACGCACGCCGGGGAACCCGGCTGCGCCGTCCGGCAAGCCGTGGAGGCCGGGACCTTGAGCAAGGACCGGTACGAGAGCTTCCGGAAGCTGAAGAAGGAAAACGACTTCCACGACCTCTCCTACGGCGAGAAGAGGCGGAAGGACCGATCCTTCGGCCGATTCATCAAGTCCGCCAAGAAGAGCCTGGAAGACTGAGGCTCTCCCCCCGAAGATCGTTCCCGCCGGAAGGCGCCGGTCAGGCTCCGGCCGCTTCCCCGGCGAACAGCGAGCCGTGGCCGCACGAAAACAGGAACGCCCAGGAAATGGGCGCGTTGGTCCAGCCGGAGTAGACGCTGTTGGCGCCGCCCTCGAAGCGGTCGCCGCCGCCCCAGCGCCCGGCTCGGGTGTCGTACATGCCCCGCCAGCAGCCGTTGAACAGGGGCGAGGGGTCGCGGTCCTGGATCGAGGCGAGGAAGCCCAGCGATTTTTCCCGCGCGTTCCGGTAGGCCTTGTCGCCCGTGAGCCCGTGCAGGTGATGGAACGCGAGCGCCGCCCAGTTCTCGGTGTAGATCAGGTCGGCCAGGTGCGGGGCGGACGGGGCCTCTTCATGCTCCGCGGGGAAATGGCCGTCCCCAAATTGGACGCGCAGCAATTCCCGCCCGGCGAGCCCGGCCACTTCCCCGGCCCGGCAGTCCGGGAACTGGCGCGCGACCACGGCGGCCGTCAGGCCGAGGTAGGCGTATTCGGACAGCGTCCAGGCGCGGCCGGTGCCCGGCAGCGGGGCGTAGCGCGCGTCCCGCGGGGGCGGGCCGGCGAGGACCTGGGCGTAGTAGGAATCGAAAAGGGGACGGCAGTCCAGCTCCGGATCCTCGGCCGCGGCATGGGCCAGGGCCATGCAGGCCAGGCCGATCCAGTGCGGGTTGAGCATCAGGCCGGACAGGGGGATGTGGGCGAACGCCTGGCGGGGGAGGTCGCGCCCGTTCGCGTCGTGTATCGCGAAAAAGGCGGAGAGGTGCCGGTGCAGGGTGCGCGCGGCCTGGAGGCCGAGCGGCTTCAGTCCGGGGCGGCCGCGCGCGGCCAGCTTGAGCAGCATCAGGATGACCCAGGCGTTGTCGTCGGTCCAGCAGGTTTTCAGGCGGATGGGCATGGCCCAGCCCCACAGTCCGGCATTCGGGTCCTTTTCGTCTTTCTGCAGCAGGTGGCTGCGCGACAGGAGGAAGTCGATCAGGTTGTCCGCAACGGTCCTGAGCCCGGGTTTCCCCAGCGCCTCCGCGGCCAGGTCGAACAGGAAGGCGGTTTCAAAGGTGCAATCCGCCCTCCGGTGCTCCACGGCCACCACATCCGGGGAAAGCCGGGTAAAGCAGGGAAAATGGCGGAACGTCATGTCAGCGGCTTCGTTGCCGGTCGTGATCGCCAACCGCTCGGCAACCCCCCAGAAGCCGTCGGAGGGGCGCATGACGCCGGAGTTCGTGAACCAGGCCAGGTTGCGGCGAACGACGGAGTGGCAGGCGGATTTGTTCATGGGGGTTAGAAAATCTCCAGTTCATCGGCGGCGGGCAGGGGGGGGAAGGGGGCGGCGGGCGCGGTCTGGTACCAGTAGGCGACCGAGGCGATGTCGTCGCGCAGTTCGAGGTAGCGGCCGTCCTTGCGCCAGCCCAGGGCCTGGATGGTGACCTTCAGGTCGGTTTCGAACCGGACGGGATCCGGAATGTGCCAGCGGTACAGGCTGAAGCGCATGTTGGATTCGTAGACGCCGTTGGGCCGCACGACGTGCGGCACGCCGGTGTAGGGGCCCGTGAATTCCTGGTACTGGCCCGTGGCCTTGTTCTCGAAGTTGTAGGAGCCGCAGAAATAGTCCTCCGTCCCCGTTCCGCAGATGGTCGGGAAACCGGTCGAGCCGGCCACCGATTTCCCGCCGGAGAGCGCCGGGTCGGTGTCGCCGTCGAGGTAGAATTTGATCTCGCCCTCGCCCCACCAGCCGTTGTTGTTGACCTGCCAGGCCATGTAGGTGCCCGCGTAGTGGCCCTTGCCGCGCACGCCGTCGAGGAGGGTGTAGACGTCGCCGGCCTTGAGCGGATTGACCCGCCGGAACTGGGCGTGGAAGTAGGCCGCGTCGGCGGGCACGGCGTTCAGCGCGTAGTCGATCTGGTAGTAGACGCTCTTCGTCTCCTTGAGGCTGAGGTTGGTGAGCGTCATGCGGAGGCGTTTGCGGAAGGGCATGGGCCAGTAGCAGTTGAAGGCGTTGCCGGGGTTGACGCACACCGCGAGGGAGCGCAGCGGCGCGAAGATCTTGAAGTTCGTGTAGGCCGAGGCGAAGAAATCGCCGATTGGGCATTCGACGGCCGGCTGCTCCGAGCCATCGTAGTAGACGCGCAGGATGGTGGTGCGGTAGTCGCCGGTGGGGGTCATCCAGATGTGCTGGATGCAGCCGGGGCCCTCGATGTCGGCCAGCACCAGCGTTTCGCCGGGCTTGATCGGGTCGCTGGGGTGGACCTTCCAGCCCTGGCCGAGGGCACGGGCCGGGCCGGCGGGCTGGCCGGTTTCGTCCAGCTTCGGAAACTCCCGGGCGCCACCGGCCTTTTCGCCGGTGCGGTTTTCGGCGCTGATCGAGCGGGTACGCGCGTCGGACAGCAGCGCCAGGTTGGACAGGTTGCACATCAGGCCGTCGAAGGTCGGTTTCATGTATCCCTCTTTTAGATTGCCCTTAATAGTCCGTCAGGTTTCAACTGTCAAGCGCGGGTCGTCTCCAATCCGGTTGAGAATTCATCGCAACTGGGGGAATAGTCCCACGGCATATAGGGGAATGTTTGCAAAGTGATCGCGGCATTCAAAATTTCGGGGCGAGGTGCGGTAGAGGCGCGGGGGGGAGAACTTTTCATCATACACCCGAAGGCTTTTGATAGTCCGATTCAGGCCGCTTTTTACTTCCAGGGGAAGTATGTTCCCTTCCTGCGCGACGACAAAATCGACTTCGGCGATTCCGTCACTGATCCAATAATGAAGCGCCCCATCGAGTTTTCGGGCCAGCTCCGCCGCGACATAATTTTCAACAAACGCCCCGTTGTATTCCGAAAAAGCAGCATCTCCCAGCGTGATGATCCGCGCCGGCACATCAAGCATGGCGCCCAGCAGCCCGGTATCGAGGAGATACGCCTTGAATCGTGCCGGGTCCTCGTAGCCGGCCAGCGGCAAACGCGCCGCCTTGATATTGACGGACGTGTGGATCAGTCCCGCGCTGCGCAGCCATTCAATGGCCGATTCGAATTGACTGGCCCGTCCCCCTTTCCGGACATCGCCATATTTCAGTTTTTTGTTTTCGCGCGCCAAGTGGGACGGGATCGAGCGCCAGATCTCCGAAATGCGGACAGCCTGGGTCGGCGTCGTGTATTTTGAGAAATCCCTCTGGTAGGCGTGGAGGATCGCTTTTTGAAGGGAGCGAACGGCCTCGTAGTCGCGGTTCTGCCGATAGCTCTGGACAGCTTCGGGCATGCCTCCCGTGAAGAGGAAAATCCGAAGTAAGGCGGACAGTTTTTCGTGCAGCAGGTCGGCCAGTGGGGCGAAAGTAATGTTTTCTTTTACTTGAGCGAGCAGTAAATGTTCGCCAAGCGCATCAAGAAATTCAAAAAAGGTGAGAGGAAATAACGTCAGGAAATGGACCTTGCCAACGGGGAACCCCGAGGTTTTGCCGACGCTTACCCCCAGAAGCGAACCCGCAGCCACCAGATGGACGGCGGGCGCCTGTTCGCAAAAGTATTTTAATGCGGTAAGCGCCTTGGGGCAGGCTTGGATTTCGTCGAAGAACAAAAGCGTCTTGCCGGGAACGATGGTTTGGCCGCGATAGGCCGAAAGAGTCTCGAGGATGTTGGCCGGTTCAAGACTGCCGTCAAATAACGATGTCAGCGCCGGTGTTTCCTCGAAGTTGAAATAGGCGCAATCGGCATACTCGTTTTTCCCGAATGTTTTTAGCAGCCACGTTTTCCCCACCTGTCGCGCACCCTGTACCAATAAAGGCTTTCGGGCGGGATTGATTTTCCACGCGATCAAATCCTGGTAGGCCATCCGATTCATGCCGCCTCATTTCTGATACATTGTGTAAAATGTATAGTGAGACGTTTTAAATGTCGATAAAAATGTATTTTTTATCTCTTTTAATTACAAAAGTGTAATAAGTTCCGGGTCCACCACGGTCCAGCGCCAGGCCTGCCGGGTTTTGACCAGGCCGGCCAGGACGGGGTTGAGGGCCGTGCGCCGCACGTACCCGAGCCAGTCTTCCCCGTCGCGGCACCAGTGGTCGACGCACTCCGGCTGCCAGAAGGCGCCTTCCGCGCCGCGCAGGCGGTTCGCCGCCCGTTCGGTATAGCTTTTGAAAAGTCCGAGATCCTCGGTCAGTTGGTCGTTCCGCCCCTTGTCGTTCCGCATCACCAGGTGCAGGTGGCTGGGCATGATGCAGCCGGCCCAGAGGCGCCAGCCCTTTCCGCGAAGCCAGTCGAAGCTGTCGAAGAGGCCCTGGGCGATCGCGGGGGTCGTCAGGTCGCGCGGCTTGGTCCCGGCGGCGTTGAGCAGGGCGTCGGCGGCGTCGAAGCGGGCCGCCCAGGCGTCCCCGGCCGCGGGATCGCCGGGGGCGGAGGCCAGGCCGGCCAGCAGGGGCGCCGGCACGCAGCCTTTCCGGCAGAGGGTGATGAAATACGGGTGTTCGGGGACCAGCCAGTGCGGCAGGCGCTCCCGGAAAATGTTCAGGGTCTGTGAGTCGTCCGCCATTGCGTGTTCCTTCCCGTTTCCAATTCCCCATACTGACGCCATTCCGGTTCCGGATCAAGCGGCATCGGCGCGG
>JBIIYJ010000369.1:0-4905 GCA_044346855.1 Kiritimatiellia bacterium
CCATCGTCTGGGGGAATGGCGACGACCTGGCCGCTTTCGCGACCAATGCCGCCGGGGCGCTCACGGGGGTGCACTATTGCGATATCGAGGATGGGGACAACCAGGGCACCAACGGCTGCTTCAGCGCGGACCCCCTGTTCGCCGACGCCGTCTATTTCCATCCCGCGTCCCGCGCGGGCACGTATGAGGGGGGCTGGTTCTCCGGGGGAACGTGGGTGAAGAATGCGGTCCACAGCCCGGCGATCGACGCCGGGGACCCCGCGTCCGCCTGTGATGCCGAGCCGCTGCCGAACGGCCGGAAGGTCAACCTGGGCGCCTATGGCAACACGTCCGTTGCGTCGCTGAGCCTGACCCAGGGCACGTTTATTTTGATCCGTTGATGAAGCGGATGCGGTAGCGCCCTTCCTCCAGCACGTCCGGCCCCTCGAACGCCAGCCGCAGGCTGCCTTCGTTGGCGGGTTTAACGGGCGTGGCGAGGATCGGGTTCTCCACCTTCAGCTCCAGGTGCGGCCGCTCCGCGGTGAGGCGCAATGCCCGGCTCTGCTCGGGAATGATCTCAATAGCCGACCCGTCGGCCGCCGCAAAGGTCACCGGCCCGACAGGCGCTTCGGCAGACCAGGGCTCTTTCGCATCCGCCGGTGGCGGGGTGAAGGAGGCGTTTCCAAGCCGCAAGACCGGCGCCTCGCTCCGCGGCAGGGCAATCAGCAGGAACAGCAGGCGTGACGGCAACTGCTCCGGATGCGTGTTCTTCAAAGTCCGGTATGACAGGACCAGTTCCCCATTTTCATAGGTCAGCTCGATGTGCAGTTCCCGCGTATGGAGATGACGCGCTGCATCGGTGGGACCTTCCGACAGGATCCACTTGGTGAAACCCCTTCCGGCCAGCAGCGCGCGGTTCCCGTCGACCCGGCAGGCGTCCTGTTCCGAGGGGACTTTCCAGTCGAGCCGCACGGCGTCGAGCCCGGTGTTCCGGTAGGTGGGATGATCGGTCAACTCGGGAAGGAGGGCGTAGAGTTTGACGGAGCCCGCGTCCGCCTCGGCGATGGAACTGTAGCCGGTCAGCAGGGAAAGTCCGATGTCGCGTTCCGGCTCATGGATGAAGATCGCGCTGATGTCCGGGCAGGCGTGCAGACCCTGCGATGGAATAAAGGGGGCGGCGGCGGGGATGGCGTTCACGTCCAGCAGAAGGGCATTGACAAGGCCGGAGACGGCGCCCGGGCAGGATGTGGAAACCCGGTCGCGCCAGCGCGCATAAACGGCTTTTCCAAGGGGGTGAAAGCGCGGCTCATTCAGCGCGAAGGCCAGGGGCCAGAGCCAGCCGTCGCAGGAGGTGGACTGGGATTTGTGAAGCCCCTCGAACAGCGTGACGAACGGTTCTGCCCGGCGGTTGCAGGCCAGCGTCTCAAAATCCATGAGCCGCTTCACATAGGCTTCGGTGTCCGCGCGGCCCAGCCGGCGGCCGGCGGCCAGCATCATGGTGACGGTGAGAAGCTGATAGGCCTGCGCGGGCTTGCGGCCCCAGATCCAGCCGGCCGTGTGGTAGGGCTGGGCGCCGCAGGGGTATTGGCGCGCCGCCAGTTCGTCGAGCCAGTAGGCGGTCTTGTCGCGGAAGCGGGGTTCGCCGGTCAGTGCGTGAAGGTTCACCGCGACCAGGGCATCCATGCCCCGCGGGTTGAGGTAGTCCACCGTCTGATTGATGTGAACCGCGGCGTTGTCGAACAGGCGGACCGCGGCCTCGCGCAGGGCCAGCCAGCGGCCGTCGGGGATGCGGTTTCGCAGGCGGAGCAGCGCTTCCGTGTAGGGGACCAGGCCGAAGGAGACGCTGTTCAGGTCGTTGATCGTGCCGATCCGGCCTTCGGGTGTGAATTTCGCCGCGGCTTCCTCCAGCACGCTGGCGGCGGTGGCGAGTCGCCTGCCGGCCTCCGGGGTATCATCGCTTTCCGCGGCCAGGAGCACGGCGAACTTGAGCTCGGGCAGAATGGTTCCGAAGAAATGGCCCGGATCGCGTTTGGGATTGTTCAGTCGGCCCGCGGTATACTCCCGCTCCTCCAAGTTTCGGATCAGGCTCCGGCGAAGGGCGGGGAACGAGGTGTCGGTTGTCATGAGAGAACTATAGCGGAAGGGGGGTGGGGGGCGCATGAAAAAATTCCAACTAAGGACGTCAGAATAGCTGTTGCCAAAGTGCACACATTGGTGTAGTTTTGTCTCATGAAGCCATATGACTGGAATGACGAGAAGAATGAATGGCTAAGGCAGGAGCGTGGGGTCACGTTCGAGGATATTGTTTTTCATCTGGCGCACGGTGGCTTGCTCGATACGATTGTGCATCCGAATCAACATCAATATCCCGATCAACGGATATTCATCGTCAATGTGGAAGGTTACGCATGTCTCGTGCCATTCGTGGAAAACGAGGAGGTGATCTTTCTTAAGACCATCATACCCAGTCGCAAGATGACAAAGCAGTACTTGGGAGGTGAATGAAATGAAACTGACGCAGGAAGAAAAAAATCTGCTCGATTCCGTCGAGAGGGGGGAGTGGAAGCGCATCCCGGACTTTCGTCGGGAATCGGTTCGTTACAAGGATGCGGCGCGCGCGACGCTGAGGAAGGACAAGCGCGTGAATATCCGTATGGCCGAACGCGATCTTATCCGCTTCCAGAAGACCGCCGTTCACGAGGGCTTGCCGTACCAGACGCTTATATCAAGCGTCCTGCACAAGTACATCAATGGTCGATTGATTGAAAAGACTGGCTGAGGTTCCTCAAAAGGCAAGACGTTAACCAGCAATCAAAGATGGGAGCGAAGAGGGGAAACTACGAAACACGCGAAAGGGGAATAGGCTGTTTCGCGCCTCTTAAGGTCTTGTATGCGCCCCTCATTCCGATGTAACGTGGCGGCTCATCAAGGAGGACCCTCCCATGCGCACGCCTGTTGAACTCGGATCCCGCCGTGAATTGTTTGCCGACGATTTCCTGATCGATCACCTGGAGGCGGGAGCCCGCCAGGTTCTTCACCAGCCTGTCGCCCGCGAGGCGATCCTGGTTGCCGACAAGCCCTGGGAAGGCTGCATGGGCGCGTTTCCCACGGTGCTGAAGGTCGGGGGGCGGTTCCGGTATTATTACGACGCCTGGCACATCGACCTCTCGGGCGGCAAGCTGGCGATTCCGCGGCCGCCGACCATCTGCGTGGCGGAGAGCGCGGACGGCATCCGGTGGGAACGCCTTCCGGTGAATCTGTTCGATTACCCCGGGGCGCCGGAAAACAACATCGTCTGGATGGGGGAAGGGGACGACGCCTGGGGCGTTCACGGTTTCGCTCCTTTTCTCGACGGCAATCCCGATTGCGCGCCGGCGGCCCGCTGGAAGGCCTTCGGGGCCGGCTGGAAGAAATCGAGCGCCGGCCTGTACCTGATGACCTCGCCCGACGGCCTCCGCTGGAAACTTTCGCCGACCAAGCCGGTGCTGGCCGGGTTCGCCCACGACTCCCACAACACGGTGCTCTGGAGCCCGGCGGACAAGGCCTATCGCGCCTATTTCCGGCATTGGGACACGGGCGCCTTCAAAGGGATGCGCATCATCATGACGGCCACGTCGCCCGACCTGGTCGACTGGAGCGAGGCCAAGCCCCTGGAGTACGGCTCCACTCCCCTGGAGCCGCTCTACACGAACAACATTCTGCCCTACGAGCGGGCCCCCCACCTGCGCGTCGGCTTTCCCGCCCGCTACATCGAGCGGGCGTGGTCGCCGTCCGTCGAGGCGCTTCCGGAACAGGAACACCGGAAAGTGCGGGCGGGCGTCAGCAAGCGGTACGGCTCGGCGGTCACGGACACGCAGTTCATGTGCAGCCGGGACGGCGTCAACTTCCGCCGCTGGCCCGAGGCCTTTGTCCGCCCCGGCCTGCGGTCCGAGGGCAGCTGGTGCTACGGGGACATCTACGCGGCGTGGGGCATGCTGGAGACGGCGTCGGACCTGCCGGGAGGCGGGGCAGAATTGTCATTTTATCTGACTGAACATTACTGGCGGGGCGAGGGGGTGGTCCACCGCCGCTATACGCTCCGGCCGGACGGGTTCGTCTCGGTGAACGGGCCGATGGCGGGCGGAACCCTTCTCACGCATCCGTTCACGTTCGCGGGGAGCGGGCTGTCCCTCAATTTTTCCGCTTCCGCGGCGGGCTCGCTGCGCGTCGAGCTGCAGGAGCCCGACGGGCGCGTCCTTCCCGGCTTCGCCATGGACGCGTGCTGGGAGATCCTGGGCGACTCGCTGGACCGGACGGTTCAGTGGAAATCGGGAACGGACGTCTCCGCCCTCGCGGGGCGCGTGCTGCGGATGAAGATCGAGCTGAAGGACGCGGACCTGTTCAGCTTCCGCTTCAGCCCATAACCGTCACTCGATCGTCAGGGTCAGTTCCGCCTCGGCCCGCTGGGAGGGCACGGACTGGTCTTCCACCACGACGGTGGTGGTGCGGACCAGCGGCGCGGCGGCCGTGCCGGACAGGACGCCGGCGGTGCTCAGGGTCACGCCCGCCGCCAGGGGCGGCTTCCAGGAGAAGGTTTCGGCGTTGCCGTTGACCAGGCGTTGGGCCCCGTTGAAGCGGCCGGCCAGGCACGCGGAGCCGGGGCCGCCGGAGATGCCGATCGTGGGGGAAATCTTGCCGCCCATGGTCCTGTAGACAAAAATGATGCTGCCGCTCCGTTTCAGGATCGCCTCGAAGTCCACGGGATAACCCGCGTAAAAGGTCTTGCCCGTCCAGCGGATCGCCACCTTGTTGGACGTCATTTTCACGTAGATGTTGGTGGTCCGCAGGTCGTCCCAGAGCGGCGCGATGCGGGGGTGTAGCGCCAGCTCGGCCAGCGAATTGTCCCACTGGCTGGCGCTGGAGCCGAAGTCCAGGTAGCCGTTGCTG
>JBIIYJ010000370.1:0-4892 GCA_044346855.1 Kiritimatiellia bacterium
CTTGACGGTGAGCAATGGCTATACCCTCAATCCATCCAGAATTGCAGCTGGCATTTCGGTCTATACGACGCCAAACGTGACGATCAGCAATTGCGTAATCACGAAGAATGTCAGCGAGCAAGGCTGCGCGGGTATTACCGTTCGCGGCGGATCGCCGGGATTTCGCATGATTGACTGCAAGGTGTCGGATAACTTGGCCGCAACCAATTATTACTATTCGCTAGGCGCGGGCGTGTATATCGAGGACGGCATGTTGGCGAGCAACTGCGTCTTCAGCGGCAACAGCAACGCCGCCGGTTCGGCTTTTGGTGGCGGTGTCTTCGTAAACTACGGCAGCCCAACCTCCTATTTCTACAAGTGTGCATTCAGCAATAATTTTTGCGGGGTTGGGAATAGCGGAGGTGCCGGCGGATGCAGTTGGAGCCCTGTGGTTTTGGATAACTGCATGGTTGAGAACAATTATAGCGGCAACGGGGGTGGCGGGTGGTTTGTAGATAAAGCTGACTCTATTCTAGTTGTCACCAACAACTGTGTGTTCCGGGACAACCGCGCGCCAAACGGCTGGGGCGGCGGCATTGGCGTTTGGCAAACCGCCGCTGGACTCACTGTGGCTGGCGCCACGTTTGAAAGGAACGCGGGGAGTTGCGGCGGTGCCGTCGGGTGTTACGGAAGCCCGAACGGCAGGGTCACGATCTTGAACAGCGTGTTGAAGAACAATAGCAGCGACTTGGGCGGCGGGGTGGGCGTGTATCCTGGCGCGAACGGGAACTCCATGCTGATCCGCAATTGCCTGATCGTCAGCAACAATGCATCACATGGGTATTGGCAATACGGTGGCGGTGGCGTCGTTTTTCTGACGGGCGATGGCACGGATCGCTCCAATATTGTCGAGTCCTGCACCGTGGCGTACAACACCACCGCGTCCTATGGCGGCGGCATTGCGTTTCAGGGCCCCGATAACGCTAACATCTGCCTCAACTCGATTGTTGTCGCCAACACGGCCTATGGGCCGTCCAAGGACGTCTATTCGGCCGGGACCCTGACTCTCTCGAACAACTGCACATCCCTGGAGGTGCTCAACCAGGGCAACACGACCAACGACCCGAAATTCGTGATGTCGCAGGCTGTGGACGGTGACTTCCACCTGCTCAAAGGCTCCCCCTGCAAAGACACGGGTATGAACACGGACTGGATGACGGACTCCGGTGATTTGGATGGCAAGCCCAGGATTTACAATACGACCGTGGATATGGGCTGCTATGAGTTCTCGAGTAAAGGGGTTGGAACGGTGATGAGCGTGAAGTAGGGGCGGTATGGCCGGGAAATGCGGCTCACCCAGAGGGTTCGCCCTGCCAAGACAGAACCGGTAGGGGGACCGCTTTCCTGAACCCCGAACCCTTTATCGGACAGAATGGTCTTGGAGTTGCATATTACGATATCCAAAAAAATGATTCCATCCGTCCTGCTCCTTCCCGTCCTGACCCTGCCGCTGTTGGCGGCAGACTCCGGCTCTTTTGTTTTAACCGACTACCTCAATCGCGCCTGGAGCAACGAGTGCGTGGAATTTCCCCTCTCCCCCGCGCAAGCCGCCGAGATCGCCGCAGGCAAAGCGTTGGCCGGCCCGGACGGCCAACCGGTGCCCTTCCAGGTTGTCACCGGCGCGCCGGCCCGGGTGGCCTTTCTCTCCGATCTGGCCCCCTTCGAAACGCGGGCGTACCGGTTCACAAACGACACCCCCTCCGTCCAGACGGATCTGGTGGTCGAGGAAACCTCCGACCGGCTTCGCCTCTTGAACGGACAGATCGGCATCTCTATTCGCAAGACCCTGCAAGCCGGGCAGGGGCCGATCGAGAAGATGCGGCTCAAGTCCGGGCGTTGGGTCGGGGCTTCGCGGCTGGATCTGGCGGCAACGGGCTACACCGTCCAGGTGGTGAGCCAGGGGCCGGTGTTTGCCGAGGCGGTATGCCGGGCCGAGTTTGGCGGAGAAAGCCGATGGGAGCTGAGGCTGCGCCTGAACGCCCGTGAACCCGTGGTGCTGGTCGACGAAACCATGACGCTGGGCGTGAAGAGCGGCGTTTTCTCAATGTCGTTGAGCGACGATTTCGCACCTGACAAGGTGTTCTACCGGGACGGCAAGAACGCCATCGGGCAGAACATCGTGGCCGACATCCAACCGGGGAATGTGTTTACGCTGGAGCCCTGGTTGCGCTGGTGGGTCCAGCCGGCGGAAGGGCCGGTTTTCAGCGTGTACAAGGACTCGGGAACCGACCTGCTCGCGGTTGGCGCCGGCGAGGCTGGCCTGTGGGTCGACCCGGCCATGCCAGAGGGGCAGCGCGCCGCTCCGCGTGCGGAAGCCGTCCGGGACGGGCAGGGGCTCCACCTTGACTTTGTGCTCCGGAATGGGAAGCGCAAGTGGATGCTGATGGCATTGGACAAGGCGGCCTGTCTGGCGGCCATGGCAGGTCCGGAGTGGCCCTATATCACGCCGCTGCCGCATCAGGTTGTGATTAAGCACGGCCAGTTCCCCCTCGACACCGTGAAAGACTACATGCTCGAGTGGAGCGGGGTTGAAACCAATCATCCGAGTCTGTTGATCACCCGCACCCAGGCTCAGGAGTTTCGAGCGTCGGTCACAAACCCCGCGGTTTACGAGAGCCAGATTCCGGGCTTTTTGGCCGACGCCGCGCCCCTGAATCAACACACGATGGGCGGGCGCATCCTGGCCTACATGGCGACCGGCAGCCGGGACCTGGAGCAGAAGCTGACGGACCAGGCGGTCGCCATGCTGCAGCAGAGCGTGGAGACATTCCTGACGCAGCCGGATAGTCCGTACGGCGCCGCGCCTCACCACCACTGGGGCCAGTTCATGGGGGCCGCGCCCCAGCTGATCGACGCCATTCTCGGTGGCGCATCGATCACCCTGGAGCAGCGGAGGCGTATTCTGGCGCAACTGGCTTTCATCGGCTATACCATCAACCGCCCCGATTACTGGTCTCCGGAGCGGGATTATTCGGGTAACCCGAATATGACCACGTCCGTGCTGGGATATCGCATGGCCTACGCGTGCGTCATTCCTTCCCATCCCAAGGCGCGCGAATGGGCCGCCAGCGCCGCCGCCGGGTTGCGCGGCCAGCTCTTTGGCTGGTCCGACAGCAACGGCGGCTGGCTGGAGGCGCCGCACTACGCCATGGCGTCCTACGATCCCATCCTGGCCTCGTTCCTGATGGCGTACCGGGCGGGGATGAACGAGTTGGTCTTTGATCCGCAGATGAAAAAGGTCATAAACTGGTTCAGCAAGATATCGACGCCTCCAGACTCCCGCGCGCAGAACCGCCGGCATCTGCCGCCCGTCGGCAACACCTACATCGGCGAGCCCACCGGCGAATTTGGGCTGCTTGCGTTCGTCTGGAAGGAGCGCGATCCCGCATTTGCAGCCGAGATGCAGTGGATGTTCCGCCGGCAGGGCTTGTGGCCGGAGGCGGGGCTGGGTGGCTCCTATCCTGGTTTTGCGGGCTACCGGGAGATGTTGAGGGATCCGGCACTTCCCGAGTCGGCTCCCCTTTTCGCGAGCGAGCTGTTTGCCAACGTGGGCGTGATGCTGCGCAGCGGCTTCCCTTCGGAACGGGAAACCCAGTTGCTGTTGCTGGCCGGCAGCTTCGGCGGCTGGCGCTCTCACTGGGACGACGATTCGGGCAGCTTCACGTTCTGGGGCAAGGGGCGCATCGTGGCCGACGATTTCGGCTATTACGGCGCGGCGCCGATTGAAGACCACAGCCTGCTGGATGCGCCTGGAATCCGGCTCGACAAGATATTCAATGTGACCACGTTCGAGCCTTCGGGATATTTCGATTACGTGAGCGGGTTGCGCGGGCCCTGGCGGCGGCAGATTGCGTTTGTCAAAGATCCGGATCCGCTGGCCCCCCAGTTCTTCGTCGTGGCCGACACGTATGCTGACAATTCGGCGAATGATCTGTTTGACGCCCGGACGGGGACGCACACCACGTTTCCCTATCCCGGTCCCGCCGTCCCGTCAGGCACCCTCATCTTCATCAGCGAACAGCCGCCGACCAATGCCGCGTGGGCCGCGGTCAGTCGGGCGCGGCGATAAGGAGTTTCATGAAGCAGGCAGCATTCGGCATTGTGGGCGGCTTGATCCTGCTGGCCGCCCAACAGGCGAACGCCACCGTGCGTTTCGTCGTGCCGCCGAACACACCGGGTGCGCACCCCGAATCGCCCTATGCCAGTTGGGCGACGGCCGCGACCAATGTCAACGACATCGAAGCCGTTCTGGCGGACGGGGACCGCGTCGTCCTCTCGAACGGCGTGCATCGCCTGAAAAAAACAATGGACATGACCACCCACAACGTCCAGTACGTGGGTCTTACCGGCAACCCCGACGACGTCGTCATTTCGGGTGAAGGCGCCTTCACGTGCTGCTATATCTCGGGCGGCACGAATCAGCTTGTGGCTTCTTTGACGGTGAGCAATGGCTATCGCGCAAGCGGCGGGTATGGAGCCGGATTCATGATCCATGGGGCGCCCAACCTGACAATCCGTAATTGCGTGATTGCCAACAATATCAGCGTGCAAGGCCCGGGGGGCATCACCTGCGCCGGTGGATCGCCGGGATTCCGGTTGATTGACTGCGACGTGCGGGATAATTGGGGCTATACCAATTATTACCATGGGGGGGGCGGGGGCGTGAACTGCGGAAACGGCATGTTCGCGAGCAATTGCGTCTTCAGCGGAAACAGCAACGGCGCGGGTTATGCGATGGGCGGAGGTGTTTATCTGGGGGACGACGGCGTCTCCACGTCGTTGTTCTTCAACTGCCTGTTCAGCAACAACAATGCGGCAACCGGGGGCGGGGGTGGGGGCGGAGGATGGAATGA
>JBIIYJ010000006.1:0-46538 GCA_044346855.1 Kiritimatiellia bacterium
CTTTCTCCCTTCTTGAAGCCATGCAGGCCGGCTTGCCCGTCATCGCCACGGCAGTCGGTGGAAATAGCGAAGTAGTGGAGAATAACCAAACCGGGCTTCTGATTCCTCCGGGAGCCATCGCCCCCCTGGCAGGGGCTATGCTGGAGATGGCGGTCCGGCCGACGGAGAGGGAGGCGATGGGCCGGCGTGGACGGCAGCGGATAGCGGATTGTTTTTCCATCGGCATGACCGTTAAAAAGCTTGAAACCCTGTATCGCCAGATGCTTGGCCGGACGTACCGGTGATACCACGTATTGCCATTCGGATGAAACGACAGACCATTGTGGCTCCAGTTCGGCTTATACGCAGGAGGCGTTTCGCATGACGTCCTGTATTCGGGCATTTTCACAGGTCGGAAGGTACCCCGCATTTGCCTCCGATCTTTTGCTGGCATGCGCCACCCGGATAGGTTTCTGGGGTTCCCGCGTTCAAGTCGGGAGCGATTCAAGATTCAGGGGTTGGCCCCGCTTCTCCCCGTCTCCCGATTCGCTTATTTCGCTGGGGAAGCGCGCCCGACTGGTATCGCGGCCGGATGATACCGCCCTGGGCGTTGCCCGCCGTTGCCGGTTCCGAACCCTGCGCGCCGGTGCGCGTATTACGATCGGCGATGATTTCCGGGCCAGCGGCATCACGCTCTGCGCCATGACGTCCGTGGCTATCGGCGACAGGGTCGTCATCGGGGCGGATGCGCTCATCGTCGATACGGATTTTCATTCGCTTGATCCGGATGTCCGGGGTACGGTCGCCGATTTCCGCCTGGCCAAAGCCAGGCCCGTGCAGATCGAGTCCGATGTGTTCATCGGAGCCCGGGCAATCATCCTGAAAGGGGCTGTGTTGCGCCAGGGCGCCGTGGTCGGCGCCGGCGCTGTCGTGACCGGCACCGTGGAGCGGTACAGCATTGTGGCCGGCAACCCCGCCCGGGTCGTGGGGTCTGCCAAGCCCGGTTCGAATCAAGTGTAACAGGAGGCGATATGGCATCGTTTACCGTCATCGTTCCGACGTTCAAGGAAACGGATAAGATCCGGACACTTCTCGCCTGCTTCAAGGCAGTCGACAACCCGGATGTCCGGGTTTACATCCCGAACGGCAATCCCGGAGATCAGACCAGCGATCTGCTCTCCGGCCCCGGCGGGGATCCG
The DNA here is from genome assembly GCA_044346855.1 of Kiritimatiellia bacterium. Taxonomy (GTDB): domain Bacteria; phylum Verrucomicrobiota; class Kiritimatiellia; order CAIKKV01; family CAIKKV01; genus CAIKKV01. The sequence continues at coordinate 1,179 of JBIIYJ010000006.1, forward strand.
CGGGTGTTGGAACTGGAGGGGAAGCCGTCCCTATTCTGGTCCGGCCTGGTCAATATCGGGCTTCGCCGCGTTCTCTCGGATTCTCCCGGCCCCGATTACGTCGTGCTGATGAACGCGGACATCCGATTCGATCCCGACTTGTTTTCCTCCCTAGAGCGGGTTGCCAGGCAAGCCGGGATCAGTCAGATCGGCGCTTTGTGCCACAACGGGAAACGCGTCCTTTCCAGCGGGACCCGTGTTCGCTCCTGGCTTCTTGCCCTCACCCGTCACCCCTTTGCAGGATACAGGCTGGCCGATCTGCCCCCGCTGGCCCTGGCGCCCGTCGATTTCCTGCCGACCCGCTGCACAGCTTTTCCGATGGAAGCCGTGCGGAAGGCGGGACTCGTTGCCGAACGGCAATTGCCTCATTATGGGGCCGACAACGAATATACCCTCCGGTTGAAGCGGATGGGGTACCCTCCGTTCATCGCCGCTGATATCCGGATCGTGTGCGACATGGGCCATACCGGGAACAGTGTTTACCACAAGAATCCCCCGTTGTGGGAGCGTTTGAAGAAAACGGGGTCAATCAAGAGCGTCTACAACCCTCGCATCCGATCGCGGTTCATCTGCATGACCTATCCGCTCTACGCCCGGCCCACCGCGCTACTGATGTATGGTCTCAAGGGCCTGGCTGAAGTGCTGCTGGGCGGCGCGTTTATCCGTCATGTGTTCCGATCTCGGGAGCACGGTTTTTCAGGGACTGAGAGCACCTCCGGCGAAGTCCTCGTCGTTCAGGGGAGGAAATCCATATGACCGGCAACCCGCGTCCGCTCCCACTGGTATCGATCATCATTCCAGTCCGCAACGAAGTCGATCACCTGACCGACGTGCTGAACGCCATCGTGGCGCAAGCTCAGCCCGAAGGAGGCTTCGAGGTCATCGTGGCGGACGGCATGTCGGATGACGGGACCCGGAGGATCCTGTTATATTTCAAGGCGTTGCATCCGTGCGTCACGGTCGTCGACAACCCTATGAAAATAGCATCCGCCGGGTTGAACGCGGCCATCCGGGTGGCCCGCGGTTCGATCATCGTCCGGATGGACGCGCATACCCTGTACTCTCCCGACTACGTCCAGTCCTGCGTGGCCGTGCTCCGGGAGACGGGCGCGGACAACGTCGGCGGAGCGGCTCGCACCCACGCCTCCACCTATATGCAACGCGCCATCGCAGCCGGCTACCACTCTCCCTTTTCCGTTGGCGGCGCGCGCTTCCACGATGCGCGCTACGAAGGCTACCTCGACACCGTCACCTATGGCTGCTGGCACAGGACCGCCTTCGAGAAGTTCGGTTATTTCGACGAGACCCTGGTCCGCAACCAGGACGACGAACACAATCTGCGCATCAGTCGCGCCGGCGGCAAAATCTGGCAGTCTGCCCGCATCCGCAGCTGGTATTCCCCGCGCGGGTCGCTGGGGGCCCTGTTCCGCCAGTATTACCAATACGGGTACTGGAAAGTCCGCGTTATCCGCAAGCACGGCCTGCCCGCCTCATTTCGGCATCTTGTCCCTGGGCTGTTCGTCGCTGGCCTGCTGATCTGCCTGACGGGTGCGCCTTTTCTCTGGCCGCTGAAATGGGCTGGCGCGCTGGCGGCGGGTTGCTACGGCGCCGCCCTGCTGGCGGCGTCGTTCTGGACGGCCTGCCACGCGGGCTTGCTGCTGTTCCCCGTCCTGCCGGCCGTCTTCATGATGTTTCACTTCGGCTACGGGATTGGATTCCTGCATGGCATGCTGGATTGCCTCGTTCTCAAGAGAGGCCCCTGGGCTGGAGCCACGGCCCTGACCCGGTCCACGCCGGGAGTGGAAGGAAAATTCATATGACTTCGACCGACTCTCTTTCGGAATGCGACCGGGTCCGCGCGCGCTACGAGCGGAGAAAGGCGATCCCGCTGGACCGGTACTCGCCTCTTGCGGCCGACGTCATCCTGACCCGGCAGGAAAAGTATCGCGCGATGATCCGGCTACTTCGCCGCGCGGATATGCTACCCGTGTGTGACAAGCGCGCGCTGGAAATCGGCTGCGGGTCGGGCGGCAACCTTCGCCTCCTGCTCGACATGGGATTTGAACCCGCTAATCTCTGCGGCAACGATTTGCTCGAGGAGCGTTGCGCGCAGGCTCGGGCCGCCCTTCCCGCCGGCGTCCGCATCGCCGGGGGGGATGCGACGGAACTGACGTTCCAGGACGAGTCCTTCGATCTCGTCATCCAATCGACCGTGTTTTCATCCATCCTGGACGAGTCATTCAGGAAAAGACTGGCGGCCCGCATGTGGCGCCTGGCCCGCCCCGGCGGAGGGGTGCTGTGGTACGACTTCATGTATGACAATCCTCGCAACCCCGATGTCCGCGGCATTTCCTATCGGGAGATCAAGGCTTTGTTTCCGGAGGGAACGATTGCGGGCGAGCGGATCACGCTGGCGCCCCCGTTGGCGCGGCTCGTCGCGCCGATCCATCCGGGCTTGTATGCCGTGGTGAACGCGCTCCCCCTGCTCAGGTCCCACTGGCTATGTTGGATCCGGAAATGAAACGCACCTTCGACATCCTGGTTGCTGCAGCCGCCCTTTTCGTTTTGAGCCCGGTTCTTTTGCTGATCGCCCTGGCTGTTCTGGCTGGCTCGGGCAGGCCCGTTCTGTTCCGGCAGAAACGGGTCGGGCGGAACGGGTTTGATTTCACGATCTATAAATTCCGTACGATGCGTGTTTTGCGAGGAACCGAAGCCGGCTCGTTCGATGCCGGTCGCACGACCCGGGTCACGCCGGTCGGCCGCCTGCTCCGCCGGACCAAGCTGGACGAACTGCCCCAGCTTTGGAACGTGCTCCTGGGCGATATGGCGCTGGTGGGGCCCCGGCCTGAAATTCGGCGCTGGGTGGACGCCTATCCCGACCGGTGGGCGCGCGTGCTGACGGTGCGGCCCGGGATCACCGACCCCGCCTCGATCGTTTACCGCAACGAGGAGTCCTGCCTCGCGCGGGCGACCGACCCCGAGGCGGCCTACCGGCGCGAAATCCTTCCGCACAAACTCGCGCTCTATGAGCGCTACGTTTGTAATTATACTTTTCTTGGAGATATTCTGATTCTTTTCAAAACGGTTAAGGCCATTGCGGGACGATAGCCCGCCCCCTTCCCCATCCTACAAGGGAGCCCCATGCAAGCGATCCCATTCTGCAAAGTCATCTGCGACGGCAACGAGCTGAAATACGTGCGCGAGGTGCTTGAAAGCGGCTGGCTGACGACCGCCGGGAAAAGCCTCGAGTTCGAAAAACGATTTGCCGAGAAGCTGGGAGTCAAATACACGGCGGCGGTCAACTCCGCCACCGCGGCCCTGCACCTGGCCTGCGAGGCGATCGGGATCGGTCCGGGCGACAAGGTCCTGGTTCCGACCATGACCTTCACGGCCACCGCGGAAGTGGTCCGCTACCTGGGCGCCGAGCCCGTCTTTCTCGACGTGGAATATGGAAGTTGCCTGCTGACCCCGGACATCGTGGCGCAGGCCCTGGAGCGGGAGCCACGAGCCAAGGCGCTGATGCCGGTTCATTTCGGGGGGCAGGCCGCCGACATGGAGACGATTATGGCCCTTTGCCGCGCCCGCGGGGTGCGCGTTGTCGAGGACGCGGCCCATGCGTTCCCCGCCCGCCGGAACGGACGCATGGTGGGTTGCTGCGGGGACGCCACCTGTTTCAGTTTCTACGCGAACAAGACTATCACGACCGGCGAAGGGGGCATGCTCGCCACGGATGACGAATCGATTTACAAGCGCGTCAAGATCATGCGCCTGCACGGGATCAACCGGGATGTCTGGGATCGGTTCACGGCGAAGAAGGCGGCGTGGGAATATGATGTCGTCGCGCCCGGGTACAAGTATAACCTTCCTGACGTGGCGGCGGCCATCGGGCTGGCGCAGCTCGAACGCGCGGACGATTTCAGGCGCGAACGCCAGCGGTGCGTGGAGTTTTATTACGATCGGCTGGCCTCCGTTCCGGCCCTGGACCTTCCCCTCTGCCGGGGGCCCCATGACGATCATGCCTGGCATCTTTTCTGGGTGGTGTTGAACGCGCGGAGCCCTCTTGACCGCAATACCTTCATCGAGAAGCTCAACGCGGCCGGCATCGGCACCTCCGTCCATTACAAACCGCTGCACCGGATGACCTATTACCGGGAGCAATACGGCCTCACCCCCGAACAATTTCCCGGAGCCGAACGGCATTGGCAGGGAACCGTGTCGCTGCCGCTTTATCCGTCCCTGAAGACGGAGGAACTGGGCTACATCTGCGATACGATCGATCGCCTCCTGGGATAAACGTGACGGACAAAGCTGAACTTTCGGCCCGAAAAATAAGGAACCGACCATGCTGAACCAGCTCCGAAACAAAAACTTCTACCTGCTCCTGTTTCTGGATATCGCGCTTTTTACGGCCTCTCTCTTTCTGGCCTACAACGTGCGCTTCGCCTTCGGCATTCCGCCCGCCGAGTTCGCGGGGCTGGTGGCCATCCTTCCCCTGGTGCTGGCGGTGAAGACCCTGTGCTTCTTTCTCGCCGGCTCGTACCGCGGCATGTGGCGCTACACCAGCCTGCCGGATCTGGTTCAGCTGGCCAAGGGCGCGCTTGTCGCGAGCCTGCTGATTATGGCGTTCCTGACCTTCGCCAATCACTTTACCGGGTTTCCCAGAAGCGTCTTCGCGGCTGACGCCATTTTCACCCTGTTTTTCTGCGCGGGCCTCCGCGCCGCGATCCGGCTCTTAAGCGGCCAGCCTTGGTTTGGGAACAGCCACCCGGCGCATGAGGTCGAAGCGCCCGCGGAATCCAAGCGTTGCCGGCTCCTGATCCTGGGCGCCGGCGATGCGGCCGGCACGATACTCCGGGAAATCCAGGGTAATTCACGGTCCCAGTTTGAGGCGATCGCCTGCCTCGACGACGATCCCGAAAAACACGGCCGAACGCTTCTCGGTGTCCCCGTTCGGGGGCCGATCGACAAGGTTGAGGAAATCGCGGCTTCCCTCAGGGCGGATGAGATCCTCATCGCCATGCCGTCCGCGACAGGCAGCCGGATGCGTGAAATCGTGACGATGTGCGAAAAAGCGGGACTCCCGTACAAGACGCTCCCCTCCCTGAGCTCATTGGTGGACGGCCGCGTCACCATCAATGACCTTCGTTCCGTGAATTTCGAGGATCTTCTGGGCCGTCCGCCGGTGAAATGGCAGGCTGATGAAATCGGCAGGTACCTTACCGGCCGCACGGTCGCCGTCACCGGGGCTGGCGGATCGATCGGGTCCGAGTTGTGCCGGCAGATCGTGCAGTTCAAACCGCGGGCACTGATCCTGATCGACGCCAACGAGTTCAACCTCTACGCGATCGAGATGGAACTTCGCAAGATGGAGCTCGTCGAGACCATCGTCCCGGTCATGGGCCGGGTTCAGGACAGGCCCCTGATCAGCCGCGTCCTGCAGGCGCACCGCCCGCAGGTGCTGTTCCACGCCGCCGCCTACAAGCATGTGCCCATGGTCGAAGTGAACCCGTGGGAGGCTGTCTTCAATAACATCCTCGGCGGCCAGGTGGTGATGGATGTGGCGGAGGAGGTTGGCGTCGAAAAGTTCGTCCAGGTGTCGACCGACAAGGCGGTTCGGCCCACGAACGTGATGGGGGCCAGCAAGCGCATGGTCGAGATCCTGCTTCAGTCCCGCAAGTCGCGGGTGACCCGGTTCATGGCCGTCCGTTTCGGGAACGTGGTGGGATCGTCGGGCTCCGTCATCCCCCTTTTCCAGAAACAGATCCGGGCCGGCGGGCCCGTCACCGTCACCCATCCCGAGATGACGCGCTATTTCATGACGATCCCGGAAGCCTGCCAATTGATCCTGCAGGCGGGCGCGATGGGCGAGGGCGGGGAGATTTTTATTCTTGAAATGGGGACGCCGGTGCGGATCGCGGACATGGCCCGGGATTTGATCCGGCTGTCGGGCAAAACGCCGGGGCGCGACATCGACATCGTCTTTACGGGTTTGCGGCCCGGGGAGAAGCTTTACGAGGAGCTGATCACCCATGGCGAAGGCATAGTCCCCACACCGCATAAGAAAATCATGGTCCTGCGGCGCAACGAGAGTTCATCTACCCAAGCCCAGCTTGAGCGTCGGTCGCTGGCGGGGTTGAGTGACCTGGTTCGCGCCGCCCAGTCGTACGATGCGGAGCTGATTCGATCGGTGTTGAAACGCCACATCCCTGAGTATGCGCCTTCGGAAACAGGAAGTGTGTTGGAGGGCGGAACGCCGGTTTCAGGCTCCGTATTCGACCGCGCCGCCAAGGAACGCGGGCGGGAGAGCCGGAGGGTTGCGGCGGAGGCCGAGCGTCGGGAATCCGATGGCATGGCGGCCGGCATTCCGGCCTGATCGAACTAAGCGCCGCTAGCGGAACGGGAGGGTTGAGGCGGAACAAACGGCGAATACCAGCGGAACTGGGTTTCACCCGGCGAGGAGGGAACCAGGCCCCATTCCTGGGCGTAGGCGATCAGGTCGCGATCCGAATGTCCCTTGAGTTTGGTTCGAAGGTTCCGTCGGTGCGTCGCCACCGTATTATGGGAGATCCCGAGACGGCTACCAATATTCGCATCGTCCTCGCCGCCCGAGACAAGGATAAGGACGGCCAGTTCGCGGGGAGTCAGGATCTTGTGGAACGCGTCAGGCCGATTCAGCTGCATGGCTTTCACGTCGTTGAAACTCTGGGTGAAATAGTATTTTCCGTCCGCGACCTGACGGATGCCCGCGATCAGGGATTCGATGGGGCTTGCCTTGTCAATGAACCCGTTCAGGTTCAGGCGCGAGATCTGGTAGACGCTGTAGGGATCGCAATGGGCCGACAGGATCACAATCCGCATCTCCGGCGCAATTTCTTTCAGCTTTTGGCTTACTTCCAGTCCGCACATGTCCGGCATCTTGTTGTCCAGGAGCACCATGTCGGGGCGTGTCCTCTCGCATAGGGCGATGCCCTCCGATCCGGAAAAGGCGCTTCCCAGGACTTCGAAATCCGGCAATCGAGAAAGCCATGCCGTGAGCATGGAGTTCACGATCTTTTCATCTTCTATAATGACGATTTTGTGGAGCATTGTAGGCTTCGACGCTTTTTCCATGGCGGACCGCGGTGTTCCTGTTTCTGAGAACAACTCAGGCTCCCATTCGGATACTATAATATTTTAACATCCCCATTGATATTAGCAAGGGATGGCATGTTTTTTTTCTAAGGGAAACCCCTAATTTCAACTTTTTCAGTTCTCAAATATGCATAATTGACAAAGCGTTGTTTTAGGCCCTTTTCCTGTTTTCGGGCTTTTGTGCTCGGCATTTGATCATACGGCCTTGGATTTACGGCTCAGTTCGAGCAGGGCGTCAGAATCCAATGGGTTAAGCGGGCTGAGCGCGTCTCCTGCGCGCAGCATGATTTCGCAGGTCATTTCGAAAAATACAGCCCGTTGAATGGTTTCCTCGAAGGACGCTCCGAAGGTCACCTGGCCATGATTGGCCAGTATGATCATCGTATGTGATTTGGCTTGTTCCACAACGGCCCGGGCCAATTCGGGTGAACCTGGCAGCAGGAACGGCACGTGCCCGACGGAGCCGATGTAATAGGGCGTCTCCGGGGTGACGTGGTACGGCAATTCACGGACATCTCTCCGGCAGGCCGCCACGGTGGCATAGGGACTCTGAAAATGCAGGACTACTCTGGCTTCAGGCCTTGCCTTCAGGATGCCGGCATGAAAGGCCGTTTCAACGGAGGGCTTCGCGCCCTGGAGGCACTCGCCGTCTTCGATCCGGCACACGGACACGTGACAGGCGGACATCGATTCCATCCAGGACCGGCTGCCCTTGATGAGGAGATTGCCCTCCCCCACCCTCTGCGACAAATTACCGCTGCTGCAGCGGACAAGATTTTTTTCTGCGACTTGCCGCGCAGCCGCCAGAAAAGCGGTTACTTCGGCTTCCGACACCAGGGTTAATGCGTGCTTTGACATGACGAAAATCCTACGCTATCCCCCTTCGTTTCAGCAAGACCGATAATATGGCCAGATCGGCCGGCGTAATTCCGGGAATCCGGGACGCCTGGCCCAGATTTTCAGGCCGGATTTTTTTAAGTTTTTCACGCGATTCAAACCGGACAGCGCTCATGCCATCGTAGTCTATATTATTCGGAAGTATTTGGCGCTCAAGGACTTGTGAAGATTGCACTTGCTGCTGTTCCCGTTGAATATACCCTTCATATTTTAGCCGGATCTCAACCTGCTGAGCCAGGTCTGGACTTAAAGACGGGGAAACCATTTCTGTAAAGTGCACATCCGGCCGTTTGAGCCGTTGGGCAAGTGAACCGTTCGAATCGAACGATTTCCTCAGCCGCTCCATTTCATTTTCAACCTGTAAATTATCGGATGCGTTATTATCAAGGACCGCGGGTGAAATCAATCCGATTGCCTCAGCATGAGCGTGCAGCCGGAACCGGGCATTGTCCTGCCGCAACGAAAGACGGGTCTCGGAGCGGGAGGTGAACATCCGATAGGGTTCGTCCGTGCCTTTGGTCACAAGATCGTCAATCAGGATGCCAATATAGGCATCTGTACGGGAAAGAGAAATAGGCGGTATACCCCTGCACTTGCGATAGGCATTGACCCCCGCCACAAAACCTTGTGCCGCCGCCTCCTCGTATCCGGTCGTTCCGTTGATCTGACCGGCGAAATATAGCCCCCCTACCCGTTTGCTTTCCAGGGTGTGACGTAGTTGGGTCGGATCAGAAAAGTCGTATTCGATTGCGTAAGCCGGTTGCAGAAAGCGCGCTCGCTCAAGCCCGGGGATTGATCGAATCATTTTTTCCTGAACGTCAACCGGGAGGCTGTTAGACGTCCCGTTGGGGTAAAGCTCCTCAACCCCTCTCCCTTCTGGCTCGATAAAAACATGGTGCGCGGCTTTGCCGGCAAATTTTACGACTTTGTCCTCAAGGGATGGACAATAACGCGCCCCGGTGCCCTGGATCAAGCCCCCGTATAGGGCGCTCATTTCAAGGTTCGCCTGAATGATCGCGTGGGTTTCAGAAGTCGTGTGCGTTAGATAACAGGGCAACTGGCAGGATCCGAGTGGCCATGGTCGCAAGGGGTCATTGGGTTGTTCCACGTGGAACAAGGGGGGTGATTGTTCCACGTGGAACAAGGACCACTCTCGACGGGCTGCCCTGGAGAAGAAAGGTGGGGGCACCTCTCCGGGTTGGACTGTCATTTTGCTAAAATCGACGGAGTCCTTGTGGAGCCTGGGTGGGGTGCCTGTTTTCAAGCGAGCCAATTCAAAACCCGTTTCGCGCAGCGAATCACTGAGTCTGTCGGCCGCCTTTTCGCCTATTCGGCCGCCTGACACTTTTTGCTTCCCGATGAAGATCTCCCCATGGAGGAATGTTCCCGGTGCCAGGATGATGGTTTTTGCTGCCACGGTACGACCATCCGACAGCAAGACGCCTCTCACCTCGTCGTTTTCCAGAACAAGTTTTTCGGCAGTACCCTCCAGGATGGATAAGTGGTCCGTCATGGCCACAACAGCTTGGAGGCGGTCAGAAAAAGCGGCTTTATCACACTGGGCTCGGTTGGCCTGAACAGCGGGCCCTTTTTTTGTGTTCAAGGTCCGGAATTGAATGCCGGTAAAGTCGGTGTTGACGGCCATCTCGCCACCGAGGGCATCGAGTTCGAAGACCAGATGCGATTTTGCGATACCTCCGATAGAAGGGTTGCAGGACATCCGGCCGATGGCGAGGCGGTCCATGGTCAGCAAGGCGGTCCTGGCGCCGAGCCTGGCGGCAGCAAGAGCGGCTTCGCAACCGGCATGCCCCGCGCCGACCACTAAAACTTCGAAGGCTGTGCTTTCCATAATAGTAAGTAAGAGGATACCTGGGTAGGGGCGTAATTTCAAGTTTACTTCCCGATGCAGAAACGAGCGAAGACCTGATCAAGCAAGTCCTGATAGAAAAACCGTCCCGTCACTTGACCGAGGTAACCTGCGGCATCTCGTAGATGAAGGGCGGACGGAACAAGGTGTTCAGGATGCTGCGGACAGATTTTTCCCGAGGCCTCCAAGAGCGTTGTTTTGGCCTGGAGTATGAGGTTGCGGTGTCGTTCGCTCAGGGTGGCGTGTGGTGTCCACTCCGTGTTCTGATCGAGCATGCGACTCATGGCTTCGAGGATAGGGGATATGTCAGAGGAATCGAGTAGCGACCCTCGAACTGCATTGTAACCAACGTAATTGGAGTTATTTATAGCAGAACAAAGATCCGACTTGTTAAGGAAGATAAGCACTTTGCGCGAATCCGATTCAGCCAGGCTGAGTTTGTCTTCGGGGGAAAAGGGCAGGGACGCATCGATGACATGAATGCGCAGATCCGCCTCGGCCATGTATTGACGCGTTTTTAGGATGCCTTGGCGCTCAACCGAACAATCGGTTGTTCGCAAACCGGCCGTGTCTACCAGTCGAAGTGGGAGTCCGTCTAAAACAAACGTTTCTTCAATGGCATCGCGTGTTGTGCCGGGGGTGGGGGAGACGATGGCGCGGTCACGTTGGAGCAGGCGGTTGAGGAGCGTGGACTTCCCCGCGTTGGGGCGACCCGTGATGACGACTAGCAGTCCATCGCGCAGCCGATGCCCTTCTTCCCAAGTCGCCAGTAGTCGGTCCAGTTCAATCAACGCCTGGCTTACCCTCTCGCCAGCCCCGACAGCGAGCTCGTCAGGAAAATCCTCTTCTGGAAAATCCAGCGACGCTTCCAGATCGGCTGCCGCACCCACGATCAGATCATAAATACCATTCACCGCTCCGCTCAACCCCCCCGCCAGCTGCTCGACTGCGGAGGAGGCCGCGCGTTCCGACCGGGCGGCTATCAGGTCCATCACCGCCTCCGCCTGGGCCAGGTCGAGCCGGCCGTTCAGGAAGGCACGCCGGGTGAATTCGCCCGGTTCCGCCGGCCGTGCGCCCGCCTCCATCGCGAGTCTCAGCACGCGGCGCGCGCTTTCCCGTCCGCCGTGGCACTGGATTTCAACCACATCCTCGCGCGTGTAGCTGCGGGGCGCCTTGAAAACCAGAAGCAGCCCCTCGTCTACCAGTCCGCCGGGACTCTCGATGCGGCCATAGACAAACGTACCCCCCGGCCGGCCGGAGGGCAGGGGGGCGGAGCAGCGGAAAAAAGTGTCCGCTATGGAAAGGGAAGCGGGGCCCGATAGCCGGACGATCGATATCGCACCCGGCCCCGAAGCGGTGGCAATGGCGGCAATAGTGTCTTCTTGAAACATGTTGTGCATACTATACCTGATCCGGTAATGTTTTTCCACCTACGAGAGGAGTTCATCATGATGACCCGGCGGGAACGGCTCATGGCTACGTTGAACGGCAAACCGGTCGACAGGCCCGCCGTCAGTTTTTACGAGATCGGTGGCTTCCGCGTGGATACGCAGGATCCGTCGCCGTTCAACGTCTACTCTTCCCCCGACTGGAAACCGCTGCTGGAACTGGCCGAGGGAAAAACCGACCTTATCCGCATGTGCGGTCCGATCCGTCCGTCCCTCGATCCGGAACTGAAGGCCGGCGTCCAGTCGGTCGAAACGTTCATCCGCGACGGGTCGCAGTTTTACCGCTCCACCGTCCGCGCCGGAGGCCGGCTCCTGACGTCGCTGCAGCGGCGCGATTCCGGGATCAACACCGTCTGGACCCTGGAGCACCTGCTCAAGGACGTCGACGACTTGAAGGCGTTTCTCACGCTGCCCGACGCGTTCTTCTCGCACAGCGTCGACGTGGCGCCGCTCTTCGCGAGGGAGAAGGAATTGGGGGACAACGGCATCGTCATGGTCGACACGGCGGATCCGCTGTGCAACGCGGCCACGCTTTTCTCGATGGAGGATTTCACGATCATCGCGCTGACGGAGCAGGCGCTCTTCCACCGGCTGATCGAGAAGTTCGCCACCCCGCTCTGGCGCGAGACGGAGGAGATCGCCCGGTTATTCCCGGGGCATCTCTGGCGCATCTACGGGCCCGAGTACGCCTCCGAACCCTACCTCCCGCCCGCCCTGTTCGACGAGTACGTGGTGCGCTATGTCACGCCCCAGGTCGAGTCGATCCAGAAGCACGGGGGCTTCGCCCGGATCCACTGCCATGGCCGCCTGAGCAACATTCTGTCCCTCATTATGAAAACCGGCGCCATGGGGCTGGACCCGATCGAGCCACCGCCGCAGGGCGACATGGAATTGCGCGACGTGCGGAAACAGGCCGGCCGGCAGATGGTGCTGTTCGGCAACATCGAGGCGTCAGACATTGAGAACCTGGGCCCCCGGGAGTTCGAGGGGAAGGTTCGGCAAGCGCTGGAGGAGGGGACGGCGGGGGAGGGGAGGGGTTTCGTCCTGATGCCGTCGGCGTCCCCGTACGGGCGCACGATCAGCGCCGACACGCTGGAGAATTACCGGACAATGGTAAGGCTGGCTTCGGGCTGGGCGTAACCGGGCTGCGGAGAGGTCGCGGAAGACACCGGCGCGGCAAGCCCGGCCGGCGGTCGGCGCTAGCGGCCCTTCCCTCGGGCCGCGAGCGCCTTTCGCCCTCGCCCCCGCTCGGGCTCAACCGCCACCGGGCCTCGCCGCGCCGGGCGACCTCTAGGCATCCCGGTCGCGCCCGGCCCTCCGCTCGGCGGCACTCATTGAAGAAGACCAGGCTCGGCTTCACGAACTCAGCAAAAGCCGGGATTGAACCAGATTTCCTAACTGAACAATATCCCGCAGATTCCCGACATTTCTCCCGGACCCTTTGAAGCTCAAGCCTGCTTTGAGGCGCAGAGCGTAGGAGGGCCGACATTTCCCGAGTTCTTTCACCTAATCCTTCACCTCGGCGGGTATAGGGGGGTGAACGGGTACGCCAATCGGACTGCCGACAGGATGGCCGGAGGGAATCCCCCTTGGAGCAGGCTGGTCGGTGACTAGCAGGGGCGGATTGCTGAACACGGACATTTGCCCCTGTAAGAAACTGGGGCGAGGCCCGTTCGCTCAGCCCATCAAGACCCCTTGACGCTCAATCCCCGCCAAGGGTAATATCACCCTGTACAGCTATATGTGGAGTCTTGGCCTATGTCCATTTCAGAGACTACCTCGTCTGCCATTCAAGACAACCAAATGCGACATCGGACTGCAATTCGGGTTCTTCGATGGGGGGCTGTGCCCCTTTTCATATTTGGTGTCCTTCTTTTTGCCGGAAACTTTCAGGATTGGTTTCAATACCGTAATGGACTAACTATTATCGAACTGAATCCGGAGAATAATCGTATTACAGGTGAATCAGGGCGATATACCTGTGTAGCTTCTTACCCAATCGTAATTTTTTCACAAGCAAGAAAAGGTGATCGTCTTCACTTCCGTCTTCTCGGTCTAACAACTCTCGAAAGAGAAAATAAAACAATAGCCAGTGAACCAATATCTGTAGAGTTTGTTTTGCGGATTCTCGTCCCCATGATCCTGTTGTCTTCAGTTTTCTCTTATCTGCCTAGGCAAATTCTCATACAAAGACCTGTCCTACGATATTCTTTGGGACTGGCAGAGATAGCGGGATTTATCGTTTTGGTGGGATGCGTTCAATTTTAATATTGGCGGCCTAGGCTGATCGTCGTAAAGAAAGTCTGAACCCCCTTCGACACTGTCTCAAGTCAGCATCTTCGTGATACTTGTCTTCCGGCACGGACCACTGCTCCATCACGGTCTTCTTGACCAGGGCATCGACCTGCTCCCGTGTCCGTCAACGGGTGTATAGGTTCAGCCCTCGCCTGGGGCAGTTGGTCAGGGGGGAAGTACCAGCCTATACTGACTAGACACCCGCGGTTCCACATGCACTTCACGCCCACGGGCAGCTCTTGGCTTAACCTTGTTGAAGGGTCCTTCCGCGCTTCTATTTGCTTGTGGAAAAGGGGACGCTGTTCTAAGTTAAGCGTTAAAACCGAAAGGGATAACGTATGAGGCAACGTTTGATGACGTCGGCGGCGGCACTGAGCCTGGTTTTGCTCGCGGGATGCTATACCACTGAGATCCGCAAGGAAGAGGAGAGTGTTCAGCCGGGCTGGAGCACCTCGCGAGCCCCCCTTCCGCTTGCCGAGCGGAAAAAGATGGCGGTGATCGATTTCGAGGATCAAACGGATTACGGGCACGGCCGCATTGGCCGCAGCGCCGCCGCCGTCCTCACGACTTACCTGGACCGCTCGGGCCAGTTCGCCCTCTATGAGCGCGAAAAATTCAACCAGATCGCGGACGAGCAGCAGCTCGCCGGAACCGCCAAGGTGAACGCCGGCGCCGCCGCCGAAGTCGGGAAAAAAGCCGGCGTGGATATGGTCGTCATCGGCACGGTGTCCAGCTTCGGCTACCGGTCGCGGCGGGCGCAGGGCTGCATCTTCAGCGCCAAGACGGTCCAGGAAGCCGAAGCCGTTGTGGACGTCCGCCTCGTGGAAGTCGCAACCGGCCGCATCATCACCTCCGAAAGCGGGCATGGCGTGGTGGAAGTGTCCGCCAACCAGGTTCTCGGCTTCGGCGCCTCTGCCGGCTACGACGAAACCATGGCCGGAAACGCCCTGCGAGCCGCCATCAGCAAGTTCGTCGACAAACTGATCGACCAGGGGTTGGATAAACGGTAATCAGTAATCAGTGATCGGTAATCAGTGATCGGTGATGAAAAACGAACGTCGAACATCCAACGACGAAGTATTGGAAGTTCGAAGGTGATCGTTCGACGTTCGGAGTCTCCGATCAGTGAAGGGGTAATGCATGGGTGGCGTGAGATTATATCGGATGCTCCTTTGCGTGGCGCTGCTGGCGTCCGGCTGTACGACTTCCCGGTACAAGCCGGCGCCGTACAAGCCGGCGCAGGACCGGTTCGGCGCCATCGCACTTCCGCTCGGGGCGCCGGTCTACGTCTGTCCCGTCATCGACAGTCTCACGCAGCACGACCGCAAACAGCTGGCTCCCGATTTTACCCCGTGGACGTTCGTGACCGAGGCGATCGAGGCCGAATTGAAAGTTTCCGGGGCGGCCCCACGCCGGCCAGACTTCGCCTTCGGCCCGTCGTTCGAGTCGCTGCGGAAGGAGATTCGCGAGCGCGCAAAACCCGAAGACCGGATCGCCTACCTTGGATCCGACCTGTTGATGCTGTCGCCCGGCCTCTGGATCCTCGATGCGGAGCTGATCTCCCCCCGGGGGGAAACTGTTTTCGGCAAGCGCGCCTTGTTTGCCACACAAGGGCATTTGAAAATTGACGAGCAGCAGACCCTGCACATGATCCTGCGGCAGATCCTGGCGGACCCGCGGTTCAAGGCGGCGCTTCAATGAGAAAACAAATTAGTCCTTTCACCGCCAAAATGGTTTTTTCGACCTGGCTTCTGGTCCTGGCGGCCGGTTGCGCAACCTCGAACAGGCCGGACCATTATTACTTCCAGCGCCATCCGGTTCGGGTGGCGGTGCTGCCAAGCCAGAACGCCGCGCCCGAACCTTCCGCCCCGATCGTGTTCAACAAGGCCTGCGAGGAGATGCTCCGCAAGCGGGGTTTCGAGGTCGTAAGCGCGGACCGGATCGTCACCTACGCGACCTCGAGCGGCATGTCCATCCGCGATATACCCGACCTCTCAGCCGGCAAGCTCGGCGGGGATTTGAAAGTCGATTATCTGCTCTATTCGCGGATCGACGCGTGGGGTACCCGCTACCAGGTCATCCACGGCTCGTCGGAGGTGGCCGGCTCGGTGTGGCTGGTGGAAAGCGCGACCGGCGCGTTGATGTGGCAGGCGGGCTGGCACGAGGTTCGGAATTCGGGAAACGGCGGGGGTGACTTAATCGGGTTGCTCGTCGATGCGGTTGTGACCGCTGTCGCCAATACCGCCTTTGATGTTTGCGCGCAAATGGGGACACAGGCCGCCGTCGATTCCGTGTCGTCCCTGCCATCCCCTGGATTCGAGCCAAAGAAACCGCCCCAATGAACCCCAGCCCCAAAGAGCCTTTTTCCATTTCGGTCCGCGTGTCCTACGCGAATACAGACCAGATGAACATGGTGTATCACTCCAATTACCTGGTCTATTTCGAAATGGCCCGAACCGAGCTGCTGCGCGCCTACGGCCTTCCGTACGCCAGCCTCGAGGACGCCGGCGTGCTCCTGCCCGTGATCGAGGCGCACTGCGCCTACCGGAGCCCGGGGCGGTATGACGACCTGTTGACGGTGCAGTGCGGGGCGCAATTTCTGGGATCGGTTCGCTTCCGCTTGCACTACGCGGTGCTGAGGGACGGCGAGCGGCTGGTGTCGGGCTATACGGACCACGCGTGCGTGGGGCGGGACGGCCGCCCGCTGCGCATGCACCCCGAATTGCTGCGGGTGCTCCGGCAGGTCATCGAGGAACGCGGCGCCGAGCTGCCGGGAGGAACCGTATCATGAAAGATCCAAGGGCAACCGCCCTGGCCCGAATCCTGGTCCGCTACTGCGTCGAGGCGCGCGAAGGCCAGCAGATTGGCGTCTCCGGCACCTCGCTTGCCGAGCCGCTGCTGGAATCCGTTTGCGAGGAGCTGTACCGGGTCGGCGCCTTCCCGGCCCTGCGGATGAGCCCGCCCGGGTTGCAGGAGGCCTTCTTCCGATCGGGCAAGGCGAACCTCTTCTCCTCGCTTCCTGGCTACCAACTGGATTATGCGCGGCGCATGGACGCGACCATCGGCGTGCAGTCCGAGGGAAACACGCGGGGCCTGACCTCCGCCGATCCCGCGAAATTTTCCGCCCTGGCCAAGGCCGCCCGGCCGGCGCGCAAGCTCCTCATGCGCAAGCGGTGGGTGACGACCCTGTACCCGACCGCGGCTTACGCGCAGGACGCGGAAATGAGCCTGGCCGATTTCGAGGATTACGTGTTCGGCGCCCAGTTTGCCGACGAGCCCGACCCGCTGAGGCGCTGGGCTCAGCTGTCCCGTTATCAGGAAAAGCTGATCGCCCGGCTGCGCGGGGCGGACCGCATCCGCATCGAGGGGCCGGACACGGACATCGCGTTCTCGGTGAAAGGCCGCATCTTCATCAATTCCGACGGCCGGCGCAACATGCCGAGCGGGGAGATTTTCACCGGCCCCGTTGAAACGTCGGCGGAGGGGCATATCCGCTTCGACTTCCCCGTCTGCGTGCAGGGCCGCGAGGTGGCGGGCGTGCGGCTGGTCTTCAAGAAGGGGCGGGTGGTGGAAGCAACAGCCGAGAAGAACCAGGCGTTCCTCGTCGGCATGCTCGATTCGGATCCCGGGGCCAGGCGGCTGGGGGAGCTGGGGATCGGAACGCACCCGAAGATCGACCGCTTCATCCGCAATATCCTGTTCGACGAGAAGATCGGCGGCACGATCCACCTCGCGCTGGGGCAGTCGTACCCGGAAACCGGCGGGCGCAACCGCTCGTCCCTGCACTGGGACCTTATCCGGGACCTGCGCAAGGGCGGGCGGATGACAGTGGACGGCAAGGTGTTCCAGAAGGACGGGCGGTTTGTGTAGGGGTGTGAATCGTTTTAGGGGCCGTGCTCGTGTCCAAGCCCGGCGGGGGTTCGGCGTTTCGGCACGATCTGGCGGACGCTTTGGCGCGCTGGGGCCACCCAACGCGGCATCGCGGCCACGAGGCCAGCTCGCCGCGTCGCGCGGCCCCATCATCGCCAAAATCGCCTCGCCATATCGTGCTGATCGAAACGCCGAACCCGACTCTCGTCGCTCGCCCTAGCCGAAGCGGCTCGGGCGGCTCGCGATGGTCCCCGTAAAGGGCCCGCAAAGCAGGTCGTTTAAGTATGTAGGGTGTTTCTTTGGGTGCCGTTGGGTGTCTAGTCCTTAGGCGAGTAGTGGGGGGCGGCCCTTATCGGTTGACAGGGCGCAGCTGAAAGTGGCATCATGATGCCAACATGAGAACGACGGTCAAAATAAATGATGATATTTTGCGCGAGTTGCATGAACTCTCCAAAACGTCCGGGCAATCGTTTCGGGCAACCGTGGAGCAAAGTCTGGAAATCGGCTTGGCGCGCCTGAAAGCGCCTGCCAAGGGGGCGCGGTTTAGAGTTCGGCCCCATCGGCTGGGACTGAAACCCGGTGCTCAAGGCGTCAGCCTCAATCAGCTTTACGATCGAATCGAGTCGGAGACGATCAGATCGTGCTGATCCCTGACGCCAATCTTTTAATCTATGCCTACGATGCCACCTGTCCGGCGCATACCCGGGCAAGGGCGTGGTTAGAACGCGTCCTATCCGGAGACGAGCCCGTCGGCATTCCGTGGATCGTGGTCATGGCCTTCGTCAGATTGATGACGCATCCGACGCTCAGCGATAAGCCCATGACGGTTGAGCAATGCCGTTCGGCGGTTTCCGGATGGCTGGCGGTCAGCCATGTTCGCCTGTTGACGCCGACGCCGGCCACCATCCGGATTTTATTCGACATGCTTGCCGCCGTCGGAACGGGCGGCAACTTGACCACAGATGCGCTGATTGCCGCGCACGCTTTGGAACATGGCGCCAGGGTCTATTCCAATGATCGCGATTTTGGCCGTTTCCCGGATATTGTCTGGCGTAATCCGCTTGCATGACCCCAACCGCTCAGCCCTGCACGGGGACCTGATCCGCGATCTTCGCAAGGGCGGGCGGCTGATGGTGGACGGCAAGGTGTTCCAGAAGGACGGTCGATTTGTGTAGGGTTCCCCATGGCCGCTTCAAGCGCATCGCGGTCGCCAAGGTTGATGCGAAACGGGGGAATAGGCATGCTTTGGGCGCATCTGCGATTATGTTGCGCTTGAATATGAACGGCTTCTTTGTAGGCCGGGCGCTACGAGCCCGGCGCAGTGCGGCCCGTTCCCCTTGGGCACACCAGCGCCGGGCTCGTAGCGCCCGGCCTACGCGGAGATGATAACACAATCACAGATGCGCCCGGCTTGCTTTAGTCGAGCGTTTTTACTGTGGCATCGGCGGACGCGGCGGGGTATGCTGCAATAAAGCGTAACGATGCGAGGGCAGGATATGATTTCGAAGATGTTAATTGACCGGTTGTTCAGCGCGGCGTCCATCCAGCGGTGGAACGACCACGTGCGGCCCGTGCAACTGACCGAGCTGGACAAGCAGGCGCACAAGGCGATCATCGTGTTCCTGCTCGCCAAGTTCGAGGAGGACCGCCGCGGGGAGAAGGCGGTCGACTGGTCGTTCCTCGTCGACGGGTTGATTTTCGAGTTCCTGCCGCGCGTGGTGCTGACAGATCTCAAGGCGCCCTTCTTCCACCGGCTGATGAGCACGCACGCGGACAAGGTCAACAACCACGTGCTGAACGAGCTGGAGCCGGAACTGGAATCGCTGGGGGATTTGCACGCCCGCCTGGCGGCCTATTTGGCGGGCGACCGCAAGGACGGGCTGGAGCGGCGCATCCTGAAGGCGGCCCATTACCTGGCCACGCAATGGGAATTCCGCATGGTCTACCACAGCGGCCCGTTCCTGTACGGCATCGAGAAGACGCGCGAGGAGATCGAGAACCAGCTTGAGGATTACATCGACCTGATCGGGGTCCGCAAGATCAACCTCAAGCAGAAGGCCTACGGCTTCGTGGACCTGTGCGGCCAGCTCCGGTTCCAGCAGCGCTGGGCCCAGACGCCGCGCATGCCGAGCACCTCCGTCCTGGGGCATTCGCTGTTCACGGCCATGCTGGCCTATTTGTTCGGGGCGGGGCGCGGCTTCTGCGCCGCCCGGCGGCGCAACAATTTTCTCGGCGGGCTCATGCACGACCTGCCCGAGGTGTTCACGCGCGACATCATTTCGCCCATCAAGCGGTCGATCGAGGGGCTCGAAAAATTCGTCGAGGAGGAGGAGGGCATCCTGATCCGCGAGAACCTGCTGCCGCTGCTGCCGGACACGTGGCACGAGCAGGTGCTCTATTACGTCGAGAAGCCGTTTGAGAACCGGATCAGGGAAAAGGGCGTCCGCCGCGCCGTGACGCCGGCCGAGCTCGAGGCCTCCTATAACCAGGACAGCTTCGATCCGGTGGACGGCGTTCTCATCAAGAGCTGCGATCTGCTCAGCGCCATGGTGGAGGCGGGCAAGTCGATCGAGATCGGGATCGCTCCGCCGGCCCTTTTGAAAGGCGTGAACGAGATCTTGAAAGCGCGGAAGGAAAAGACGGCGGATTCCATTCCGCTCGCGTATTTCGAGATGTTCAAGCCAGGGTGATCAGTACGAAAAGGCGGCAAACAAAGACGTGCCGCTCAGTTTGTCGCGGCCCTTGAGGAAGGCCAGCTCGATCAGGACGTCGGCTTCGACGACCTTGGCCCCGGCCTTTTCCAGCAGCTGGCAGGCGGCGAAAAGCGTTCCGCCCGTGGCCAGGAGGTCGTCGATCAGCAGCACCTTTTCGCCCGGCTCCACGGCATCGACATGGATGGACAGCTCGGCCGTGCCGTATTCCAGCGCGTAGGACTGGCTGATGGTCTTGTAGGGGAGCTTGCCCTTCTTGCGGATTGGAACGAGGCCGGCCTTCAATGCGTAGGCCACGGCGGAGCCCAGGAGGAAGCCGCGCGCGTCGATGCAGGCCACCTTTTGGATGCCGGACTTCTCGTGCCGGCGGACGAACAGGTCCACGGCGGTCCGGAAAAGGACCGGATCGCCGAGGACGGGGGTGATGTCCTTGAACAGGATTCCCGGAATGGGGAAATCCGGCACATCGCGAACGGCGTTTTTTAAAGACTCGATCGGGGACATACCGGATTTCCTTTCCATAAGAATAGCTGATAGCTAATAAGATTCGCTATCAGCTATCAGCTATTAGCTATCATTTCTTCGCCGCCTTCAGGGCCGCCTGCGCCGCCGCGAGGCGGGCCAGCGGAATCCGGAACGCGCTGCAGCTCACGTAGTTCAGCCCGGTCTGGAAGCAGAACTCGACCGAGGCCGCGTCGCCGCCCTGCTCGCCGCAGATGCCGACCTTCAGGCTCTTCTTCACGCTGCGGCCGCGCTCGGTCGCGATCTTGACCATCTGGCCGACGCCGTCGATGTCCAGCGTCTGGAAGGGATCGGCGGCGAGGATCTTCTTATCAAGGTAATCGTGCAGGAACTTGTCGGTGTCGTCGCGGCTGAAGCCGAACGTCATCTGGGTCAGGTCGTTCGTGCCGAACGAGAAGAAGTCCGCCTCCGCCGCCATGCGATCGGCCAGCAGGGCGGCCCGCGGGATCTCGATCATCGTGCCGAACAGGTAGTCGAGCGTCTTCAGGCTGTACTTGGTGCGGACTTCGCGGTTCACCCGCTCGCAGATGGCCTTCTGGTGCTTGAGCTCGGCCACGTCGCAGGTGACGGGGATCATGATCTCGGGCTTGCAGGTCTTCTTCTGCGTGATCAGCTCGGCGGCCGCCTCGAAGACGGCGCGGAACTGCATCTCGGCCACCTCGGGGTAGGTGACGCCGAGGCGCACGCCGCGGTGGCCCATCATGGGGTTCGTCTCGTGGAGCTGTTCGGCGCGATCGCGGATTTCCTTGACCGTGATGCCGAGGCTGTCGGCCAGCTCCTTCTGCTTGGCGGGATCGGACGGCACGAACTCGTGCAGGGGCGGATCGAGCAGGCGGATGGTGACGGGCAGGCCGTCCATGACGGCGAGGGCCGCCTTGATGTCGCTCTTGACGAAGCGGAACAGCCGGGAGAGGGCCTTGCGACGCTCCTCGGTGGTCTTGCTGAGGATCATCTTGCGCAGCAGGAAGAGCGGCTCGTCGCTGCCCTTGCCGTAGAACATGTGCTCGGTGCGGAAGAGGCCGATGCCCTCGGCGCCGAACTGGCGGGCGACCCGCGCATCCTCGGGCGTGTCCGCGTTGGCGCGCACGCCCATCTTGCGGTACTTGTCGACGATCGCCATGAACTGCTGGAAGCGGGGATTCTCGGTGGCGTCGATCAGCTTGACGGCGCCCAGGTAGACGTTGCCCCGGGTGCCGTTGAGGCTGGCCCAGTCGCCTTCCTTCAGCGTCTGTCCGCTGGCTTTCAGCCGCTTGGCCGCGGCGTCCACGTGGAGCGAGCCGGCGCCGACGATGCAGCACTTGCCCCAGCCGCGGGCCACGAGGGCCGCATGGCTGGTCATGCCGCCGCGGGCGGTCAGGATGCCCTGCGCGACGCGCA
Organism: Kiritimatiellia bacterium; assembly: GCA_044346855.1. Classification (GTDB taxonomy): domain Bacteria; phylum Verrucomicrobiota; class Kiritimatiellia; order CAIKKV01; family CAIKKV01; genus CAIKKV01. The sequence continues at coordinate 23,336 of JBIIYJ010000006.1, forward strand.
TGCCTTCGACGTCCTCGGGGCTCGTCTCTTCGCGCACGAGCAGGACGGTCTTGCCGGCCTTGACCCACTCCACGGCCTTTTCGGCGGTGAAGACGATCTGGCCGACCGCGCCGCCGGGGCCGGCGGGCAGTCCCTTGCCGAGGAGCGTGGCGCTCTTTTCGGCGGACGGGTCGAGAATGGGGTGCAGCAGCTCGTCTAGCTGGGCGGGCTTGACGCGCATGACCGCCTCCTTGTCGCTGATCATGCCTTCCGCGAGCATATCCATGGCCATGTTCAGCGCGGCCGTGCCCGTGCGCTTGCCGGTGCGGGTCTGCAGCAGGTACAGCGTGCCTTCCTGGATCGTGAACTCCAGGTCCTGCATGTCGCGGTAGTGCTTCTCGAGCCGGGTCCGGATGGCATCGAGCTGCTTGTAGACCACGGGCATCGCCTTCTCGAGCGACTCGAGCGCCTGCGTGCCCTCGGTCTTCATGGCTTCGTTGAGGGGGTGGGGCGTGCGGATGCCGGCCACCACGTCCTCGCCCTGCGCGTTGGCGAGCCATTCGCCGAAGAACCGGGAGTCGCCCGTGGCGGGGTTGCGGGTGAAGGCCACGCCGGTGGCGGAGGTGTCGCCCATGTTGCCGAACACCATGGCCTGCACGGTCACGGCGGTGCCCCAGATGTCCGGGATGCCCTCGATGCGGCGGTAGGAAATGGCGCGCTTGCCGTTCCAGCTCTTGAACACGGCGCCGATGCCGCCCCAGAGCTGCTCGACGGCGCTGTCGGGGAAGGGCTTGCCGAACACGGACTTGATCCGCGCCTTGAAGGCGTCGCAGAGATCCTTCAGGTCGGTCTCGGTCAGGTCGACGTCGGTCTTGTACCCTTTTTTCTTCTTCAGCTCGTCCATCAGGCGGTCGAGCTGCTTGCGGATGCCCATGTCGTCCTTGGGCTCGATGCCCTCGGCCTTCTCCATGACGACGTCGGAGTACATCATGATCAGGCGGCGGTAGGAGTCGTAGACGAAGCGGGGGTTTTTGGTGCGCGCGATGAGGGCGGGGATCGTCGGCGAGCAGAGGCCGATGTTGAGGACGGTCTCCATCATGCCGGGCATGGACTGGCGCGCGCCCGAGCGGCAGGAGATCAGGAGGGGCTTGGCGGGGTCGCCGAATTTCATGCCCATGTTCTTCTCGGTCTCCGCCAGGGCGGCCTGGACCTGCTCCTGCAGGCCGGCGGGGAACTTCATCTTGCTGGCGAAGAAGTCGACGCAGCACTCGGTGGTGACCGTGAAGCCGGCCGGGACCGGCAGGCCGAGCTTGCACATCTCGGCGAGGTTCGCGCCCTTGCCGCCGAGCAGGTTTTTCATGGAAGCGTCGCCATCGGCCTTGGAGCCGCCGAAGGAATAGACGTATTTTTTAGCCGCTGTTTTCGCCATACCGGATCCTCTTTCTTCGTTAATGATGCAAAAAAAAACGCAGGTGCGGGGCCCGGCGGATTTTGCTTATACCGGGTCATACAAAAGCGGGTAAAACTTTAACACGGGAGGGCCGAAAGTCAAGCGATTACAGAGTCGAATTCAGGGACCGGCAACCCGCTCGACCGCGGTCATGGCCGGCTGACGGCGGCCTTGCTTCCGCTGCCGATGGACTGCCGCGCGGCGGCCATCAGGGCGAGCCCTTCGAAGGTGGTTTCGAGGCTGACCGGAGCCGGACCGCCGTCGAAGAAATCCTTGATGGCCTTCACGAGGGCGGGGTAGCTGACCGGCAGCTGCAGGATTTTCATCAGCGCCTTGCCCTCCTTGTCCAGGCCATGCGCCCGGCCGCCGTAGGCGTAGCAGCCCGGCACGCATTCGACGGTGCCTTGCCGGCCTTCGCCGTAATCCACGATGGCGACGGTTTCGGCGGCGCTTTCGTGGGCCATGACGGAAAGCGCGCCCGGCCCCATGATCCGCTGCAGGGTTTCGAAGACATGCACGCCGTACCAGATCAGCGAGTCGCCGGCGGGCGCCTTGCCGAGGGCCCCGTAGACGTGGGCCAGGTTCACGCGGGAGAAGCCGGCCAGGATTTCCGCCAGGGGAGGGGAGAAGGGGAGCGAGGAGCCCGACCAGACCCGGGTTTTGTGAAGGCGGGCCAGGCGGACGATTTCGCGGCCGTCCTCCAGCGAGGAGGCCAGGGGCTTGTCCAGGAAAACCGGCTTGCCAAGGGCGGCCAGACGCCGGAAATAGTCGAGATGGTAGCTGCCGTCGTTGATTTCGATCATGTAGGCGTCGCAGCCCGCCGCCGCCTCGTCAAAGGATTCGGTCACCTTGACGCCCCAGGCTTCCAGCTGGGCCTGCCGTTTGTCCAGCCCGTCCTTGTTCTGGAACGGCGTTTCGAAGCGGAGGCAGGTGACGGCGCGCAGCCCCTGCACCCGGTCCGCCTCCGGACAGTCCGGCGCCTGCATGCGGCGCGGAAATTCGACGCTGTGACTGGTATCGAGCCCGATAATGCCGACCTTGATCATGACTTCCTCCGTTCAAAGCCCTTTTTTACAGGAACCACCCCAAAAAGGCGAAGCAATAAAGTTGCGAAATCAAGCGGGATGCCCTAAAATGCTCCCCCAATTGTGGAAAAGGATCAGCGAATGAAAACGTACAATGTCTGCATCGTGGGCATCGGAGCCGTCGGAACTGAAATGGTCCGCGTGCTCAAGAAACGCCAGTTCCCGGTTAAAAGCCTGACCATCCTGGCCCGGTCGGAGCGCACGGAGGTCATTGACGGCGTGGGCTATCCGGTGAAGGCGGCCACGGCCGAGGCCTTCAAGGGCATGGATTTCGCTTTCTTCGCCGGCACGGAAGGGGCCAAGGGCGCCTCCCAGACCCTGGGCTGGGCCGCGGCCGGGCAAGGTTGCGTGGTGATCGACAACGGCGATGACTTCCGCATGGATCCCCGCGTGCCGCTGGTGATTCCGGAAATCAACCCGGAAGCCCTTGCGAATCACCAGAATCTCATCTCCAACCCCAATTGCAGCACCATCATCGCCCTGATGGCCCTGGCGCCGCTGCATAAGGCGGCCAAAATCGTCCGTTTCACCGCGGCCACGTACCAGGCCGTTTCGGGAACCGGCGCCCCCGCCATCCGCGAGCTTGAAAACCAGGTCAAGGCCTGGGCCGCCGGCCAGCCCATGCCGAAGCCCGAGCAGTATCCCCATCCGATCGCGTTCAACGTGCTGGCCCAGATCGGGAGCTGCAAGGACGACTCCGGCGAGACCACCGAAGAGGTGAAAATGCGCAAGGAGACGCATAAGATCCTGGGCGACAGCGCTATCCGCGTCTGCACCACCTGCGTTCGCGTGCCGGTGTTCAACGGGCATTCCGAGGCGCTGTTCGTTGAGTTCGCGCGGCCGATCTCCCCGGCCCAGGCCCGGGACATCCTGGCGAAGTCGCCCGGCGTCCTGCTGACGGACGACATCCAGAAGAGCCTCTATCCGATGCCCCTCGATGTTTCGGGGCAGTACGACGTCCGCGTCGGCCGCATCCGCAAGGACGCCAGCGTGGAGAACGGGCTGGCCCTGTTCGTGGCGGGCGACAATATCTGGAAGGGCGCGGCCTTGAACGCCATTCAGATTGCCGAGAAGCTGATCGGGAAATAGCCGATTCCGACGGTTGAAGCGAGTGAAGCGATAGGACCTATACGACCTATAGGTCCTATTTTTTTTCGGGCAGCCCGGCGCCTTGCCGCTTAATACATTCCGGGCAGGGTCGGCACGCCTTCGTTGGGCGGAACCACATTCCAAGGCTGGTCGGAATCGTCGGGGGCAACCGACATGCAGCCAACCAGTCCGGTCGCCAGCGCAAGAAGCAGGCAGGCGAGCGAAACGGTTGTTGCAACCCTTTTCATACCAAGGGTTTGTAGTATTGGATCTCCAGGACCTGAAGGGCGATCAAGCCCATGAAAATCAGGACCGCCAAGAGCGCCAGAATGGCATAGACCTTAATGGAAGACATAATCGCCAACCTCCGCATCGGCCTGCTTCCAGGGCGCCAGCAACTGATCCGCGATGGCGATCGGGTACTGCCCGCTCACCTCGGTAATCCGCACCTTGCCGACCAGTTTGTCGCCGCGTTGGACCGTCAATTCCTGGGCGACGCCGATGCCGGCCGGGGCGGAAAGGCTGATCACGACGAAATTATAGTCCTTGTTGACCAGCAGGATCTGGCCCTTGGTCCCGGAGGTCAGGGAACTCGTCCCATTGGTGCTTGAGCCGCCGGTTGCGGGGCCGGTGGGGTTCAGCTTCTCCATCAGGCGCTTGATCGTGTCTTCCTGGGTCTTGATCTTGTCGCTCTGGTCGAGGATGGTGTCCTTCAGCTTGGCGACGTCGGCCTGCAGGTCGGTGATCTTGCCCGTGGCCTCTTCCAGGGAGGCGTTCAGCTCCTCGATCTTGGCTTTGCGTTCGGCGACTTCCTTCTCGAGCACGGTAACGTTGTCCTGGAGCTGCTTCTTTTCCCCTTCGAGGCGGACGATATCGGCTTCCAGCGAGGCGATCTTGTTCGTGGCGGCGTCCAGCTCCTGGATTTTCTGGGCCAGTGCGGCGCGCGTATCGGTCAGGATGCTCAACTGGGCCTCGGCCTTGCCCTGCAGCAGGCCCATCGTCTGTTTCATGGTGGCGGGCTTGTTGGTGTCCGCCTGGACGACGTTCGGATCCAGCTTGTAGGTCAGCAGCTGGGTCACCTCGATTTCCTTGTCCATTTTAGGGTTTTCGGACTTGGTCAGGTCCGGATCCTGGGAGGATTCGATGAATCTGGCGGTCTTCACAACCTCGGCGGCCAGGTCCTGGGTAAGCCCTTTCAGACTCTCTCGCTTCTGGAACAGGAGGTATCCCAGGCCGGAAGCGACAAGAGCGAGAAGGAGGAGGAGAACGACGGAAACTCTGAGCAACTTACCCATGCTGACTCCCTTAGAGGATGGCTGGCAATATCCTGTATTGCAGCACTATAGGAATCCGGCCATTGTATTGTCAACGAAAATTCCGGCGTTTCCGGCAATGCCGCAGCGCGACGTTTTCGCAGAAAACCGATTTTTTCCATATAGGGTTGAATTTTCGGCAAGAAGATGATAAAAGTTAATATTTGAACACAGAAGGGATGGCTGACCCGTGAATCCGGAATCCGGCGACAATAAAAACGATCTGCTGCTCGACTTGAATTTCGTGCCCAACTGGGCCCGGAAGCCGCCGGAGTCCAGCCCGTTTTCTGATTTCAGCAAAGATGACCGGGATTCCTCCCGCGGGGGGCGCCGTTTCGACGACCGCCATGACCGCCGCGACCGCGGCGGCGACCGGGGCGGGGGTGGCGGCGACCGCGGCCGCCGCCGCGAGGGAGGCGGCCCCGGGGGACCGAAGGACCGCGACGCCGGCATGCGCGCGCCCAGGCCGCCCCGCGAGGGAGGCGCCGGCCTTCCGGAACCCGACCGCGGGCCCGGCGCCGGCGAGTGGGACCGCAACCGCGCGGCCCGGCCCGAGGCGCTGCCGCCGCCGTTCCCGGTCGAGGTGGTCTTCGTTCCCGAGCGCGCCGGCCTGATCACGATCGCCCGCCGCATCGCCAAGGTGGGGCGCGCCTTTTCGCTCTTCGACGTGGCGTCCCTGTTTTTGAGCCAGCCCGACTACTTCACCCTGAAGCTGGCGGTCCTGGAGCCGGGGCAGGCCCCCGTCCAGGGCGGCGGCCCCGCGCCGGCGCCGGCCGCGCCGCCCGCCGAGAAGACGGTCCTGTTCCAGTGCAAGGAGTGCAAGCAGATCTTCGTCGAGCGGGGCCAGGCCGTCGGCCATGCGATGGCGAAGCACCTGGACGCCTTCTACAAGAAAGAGGAGCAGGAGGTCGAGCCGCCCCAGGGCGCGTTCGCCTGCGTGGCCCGCTGCGGGCTTTCGGGCGAGCTGCTCGGGCCGCCCAACTACCACAGCTTCAACGACCGGGTGATGGAGCTGCACCGGACGCGCTTTTCGCACCTGTCGCTGGACGACTACCGGCGCCGCATCGAGAACGTGCATGACACGGCGCTGCTCGACCAGTGGAAGGAGCAGATGAAGAAGCGGACCGTCTACAAGATCGTCTCCGCTCCGGCCGATTCCGCGCCCCTGCAAAGCTTCGCGGAGGTGGAGAAGCACTTCGTCGAGCACCTCGCGCCGGACCTGATCAAGGAAGGGTCGACCTTCACCATCGCGGGTTCGGTGTCGCGTGATCTCGAGGACCGGCGTCTGCGCCGCGCCGTCATGGACGCCTGGCACCGGGAGAACCGGTTCCCGCTGCGGCTGTCCATCACGCTGCGGCTGGCCTTCCGCCACCTGGGGCTGCACACCTTCAAGACCGCCGCGGGCGGCAATTTCGTCACGGCCATCATCCCGTCCGCGCTCGATCCCGAGACGGCCATCCCGCTCATCCGCGAGATCCTGACGATGCTCGAGACGCAGCCGGGCCTCGAGCGGGTGAAGCTCCTGGAAACCTTGCGTCCCGGCGCCGCGCCGGAAGCGCCGGAGATCCACGAGCTGCTCACCCAGCTGCGCTGGCTGGTGGACAAGGGTCACGTCATCGAATTTTCGGACGGCCGCCTGGCGGTCCCGCGCAGCTCGGTCCGCAAGGTCCAGCAGGCCAAGCGCGAGGAGCGCAAGCACGGGCGGCCCGAGGGTCGCCCCGAAAACCGCCCGCAGGGGCGCCAGGAGGGAGCGCCCGAGGCTCGTCCTGACACGCAGTCCGAGGCGCCCCAGGCTGAAGCACAGCCGGAAGCGGCGCCGGAAGTTCAGCCTGAAGCGGGTGCGGAGGCACGGCCGGAGGGAGAGGCATGAGTCTTCGGGTTACGGGTGCGATAGCGGCCGCGTGCGCGGCCCTGCTGTTCTGGGCCGCGGAGCCGGCCCTGGCCCAGAGTGATTCCCTGCAGCGCGAGCTGGATTTCTGCTCGGGCCTGGTGAAGCTTCGCTTTCCCGATTTCGCCACGAAGATCCTCGACAACCTCGAGAAGGCGGACTCCTCCATCAAGGGCCGCACCGCGCGCGTCCGGGTCGAGGTGCTGACCTCGCAGGGCAAGTCGGACGAGGCCCGGGCGCTGATCAAGACCTTTCCGCCGGACAGCGTGGACACCTACGGCATGCTGCTGGCCCTGGGCGATTCCCTGTACGGCCTGAACAAGCTGAACGACGCCAAGGTTATCTACCGCGAATTCTTCGCCAAGTTCCCCAAGGGGCCCCCGCCCGAGCTCGTCAAGTTCTACCAGGAATCGGCCTACAAGTATTCCCAGATGATGGTCATGACGGGGAACGACAAGGAGGCGCTGGCGGCTTACGAGTTCGTGCTGCTGTCCAAGCCCGAGCCCGACGTGGAGCGCCGGCTGCAGATCGAGGTGGCCGAGCTGTGCCTCAAGGTGGGGCAGAACGAGACCGGGAAGGTGCGCGACGATTATTTCGCCCGGGCCAAGAAGCTGTGCGAGCTGGTCCAGTGGCAGGGGCTTGATCTGTGGTTCGGCCAGTCGGTTGTGATTCTGGCCCACATGGACCAGATCCGGGGCAACCGCAAGGGCGCGATGGACACCATCAACACCTACCTGCCCATGCTGAAGGATCTGGACGAGGCGCTGAAGGCCGAGAACTACCCGCTGAAGCTCTCGCCCATGGCCCAGTGCCGTTACCTGCTGGGCACGCTATACGAGATCGAGGCCCGCCAGCTGATGGAAGCCGGCAAGAAGGAGGAGGCGCTCAAGGCGTTCACCCAGTCCCTCAACCACCTCTACAACGTGTTCGTCAAGTATCCGGACTCCTCCTGGGCGCCGGACGCCGGCGCGCGCTGCGAGAGCATGGTGAATTACCTGAAGGACCTGGGCTACAGGCCCAAGCTGCCCGAGGTGAACCTGGCGCCCGTCATCGAGGCGCAGCTCAAGGAGGCGCGGGTCCTCTTCTCGCAGCAGGATTTCAAGGGCGCGGCGGCCAAATACCTGACCGTGCTCAACGCCTTCCCCGAGCAGCCGGGGTCGGCGCAATCGCTCGGCGAGCTGGGACAGTGCTACCTGAACCTTCAGGACCGGCTGTTCGCCCGGGTGGTGGTGCAGGAGCTGAGCGAGCGCTACGGGGCGCTGCCCCGGTTCAAGGAGGACGCCGGCGCGGCCCTGATCCGCATGGCGCGGAGCGCGGACGAGATCAACGACGCCGAGTCGTCGTCCTGGCTGGTCCAGACCTTCTTCGAGCATTTTCCCGAACACAAGCAGGTCCCGGCGATGCTGTACCAGACGGGCGAGCGCCAGTTCGAGAAGGAGAACTTCGATCTGGCGGGCGACTACTATTCCCGCATCACCGCCTCCTATACCAACGCGTCGGTCTACCTGGCCGCCCTGAACCGCCTGTCCATGTGCCAGACGAAGCTGAACGACTGGACCAACGCCGTGGAGACCTTGACGCGCTACACGGCCGAGCTGTCGTACAGTCCCCAGCTCGCGGCCGCCCGCTTCCGCCTGGCCGAGGCGAACCGCCAGATCGACCGCCTGGTGCCGGCCATCAACGAGTACTACAAGCTCGTCAAGGGGCTGACGGAGGAGGAGGCCAAGTTCGCGTCGAACGCGGACGAGAAGGCCGCCAACCGGAACCTGCTGGAGCAGGCCATGTTCTGGAAGGCCTACTGCTATTCCCGCCTCCGCGAGCCGGCCGAGAAGGTGCCGGCGCACCAGGCGAAGGCGATCGACGATTACGCCGCCTTCCTCAAGGCGTTCCCGAAATCGACGCTGGCGCCGAACGCCCTCAGCAGCTCGGGCGTGCTGCTCCTGATCCTGAACCGCAACGCCGAGGCGTCGGCGGCCTACGACCGGCTGTCGAAGGAATTCCCCAATTCGGAGCAGGCGCGCAACGCCGTGTTCGCGCGCGGCACGAGCCTGCTCGAGATGGGCCAGAAGGAGCAGGCCGTCAAGGTGTTCGAGGAGATGTTCGCCAACCCCGGCAAGTTCTCGGCGCCGCAGTTCTACCAGGCGGGGCGCGTGATGCTGGAACAGCAGGTGGTGGACACGGCCATCCGGGCCTTCGAGCAGGCGCTGCAGGGCAAGCCCGAGAAGACGCTCCAGGAGGCGCTCGAGTTCTACCTGGGCCAGGCCTACACCGCGAAGGGCGATTTCACGGGGGTCGTCAAGCATCTCGAGGCGCTGCGCAAGCTGAACCCCAACTCCGGGTTCACCGTGGACGCGGGCTTCATGCTGAGCCGGGCCTACGCCGAGCTCGGCCGCAAGGAAGCCAATCCCGCGCAGCGGGACCGGCAGTTCAACGAGGCCATCAAGGTCATGAACGCCGCCAGCCGCCTGATGAACAAGCCCGAGCAGCGCGCCCGGCGCGATTTCGACCTGGCCGGCATCCAGATTCTGAAGGGCGACATCGAGGCCGCCGTCGCCTCCTACCAGCGGCTCGTGCTCTTGAGCGACTATGGTGACGCCAAGGTGCGGCCCGTCATCGAGCAGGCCTTCGAGGCCGTCATGCCGATGCTGGACAAGCGGAACATGAACCAGGACATGGTGGATAACTCGGCCCTTTACCTGCAGCAGTTCCCGAACGGCCGGTTTATCGTGCAGGCCCGGCAGTGGCGCCAGAAGGGGCAGCAGCGCATCGCGATGTCGGGCGCCCCGGCGGCGCCCGCCCCGGAGCCGGCGGCCCCTTAATCAGGATCGAACCCGAACACGAAGGACGAAAACATGAAGACGCGCAACCGAATCTGTCTCCGGCTCGCCGTTCTGGCACTGGCGGCGTCCGCGGCCTCCCCGAGCCTGGCGGACCAGCTGATTATGAAGAACGGGCAGGTCATGGAGGCGAAATCCATCCGCTACCGGGTCAGCTCCCAGGAATATATCGTCATCACCCCCGATAACACGACCGTGCCCGTGAAGGCGGCTTTGGTCGAACGCGCCGTCACCCCCAAGCCGGCCAACCTCGACGCGCTGGCGGCCGGCATCCTGAGCAAGCCCGAAGCCGCGATCGCCCCGCTGGAGGCCATCATCAACGAGAACGCCGGGCTGGACTGGGACAACGTCGCCCGCGACCTTCTCGGCCAGGCGCTGGTCGCCAAGAAGGACGCGAAGAAGGCGGTCTCCGTCTACAAGGACATCTTCGACAACATGGCGCCGGAGCGGGTGCCGCTCCAGTGGCGCCGCCACTACTGGGACGCGCTCAAGAACGCCGAGATGTTCGCCGTCCTGAAGGCGGACCTGGACAAGGTGATTGCCGCGGGCTCCCGGGATACGGCCGCCCTGGCGCAGCTGATGCGCGGCGACATGTACAAGGCGCAGGGCCAGAAGACCGAGGCGCTCTACGATTACCTGCGCACCGTTGTTCTCTATGAAAAAACGGCCGAATTGCAGCCCGAGGCGATATTTAAATCGGCCGAATTGCTGGAAGAGCTGCGCGATCCGCGCGCGGCCGAGATGAAAAAGAAGCTGATCCAGGAATACGGCTCGAGCCCGTATGCCAAGAAAGCGGCGGGGGGTTGAAGCAGGGGCGTCGGTTTTGACTAACGATTAATCAGGGACAATCAGGAGCAATGACATGAAGACTTGGATGGCGGGATTGGCAATTGCGGCGGCGATGACGGTTTGGATGGGCTCTCCTTCGGACGTGTATGCCCAGGCGGCGGACGGCGGCGGTGCGGCGGCGGTGGCGGAAGCCCCGGCGGCGGCCCCGGCTCCCGCGCCCGCGGCGGACGCGCCCAAGCTGGAGCTGAACAAGGACGTGGCGGACGGCGAAGCCGCGGCCAAGACGTCCACATCCCCCGGGTTTATCGATATCGTGATGAGCAGCGGAACCATGGGCGTCCTGCTGTGGCTGGCCCTTCTGCTGGCCCTGTTCGCCGGCATCTACTTCATCGTGGACGGACTCATCCTGATCCGCTCTGACCGGGTCATGCCCCAGGGGCTGCTGGTCAAGGTCCGCGAATCCATGAGCCAGGGCGACGTGGCCTCGGCGCTTGAGAACTGCAAGAACGACCCGAGCCCCATGTCGAACATCCTGACGGCCGGCTTCTCCCACGTGGAGGAGGGCTTCGACGTCATCCAGGAAGCCATCAGCATCTCGGCCGATTTCGAGAGCGAGCAGATGATGCAGCGCATCCAGTACCTGACGCTGGTGGCCGCCCTCTCGCCCATGCTGGGGCTGCTGGGAACGGTGCAGGGCATGATTTACGCCTTCTTCAACCTGGCCATCATGGGCTCCGGCGCGGCGCAGACGGGCACCCTGGCCCTCAACATCGGCCAGGCCCTCTATACGACGGCGGCCGGCCTCTGCATCACGATTCCCGTCATGTCCGTCTACCACATCCTTCGCAACAAGGCCAACAAGATCATCCTCCGGATGCAGGCGCATACGATGGAGTTGATCAAGGACCTGCGCAACGTGGAAGTGGTGTCCGAGTAGTCGTGGCGGTCCGCGATTCCGGAAGGAGGTTGCCGCATGGCAAAACTCAATAGAGAAGATGTCGCCATGGACATGACGCCCATGATTGACATGGTGTTCCAGCTCATGATCTTCTTTCTGGTCACGATCAAGATGGATCAGGACCAGATCAATGAGACGATCAAGCTGGCCCGGGCGCCCCATGGGCCGATCATCGAGGAGCGCGATCCCCGCACCATCATCATCGAGGTGGACAAGTCGGGCCGCATCTCCCTGGGCGGAACCTACATGAGGCCGGAACTGCTGAAGGCCATTCTCCAGAGCTCCGTCTACAAGACCGGCTTCGGGATTCCCATCCTGATCCGCGGCCACCTGACCGCCCCTCACCAGGACATCCGGCGCGTGATGGACATCTGCTCCAGCGTCGGGCTCTGGCGAATCCAGTTCGCGGCCATCCAGAAGGACGCGAAGGGAGGGAAGAAATGAGACGCAGCCGCCGCCGTCCCGTCGAAGACATCAAGCTGGACATGACGCCCATGATCGATTGCGTCTTCCAGCTTCTCATCTTCTTCCTGGTGTCGATGAAGTTCGAGGACATCATCGCGCACCTGGACGTCTACCGCCCGTCGCCGGATCCGAACAAGCCGCCGCCCGAGGTCAAGGTCGAGGACCTGGTCACGATCGGCGTGTTCATGGACGGGTTCACGATGAACGACCGGCCCATGGGCCCGGATTCGCTTGACCGCATGCTGGGCAAGCTCGCCAGCTACAGCCAGACACAGACGATCCTGATCAAGTGCGCCCCGGATTCCCCCCATCAGAGGCTGATCGAACTTCTGGACCTGTGCGCCAAGAACAAGCTGTCGAACTTGTCCGTGCTCAGTATGTAATGTGCCGGCCGCGGTTGCGCGGCCGGCTCCGCGCCACCCCGGGACCCCTATGGCGGACCGCCGAATCCATGTTTTGTCCGATACGGTGGCCAACCAGATCGCCGCGGGCGAAGTGGTGGACCGGCCCGCCTCCGTGCTCAAGGAGCTGATGGAGAACGCCCTCGACGCCGGCGCGGGCCGGATCGAGGTCGACATCCAGGCCGGGGGCATCAAGCGCATCGCCGTTTCCGACGACGGCTGCGGCATGGGCCGCGACGACGCCCTGCTCTCCGTCGAGCGCCACGCCACCAGCAAGCTCCGGGAGGCGGAGGACATCGCCTGCATCGCCACCCTCGGCTTCCGGGGCGAGGCGCTGGCCGCGATCGGCTCCGTCTCCCGCTTCCGCCTGGTCACCCGTCCGGCGGATTCGCCCTCCGCCACCGAGGTGACTCTGGCCGGCGGGCGGCTCGGGGACGTGCGCGAGGTCGGGGCCCCGCCCGGCACCACCATCGAGGTGCGCGATCTCTTCTTCAACATGCCGGCCCGCCGCAAGTTCCTGCGCGCGCCGGAGACCGAGGCCGGCCACCTGCGGCTGGCGTTCCTCACCCAGGCGCTCGGCCACGCGGGGGTCGGCATGACGCTCCGGATCGACGGCCGGCCCGTCTACCAGCTCTCCGCCGGGGCCGGCCTCGCCGACCGCGTCCGCGACCTTTTCGGGGCCGATTACCTGGCCCGGCTGCGGCCGGTTTCCCACGAGCACGGCACGGTGCGCGTGAGCGGCTTCGCGGGCGTGCCCGACGCCGCCCGGCTCGACCGCAGCGAGCAGTACGTCTTCATCAACGGCCGCCCTGCCACGGCGCCCACGCTGGCCGGCGCCCTGCGCGAGGGTTACCACACCCTGCTGGCCTCCGACCGGCAGCCGGTGGTGTTCCTGTTTCTTGAAATGCCCTCCGACCGGGTGGACGTGAACGTGCACCCGACCAAGCGGGAGGTCCGCTTCCGCGACCACGGGGAGGTGCGCGACGCCGTGGTCGGGGCGCTCCGCCGGGCCCTGGCCTTCGACGGGGCCGCCCTGCTTGCCGCCGGCGCCGCGGAGCCGGCCCGGCCGGCCGACCCCGTTCCGGTCGCGCCCACGTTTTCCATCACCGACCTTCCCCCGGCCCGCGCCTTCCGCTACCCGCGCCTGCCGCTGGCGCCCGCCGGCGGACCCGCGCCGCAGGGGCCCCGGCCCGGCCCGGGCGACGCCGGCCCGGCCTCGGACGGGCAAACCCAAAACGGGAACAGACAGGGGCCGTGGGAGTGGTGCCGCATTTTGGGCCAGGCGGGGTCGCTGTACGTGGTGCTGGAGACGGCGGACGGGCTCGTGCTGCTCGATCCCCACGCCGCCCACGAGCGCGTGCTGTTCGAGCGGTACATGAAGGCCGTGGCCGCGGGCCGGGTTGAGAGCCAGAGCCTCCTGGTCCCCGAGTCCGTGGAGCTTCCCCCCGCCGCGGCCCAGGCCTGCCGCCGCCATTTGGAGCTGCTCCGGCGAGTCGGCTTCGGCATCTCGGAGTTCGGGGGCGACGCCCTGGTCGTGGACGCCCTGCCCGCGCTCTTCGGCGGCGCATCCGCGGCGCGGCTCCTGCCCGACGTGATTTCCGAGCTCGAAACTTCCGGGGCGGGGCGCTCCCGCTGGAGCGAGGAGAGCGTGGCGCAGGCGTCCTGCAAGAGCGCGGTCAAGCAGCGGGACCGGCTGAGCCTTGCCGAGATCGAGAGGCTGGTGCTGGACCTGGCCGCGGCGGACATGCCGTACACCTGCCCGCACGGCCGGCCCACCATGATCTGGCTGGCCTACGCCGAGCTGAACCGGCGGTTTGGCCGAACCTGACGGAAGGACGCATGATTATCCTGGGAGACCATCCGTTTGCCAAGGGACCCGACGGGCGCCCGCGCTCCCGCATTGCGACCCTGTTCCTGCGCACGCCGGGCCTCGTCACCCTTCCCGGCATCCATGCCACCCAGCGCGTGGCGTGGGTGGACTATCTCAACCGGGGCCGCGCCTCCGAGGGGCGGCCGCCCCTCGAGCCGCTGGAGATGGAAGCCGAGTGGGACGAGTCGGTCGACCTCATCATCGAGCCCGACATGCTGCTCATCCGGCCCGATCCCGACGCCATGGACCTGGCCTTCCGGGGGGACGAGCTGCTCCAGGAGCTCGCCTCCAAGCGGCAGATCCGGTTTCTCTATGTGACCAACATCAAGGTCCGCAACGCCTTGCGCGACCGGGGCGAATACTGGCGCATGAGCGCCCTGCCGAGCAGTTCGGACGACATGATGGCGATGATCCAGGCCTCGCGCCTCGCCCTGGGCGGCGGCGTCATCTATTATTACAACCGCCTCACCGGCACGCGGTACGTCACCCTGTCCGCCTTCCGGGAGCTGGGCCGGCTGGCGGACGAGGCTCTGCGCCTGAACCTGATCGAGATCCAGACGCACAGCGGCCGCCGCAATCGCGTGGGCAGCCCCGAGATCGACTTCTTCCTCGGCGGCGAAGGCTTCGGGGCGGCCGACCTGGCGGCCGCCGATTTCACGGCCATGGACGGGGCCGCCCTGCGCGAGGCGCACCGGCGGCTGACGCTCGCGTTCGAGCGGGCCGTGCCGCCCCATCTCCGGGAGGACAATCCCGGGGAGATGGAATGGCGGAACCGGATGTTCGGGGTGCTGCTGGGGCGGCGCGACGAGGCGATCAGCGAGGACCTGCTCAAGGGGCTCAGCCCGGAGTTCTTCATGCAGCTCGAATGGCTGCCCGGCGGCCGCATCGAGGAGGGCGAGCTGATCTTCGATCCCGTGTTCGACGAATACGACCGGGACCCCGAAAACCCCGAGCTGCGCCGGCTCTGCGATCTGCGGGCCCGTTCCTTCATTTTCAATTACATCCGCGACTACGGGGATATCCAGTACGTCAACATCGGCCGGATCAGCCGCTCCCTGTCGAACCGCTATCACATCGGCGAGCACCGGCACAACGTCTACCTGGCCCAGGTGAAGAGCCCGGAGAGCGCGGAACCGGTCGTCCACATCCTGCGCGTGCAGAAGTGGGGCGTGCCCGACCATCTCGACGCCAACAAGGAGCTCTTTGCCTCCGTCATGGAGTCGGACGAATACGTGGACTACGTCCTCGACCGCCGGCTCGGGTGCCGCCAGCTTGGGATGAACCTGCCCCCCCGCGTGTTGACCCGCCGTATCCAGGAGCGCTACGCGGGGCCCGCCAAGCGGTATACGGGCGCCACTTACTGGCTGACCTGTTTCGAGCGCGATTACATTGACGGCCGCGCCACGGACAAGCTCCCGCCGGCCGCGCTGCGCGATCCGGCCTATGCGGCCCGCCTGGCGACCCTGCTGGGCGAGGCCGCCGCGCCGAACCTGATCGTCGGGTGCACGAGCCGGGACGGCCAGACGATTTTCGACGACGGCGACGAGATCGTCTGCTTCGACCGCGGCATGCCGACGCGCATCGTCATGTCCGACCACACCGGCACGTTCACGGACTTCACCTCGTCGTTCGAACGGCTCGCCCCGCCGTATGCCTGCCCCGTCAACGACCGCGTTGCGCAGCTGGAGGATCCCCGGGCCTTCGCGGCGCTTTACCTGGCGGCGTTCGTCCGCCGGTTCGCCCACATCCAGGCCGAGTACCACCGCCACCGCCGCGCGTTTCGCGCCCTGTTCCGGTATCGGCCGCGCGATGAGAAGGGGAGCTTCGCCTACCGCTGGGACCGCGTGCTGGACCGCCTGGAGGCGGCCGACCCGGCGGCGGTCGAAAACACGATCCGCGACCACCTCGCCCTTCCCCCCGGACCCCCGTGAACACCATCTGGACGCCCATCCTGCTGCTGACCGTTTCCAATGTGTTCATGACCTTCGCGTGGTATGGCCACCTCAAGTTCAAGCACTCCTCGCTGTGGGTCGTGATCCTGGTCAGCTGGGGCATTGCGTTCTTGGAATACTGCTTCCAGGTCCCGGCGAATCGGATCGGGCACCGGACCCTGTCGGCGGCGCAGCTCAAGACGATCCAGGAGATCATCACCCTGGTTGTGTTCAGCGCGTTTTCGATCCTGTATCTCAAAGAGGAGTTCCGGTGGAATTACGCGGCCGCCTTCGTTCTGATCGTGGCGGCCGCCTTCCTGATTTTTTCGGGCAAGCCTTCCGCGTCGTGAGCGGGGCGGGTAAAGCGGGGAAGCGGCGCATGAATGGAATCAAACCATGGTTCGGGCTCGCGGCGCTGGCGGCCGGGCTGCTCCTTTCGGGGTGCGGCACCGCGCAGGTGACGTTGCCGCGGAAAAACAGGATGACGCCGCCGCAGGCGGTTGGCGTCATCGAGCGGTCGGCCCGGCTGAACGCGGTGACGGCGGCCCGGGAGCTGGAGTCGGCCGCGCCGGCCTGGGCCGACGAGGCGGGCTGGTACGCCGTCGAGGAAGGGCGGATCGTCAAGCTCTACTACGCCGACATCGAGGCGGTCTACCGAACCTACGCGGCGGGCGCCGACGTGGCCGCCTCGGCCTGCGTGGCGGGACTGATGGGGCCGTTCAGCGCGGCCTGCGTGGAGGTCCGCATGAAGGACGGCAAGGTGTGGCGGCTGCAGGCGGACCCCGGCGGCGATCCCGCGGTCTGCCTGAACTGCGCCCCGCTGTGGCTGGTGACCTTTCCCCGCCCCGTCAACAAGACGCGACTGATCGGGCGCGCCTTCGAGTTCATGCGCGTCCGGGCCGGCATACCTTGACTTTAAAAATCAGATTTGGGTCCAAATACCGGCTATTCCCCCGATTTTTCGCCCTTGTTGAAGCCTCTCCTGTATGATAGATTATATGGACGGAGATTACTGTCCATGAACGAAAAAAATCATGCGGGTCCAGGGCAGGCGAATATCATGATCGTGGACGACATGCCCGCGAACCTTCAGCTGCTGGTCCATTTTCTCCGCAACGAGGGCTACCGGGTCCGCCCGGTCACCAGCGGGGCGGCGGCCCTGGAGCTGGCCCGTCACGTCCGCCCCGACCTTGTCCTGATGGATGTCAGCATGCCGGAGCTGGACGGTTACGAGACCTGCCGGCGCATGAAGGCGATTCCGGCGCTCAAGGATGTTCCCATTGTATTCCTCAGCGCCATGGGCGACCTGCTTGACAAGGTCCGGGCGTTCGAGGTGGGCGGCGTGGACTACATCACCAAGCCGTTTCACATGGAGGAAGTGCGGGTCCGGATCGAGACGCACCTGCGCCTGGCCCAGCTGCGCGGCGAGATGACGGAGAAGTGCCGCCAGCTCGAGGCCTCGGAGGCCATGCGCGCCCAGCTTGTCCATCTGCTGATCCACGACATGCGCACCCCGCTCTTCAACATTTCCGCCTCCCTTGACCTCGTGGGGCTGCGCGATTCCGCCGCAGCCGACTCGAATGCCCGGCGCCACCTGACCGAGGCGAAGGAGTGCATCGGCGTGCTCGAGCAGATGATCGCCGATATCCTGGACGTCTACAAGATGGAGGGCGGCGGGCGGCTCGTCGAGCTTTCCGGGAACTCCGTGTGCGGCATCGTCACCGAGGCGGTCCGCGTCATGGGCGGGCTCATGAAGCACCACCGTTTCACCTACTCGCTGCCGTCGCCCGAGCTGGCGGCGCTGTGCGACAAGACGCTGACGGTGCGGGTGCTCACCAACCTGCTCAGCAATGCGGTCCGGCACACGGCCAACGGCACCACCGTCGACCTGGCGGTGAAGGAGGAGTCCGACTCCGTGATGATTTCCGTCACGGACCAGAGCGCGGGCGTCGAGCCCGAGCTGGCCGAACAGCTTTTCAACAAGTTCGGGAAGGTCGGCGGCGGGACGGGCGGGAAGCACAGCTCCAGCGGGCTGGGGCTGGTGTTCAGCCGCATGGTCGTCGAGGCGCAGGGGGGGGAAATCGGCGTCAGCAACAAGCCCGGCGGGGGCTGCATCTTCTGGTTCACGCTGGTGAAGCGGAAGAGCGCGGGGACTCCGCCTTCCACCACATGAGCAAGCATTTCCTGAAGCAAGCCGCATGGAGTGCGATTGTTTTCGCGGCCGGCCTCCTGCAGGCCGCGGAAACGTCCGCCGCGGACCCCGGCCTCCCGCTTGAACGGGTGATTTTCACCGTGGCGGGATCCCCCCCGTATTCGTTCCTCAATCCCGAAGGGAAGCCGGACGGGTGGATTGTCGACCTCTGGCAGGCCTGGAGCCGCCACACCGGCGTTCCCATCCGGTTGGTGGCGGTGAACGAGGCCGAGGCCTTTCCCAGGCTCCTCGCCACGCCCCGCTCCATCTTGAGCGGATTCTCCGAACAGCCGGCCGCGGTTCCGGGGGTCATTCTTGTGTCGCCACTGGATGTCGCCTCCGGCCGCCTCTTCCTTCCCCGGAATCACGCGCCCCGGGAGCGCTCGCTTTACGCGGCCGCCGTCCGGCAGGGCGAATCCACTCTGGCGGACCTGGTCCAGAACGGCATGGAGGCCATCCGGGTCGAGGAGCGCAACGCCATTCTCCAGCGCTGGCTGCCCGGCACCCTGGCCGGACGGATAACGTCCGTCTACCCGCAGATGGACGGCGAGGCGCCCCTCAAGCCGGAGAGCACGATGCTGACCGACGAGGAGAGCGACTGGATTGACCGGCACCCCGTCATCCGGCTGGGCTTCAACACCGACCGGCCGCCCTTTTCGTACGTCAAACGGGAAGGGGAGTGGTCGGGCATCGTGTCCGATTACGAGTTGCACCTGTCGCGCTTCATCGGCTTCCCCTTCGCGATACAGGAGCTGCCCACCGACGACCTGGTCGAGCTCGCCCAGGAAAAGCGGCTCGACGTGATAGCCTGTCTGGAAGTGACCTCCGAGCAGAGCCGCGATTTTCTGTTTACGCGCCCCTACGCGATTTCGCCCCTGGTCGTGGTCATGCGCCCGGATGCTCAATATGTCGACAACCTGGCCTCGTTGAAAGGCCGCCGCTTCGTCAGCTGCGTCCAGTTCCCCGGCGCGTTCCGCGAGATGCACCGCGACTATCCCTGGCTGGAGCCGGAGCCCGTTTCCAGCGTTGAAAAAGGGCTCGAGCGGGTGCGAACCGGCTCGGCCGATGCGTATATCGGGACCATGGCCACCGTTGTGCCGGCCCTGAACGTCACCCCCGGCAACCTGCGCGTGGTGCTCTCGACCCAATATGCCTCCCGCATCAGCCTGGCCGTGCGGAAGGACTGGCCGCAGCTGGTGGGCATTCTCAACAAGGCCCTGGCGGGGATGACGGGGGAGGAGCGCGACCGCATCCACAATGCCTGGGTGACGGTGCCGCGCGACCGGTTCAACTGGCGCCGCCTGATGCCTTTTTTCGGACTCGCGCTCCTGGCGGGATTGGTCGTCCTGGGTGTCAGCATCGCACGCAACCGGATCCTGACCCGCGAGATCGAGCTCGTGCAGCGGCACGAGCAGGAGATGCGCCAGGCGCGCGACGCGGCCTACTCCGCCAGCCAGGCCAAGAGCATGTTCCTGGCGAACATGTCGCATGAAATCCGGACCCCGCTGAACGCCATCATCGGCTTCTCGCAGGTTTTGGCGCGCGACGCCAGCATGAAGGGGGAGAACCGCGAGCAGGTGGAGACGATTATGCGGAGCGGCGAGCACCTGCTCGGGCTGATCAACGACATCCTGGAGATTTCCAAGATCGAGGCGGACCGCGTCACCATCTCCACGGCGCCCCTTGATCTTCAGGCCCTGCTGCGGGACCTGGAAGCCATGTTCAGGGTGCGCACCAACGCCAAGGGGATCGGGCTGCGCGTCATCGCGGGGCCGAGCGTTCCCTCCCGCATCATTTCGGACGTCGGCCAGATCCGCCAGATCCTGATCAATCTCATTGGCAATGCGGTCAAGTTCACCTCGGCGGGCCAGGTGCTGGTCCGGGTATCCGCGGAGGAGGCCCGCGACCGCAAGTTCCTGCGCTTCGAGGTCGAGGATACGGGACCCGGCATCCCGGAAGGCGACGTCGAAAAGATCTTCGAGTCGTTCGTCCAGGGCCAGGGCATGACGGGCGTCAAGGGAGGCACCGGCCTGGGGCTCACGATCAGCCGGCGCTATGCCAAGCTGCTGGGAGGCGGCCTGGACCTGGCCTGGACCGAATCCGGCAAGGGCAGCCTGTTCCGCTGCGAAATTGCGTTCGAGACGCCCGAGGACGAGCCCATCGTCTCCGCCGTGCGCCCGGATATCACCCGGGCCCGGATGAAGGACGGCCGCGCTCCGCGCATGCTGGTGGTGGACGACGAATCCATCAACCGCCGCCTCCTCGTCCGGGTGCTGGACATGCTGGGCTGCGAGATCCGTGAGGCCGCGAACGGCGAAGAGGCGGTGGTTCAGTTCAAGGCCTGGACCCCCGACCTGGTATTCATGGACATCCGCATGCCCCGCATGGACGGCATCCGCGCCACGCAACTGATCCACGAGCACCCCACCGGCGCGCATTGTCCGGTCATCGCCCTCACCGCCAGCGCGTTCGACAGCGACCGGGAGCACATCCTGGCCAGCGGCCTGGCCGGCTACATCCGCAAGCCGTTCAAGCTGGAAGAGCTGCTTGACGCCATCAAGAAGCACGTTCCCGTTGAATATGAAAAAGCGGGACTGGCTCCGGTCGAGGCGCCTGTCCTGGACCAGGACGCCCTTTCCGGCGTGGGCGACTGGCCGGCTTCCGTGCGCAGGGCCCTGCATAAGGCGGCCCGCGAGGCCGATGTGGCGGATCTCGAGGAAATCCTCTCCCGCCTGCCCGAATCGCCGACCACCTCCGCCGTCAAACGGCTTTTGGATTCCTATGACTACACAACCCTCATTCAAACGTTGAACGGATTCGAGGCATGAAGGACGATTTAAGGGAAGAATGGCTGGTTTTCGAGCTGGAAGAGTTTCCCCAGGCCTGCCTGGGCCTGCCTGTTGGCGACCAGACCTGGGAACAGGCGGACGCCGTGGCCGCGGGCTGCATTTCTACCTGGCTGGCCGAGGGGAAGTTGGACGCCGACTGCCGCGCGCTGCTGACGGATGCCGTCGTGAAACTGGCCGAAATGGCCGCCACTGCCGATGAGGACTGCCGCGAGTATTTCGTCCGCCTTCTCGACCTCGCCCGCCGGACTCAGGCCGCCGCCTCGGGCGGGTAGCGCTCAGCCGTCGAGCACACGCTGGGGCTTCGGGATAACCGCGATGGCCTTCGGCAGGGCGGGGCAGTCCTTTTGGCAGGCCCCGCAGCCCCGGCAGAGGTCCGCATCCACCTCGGGGCAGTTGATCCCCTTCCGCTCTACGGCCCGGATCGCCGCGTACGGGCAGAGTTCCTGGCAGAGCATGCAGTAGAGTCCGTCTTTCCAGGCCAGGCAGCGGCCCTTGTCCACGACCGCCGTGCCCAGCGCGAGGCGCCGCTTGGTTTCCAGGTCGAGCGCCCGGATGGCGCCGGTGGGGCAGACGTCCGAGCAGGCCTTGCACGACTCGGAACAGTAGCCGCTTCCGTATTGCACCCGGGGCGCCATCAGCCCCGGGAGGCCTGCCTCCCCCAGGTCCGGGGTGAGGATGCGGCTGGGGCAGGCCTGGATGCAGGCCCCGCAGCGCGCGCACAGGCTCGTGAACCGGGCCTCGGGCGCCGCGCCGGGTGGGCGCAGGACCGCCGGCGCCCCGTTTCCCTTTTTCTGGCCGATCAGGAGCCCGGCCGCGCCGCCGACGGCCAGCCCGAGGAAGATCCTGCGCTCGGGCGCGGGCGCGTCCGCCGACCGGAAGGCGCGGAGCCGGTTGCCCAGCGCGTGCGCCGCATCCTGGAATCCGCCGAGGGGGCAGAGCCGGAGGCACCAGAGATGCGGCCGGAGCAGGCTGAGCAGCAGCAGCAGGAGGAATCCTGTAGCCAAAACAGGGACGCCGGCCTCCCGGGGGCGGCGCCAGGCGCTGACGAAGCCGTTGAAGAGGGAGAGCGGGTCCAGCCAGGGCGCCAGCAGGAATCCGGCGGCCGAGCCGCCGAGGATCGCCAGGCCCAGCCAGGCCCCGAGCCGCGGCCAGGCGGCAAACCGGTGGGCGGACTTCGGATTCAGCTTGCCGACCGCCTCGGCGCAATAGCCTGCCGGACAGAGATGGAAGCAGAACCAGCGTTTGCGGAAGAAACCCGCCAGCAGGACCGGAAGGCCCAGCAGGACGGCGGGCCAGAAGGCGCGGTTCGCCAGGGCGCCTCCCAACCCGAGCAAGGGGCTTAATGAAGGAAACAGCCGGCCCGCCGGCGCCCATGGAATCAGCTGCAGGGCCAGCGCGACGGCACCGAGAGTCGACGCCAGGTGAACCAGGCGGCGCGGAGGGCGGAAGAGGCTCATGGGGATCAGTTTACGCTAAAAACGCCCGCGTGAAAAGCCTGGGATTGGCATAAAGCCCCTGGCGGTGGCCATAGGTGGGGTGGCCGATGTCGACGCCTTCCGGGCTGGCCGCCAGGACCATCCAGTCGAGGCCGATTTCCGAAGGCGGCAGGGTGTTCGTGCCAGCGAAAGCCTTGAAGGGAATGGAGAGGGAAACGTCGCAGCCCTCCTGCGTTCGCCTGACCTGCACGCCGAGGTCGAGGGGGCGGCCGGATTTGGTTTTGGACAGGCCGGATTCGGTGAGCCAGATGAAGACCTGCTCGACCCCTTCCTCGTAAGCGTTGCGCGCGCCCCGCGAGTGCGGCCGCATGTCGAGGTAGAGCTCCACCCGCGCCCCGATCAGTTCGTTGGGCTTCGCCAGCCCGTCCAGGGCCGAGCGGAGGGAGAGGCGGGCGTGGATGGCGTCGGCATCGCGCCGCAGGAAGACGCTGTAGCCGAGCGTGGCGGCAGCCTTCGGCACGCTGAACGCGCGTTCGTCGATCACGGCCTCGTGCCGGCGCCAGACGCCGGAGGGGATCAGGAAAAACGGCATGAAAAGGGAGGCGACCCGTTCTTCCCCCGCGCCTTCGGTGCGCATCGAGCCGCGGATCGCGCCGACTCCGTCCGGAACGG
>JBIIYJ010000371.1:0-4862 GCA_044346855.1 Kiritimatiellia bacterium
TGGTCGTTCACGGTCACCCCGTTTTCGGCCATCACCTCCGCCGCCACGGCGTTCAGCGTCCCGATGGCCTCCAGCCGGGCGCCGGTCCGGCTCAACACAGGCGTGCTGGACGCCCAGATCAGTTTGGCCCCCGTGCCTTGCAGCGTCTTCACCAGGGACGCCAGGTTGGCGCGGTACTGCTCCGGCGTGAACCGGATATGCACCGGCCCGGTTATCTTGCTTTCATCGGGCGTGCGGACCAGGTTGCCCTTCGCATCGAGAAGATGCGTGTCCCAGATCCCCCAGTTGAAATGGATCACATCCCAGCGGCTGGTCCCCACCCACGCGGCCACATTCGCCAGGCCGTAGCCCGTATGCTGGCAGTTGACCGGAGGACGCAATACAAGCGCCTTCCCCTGGAGTTCCTTGCGCACGGGAACCGTATAGCCGATGGAAATGGAATCGCCGATCAGGAGCACCCGGGGAAGCTCGGGTTGCTCGGCCGGATTCTTGAGCGCATCCGTGAGGTGGTGATAGAGGTCGCCCTCGGCCGGCCGCGCGGGCCCGGCCAGCGCAGCGGAAGTGACGGCAAGGGCGGCGGCGAGTCCGAGGACGGAGTTGTTCATGGCATCGTCTTTCATGATTTGCCTCCAGAGTAAACGGCCGCCCGCCGGGTTTCAACGAAAACTATTTCACTTCACCGGAATGAGCTGGTAAGGTGTGCCATTCGGTAACAGGATTTGGTGCGAGGGAGAAACGAGCATGATCCAGCTGATTGACGTGCCGGTGAAAATGCGGGACGGAGTTGCGCTGTCGACGGACATCCGGATGCCGGAGGGTCCCGGGCCCTTTCCCGTGATGGTGCTCCGCACGCCCTACAACAACACCGGGTTCGCGCCGGACTCCTCCGGGGTGCAGACCGGTTACGCCGTGGTGAAGCAGGATTGCCGCGGCCGGTTCGATTCGGAAGGCCGCTTCCGCCCCTTCGTCGAGGCCGAGGACGGGGCCGACACCCTGGCCTGGGTCCGCTCCCAGCCCTGGTGCGACGGCCGCCTCGGGATGCTGGGCAATTCCTACCTGGCGACCAGCCAGCTCACCGCCGCCTGGACCCGCCCCCCGGGCCTTCTCGCCATCACGCCAGGCGTCATGGGGTGCGACCTCTTCAAGGACCTGATCTACTACAACGGCGTCTTCAACCTGTCGCTGGCCTTCACCTGGGGCGCGGCCGTCTCGGGGCGCAGCGGCCAGACCCACGACACGACCGACCTCCAGAAGGTGTATCGCCACCTGCCGCTCGAAACCATGGACGAGGCGGCCGGCTTTCACGTTCCCCACCTTCGGGAATGGCTCGCGCATCCGGTCTACGACGCCTACTGGGCCGCCGTCAGCGTGGAGAAGCACTACGCCGACTTCGACCTGCCGATCCTGCACAGCGGGGGCTGGTACGATTTCTACGGCGAGGGGACCACCCGCAACTTCGCCGGCATCCGCCGGCACGGCGGACCCAACGCGCGCGCCGCGCAGCAGCTCGTCATGGGGCCGTGGGTGCACGGCCTGGGCGGGCGGAGCGCGGGCCAGCTCGACTTCGGCGAAAACGCCGTCATGGGCATGGACGGGCTGTACAAGCGGTTTCTCGACCGCTGGGTGAAAGGCGACCCCAACGGGGCGGAGAGCGACGCCCCCGTCCGCATTTTCGTCATGGGCGCCAACGCCTGGCGCGACGAAACGGAATGGCCCCCGGCGCGGGCCGTGGAAACGCCCTTCTTCCTGGGCGGCGGAACCGCGAACAGCCTCTACGGCAGCGGGTCGCTGGAGCGCGCCCCGGCTTCCGGCGGCGCCGACTGCGACCGCTTCCTCTACAACCCCGAAAATCCTGTTCCCACATTGGGGGGGCCGGCCTACAACGCGCCCAACGGGCCAACCGATCACACGCCCGTCGAAAGGCGAGACGACGTCCTGGTCTACACCGGCGAGCCGCTCGCCGCGCCGCTGGAGGTGACGGGCGTCATCCAGGCCGTCCTTTACGTCTCGTCGGATTGCCCGGATACGGATTTCGTGATGCGCCTGTGCGACGTCTATCCGGACGGCCGCTCCATCATCCTGTGCGACGGCATCGCCCGCGCCCGGTTCCGGGAAGGGCTGGACCGCGAAGTTTTCATGAAACCGGGGTCGGTCTACGAGTTGACGGTGCCCATGGGCGTGACGGCAAACGCCTTCCTGCCGGGCCATCGCATCCGGGTGGAGATCACGTCGAGCTGCTTCCCGCGGTTCGCGCGAAACCTCAACACGGGAGAGCCCGCCTCGACGGGCACGCGCCTCGTCCCCGCGCACCAGACGGTCTGGCGTTCAAAGGCGCGGCCCTCCCGGGTCCTGCTGCCTGTCATGCCGTGACTCAGCCGCCGGGATAAAGAGCGAGCAGCGCCGGCGCGATGTCGGTGATCCGCCTCACCGCCTTAAGCAGCCCGCCGGCCCCCCGCCCGATCGCCACCAGCGGCACCGGGTTCATCGTGTGCAGGCCCGCCGACATATCCTCCAGGTTGCCGTGATCGCTGGTCAGCAGAACCAGATCGCGCTCCGGGTCCATCTCCCGCTCCAGCGCCGCCGCCAGCCGGTCCAGCTTGCCCGCCACCACGCGCCCCTCGTCCAGGGTGCCCCGGTGGCCGGCCCTGTCCGACTCGAAATATTCGAACAGGGTGAAATCGTAAAGTCTCGCCAGCCCGAGCAGGTCGGCGGCCGACTCCTCCGGCGTCAGGAACGGGCCGCCATAGCCGCGCTCCCGGAGACCGTCCCGCGTCAGGTCGTGGTAGACGGCCCGGTGCGCCCGCATGGCGGCCCCGTCCCGCACGGCGCCGAAGGCGTGCAGGGCGGCGACGGTGGTGACGGACGGAGGGCGGCGCCGCAGCCGCTCCGGCACGGACTCGAGATAATAGGCGTTGGCGAACGCGGAGCGATAGCCGCGCCCCGCCAGGCGGTCGAACAGGTTGTGGGCCCGGATAATATCGGAAAGCACCTTTCCGGGAAAGCCCTGGACGTGGCCTCCGGCGGCAAGGGCCGTGTTCACCCCCGTGAGCAGGGCCGTCTGCCCGGTGGCGCTCTGGGGCAGGCCGGCCATGTCCATCGAGACATCCACCGGGACCGCGTGCCGGGCCAGCCATCGTTCCAGGACGGGCGCATGGCCCCCGTAAAAGGGGTTCACGTCCGGATCGGGGGGGCCGATCCCGAAGCCGTCCACGAAGAGCATCAGTGTCCGGGGCGTCATACCCGGAATCTATCCCTTTTTGAGATTGTTTCCAAGACTCTTCCGTGCCAAAATGATGCCATGAATGAAGCCATTCCGCAGGATCTGATTCCGCTGCTGCGCTGCCCCAAATGCCGGCATTCCGTCTCGATGAGGGGCGACCGGATCGTCTGCGGCAACGCGGCCTGCGGCCTGCGCTACCCGGTCCGGGAAGGCATTCCCGTCATGCTCATCGAGGAGGCGGAACCGCCCTCGCCCCCGACTCCGGAGTCGGTTGCCCGGCCATGACCGACCCCCTCCAGGACAATTTTGACTCCATGAGCCGTCTCACGCGGGCCGAGGGGCTTGTTTCGGTGCTCATGCCGGCGCACAACCTGGAATCCGTCATCGAGACCAACATCCGGCGGGTGCACGCCGTCTTCAAAGGCCGGGTTCCCTTCGAGATCCTGCCCATCGACGACGGCAGCACCGATGAGACCGCGGCCCGGATCCGCGCCGCCGCCAGCGACCTGCCCGAGGTGAGACCGATCATCCTCCCCGTCAACCACGGCAAGGGCGGAGCCCTGCGGGCCGGCTTTGAACAATCGCGCGGCGCCTTCATCGTCTTCCTCGACGCGGACCTCGACCTGCCCCCGGAACAGATCCCCTCCTTCTTCACGCGCATGGAGGCCACCCGGTCGGACATCGTCATCGGCTGCAAGCTCCACCCGGACTCCAAGCTCCACTACCCGCTCCTTCGCCGCTTCATCAGCTTCGGCTACTACCTCTTCATCAAAGTCGCCTTCGGCCTGCCGGTCCACGACACGCAGACCGGGCTGAAGCTCTTTCGCCGCAAGCCGCTGGAGTGGGCCTTCCCGCGCATGCTGGTCAAGGCGTTCGCCTTCGACCTGGAAGTGCTCGCCATCGCCGTCTCCCGCCGCTTCACGGTCACCGAAGCGCCGGTGCACGTGGACTTCCACGGCTCCTGGAGCGGCATTCCGGTCAAGGCGATCCGGTCGGTGCTGAACGACACGCTCGCCGTTTTCTACCGGCTCCACATCCTCCGCTACTACCGGTCCATCCCCGACACGCGCATCCCCGACCCGCCCCCGCTGGTCAGCATCGTGATCGCGTATCCGGCCGAGACCCATTACCTCCGGCAGGCCCTGGCGGGGATCGCGGCCCAGACCTACCGCCGCTACGAAGTCATCCTGCTGCCCGACGAAGCGGCCGGCCACCCTTGGCCCGACCCGCTGCGGGAACGGCCCACCGGCCGCCTCCGCCCGGCTGAAAAGCGCAACCTGGGCATCGCGGAGGCGCGCGGGTCGATCGTCGTGTTCCTCGACGACGACGCCTATCCCGCCCCCGACTGGCTGGAGCGGGCGATCGCCTACTTCACGATTCCCGGCGTGGTGGCCGTCGGCGGCCCCGGGGTCACCCCCGTCGAGGATCCGTTCCTTGCCCAGATGAGCGGCCTCGTCTACGCCTGCCCGCTCGTCTCCGGCTCCGCCCGCCACCGGTATACGCCGGAGCGCGTGCTGGAGGTGGACGACTTCCCCAGCTGCAACCTGTTTGTCACGGCCGAGGCCCTCCGCAAGGCGGGCGGCTTCCGGGTGGATTACTGGCCCGGGGAGGACACGCTGCTGTGCCTCGACCTGGTCCACAC
>JBIIYJ010000372.1:0-4851 GCA_044346855.1 Kiritimatiellia bacterium
GGCGACATCCCGCTGATCAACTTCTTCTTCCGCAACAACCGCAAGGAGAACCAGCGCGACGAGGTGGTGGTGTTCATCACCCCCTACGTGCTGGACAATCCCGAGGACATCCGCAACGACGCCATCCGCCGGCGCGACGCGGTGGATATGGCGGGGCTCTGGAAGCGCGGGTGGTCCGCCAGCAAGCTGGCCTCCCCCTCCGACGAGGAGACCCGACTCTCCCGGATCCGCGAGAAACTGGAGAGGAAACGCAAGCCCGTTCCGGAGGTGGCCGCCCCCCTTCCGACGCCGGCCGCGACCCCTCCCGGTTAAATTCGCCAAAATCCAGTTGACAGGGACCATGGAATTCAGATAGATTTTACCGTTCATTGTTCAGTTAAGGGAAATGTCACGCATGAAAACATTTGTGCCGATTGAGAAGGATATCAAGCGGGAATGGGTCCTGGTGGACGCCGCCAACAAGCCGCTCGGCCGTCTCGCCGTTATGGTCGCCAACACGCTGCGCGGGCGCACGAAGCCTACGTACACGCCCAACGTGGATACCGGCGATTTTGTGGTCGTCATCAACGCCAAGAAGGTCGTTCTGACGGGCCGCAAGGAAGACACCAAGTCCTACCAGCGCTACAGCGGCTACCGGGATGGCCTGAAGCACACCTCCGTTCCGATGATGCGCGAGCGCCATCCCGAACGCATGGTGGAATTCGCCGTCAAGGGCATGCTGCCCAAGAACAACCTGGCGCGCGACATGTTCAAGCGCCTCAAGGTTTACTCCGGAACCGACCACCCCCACGCCGCCCAGGCGCCCAAAGCCGTTTAATCGAAGAAGGAGACCTCACCGTGGCCGATAAAGTTACCGCATTCAGCGCCACCGGACGCCGCAAGACGGCTGTCGCCCGCGTGCACCTCGTGCCGGGCACCGGCAAGTGGAAAGTCAACCAGCGCACGCCCGAGCACTACTTCTGCACCGAAGCCGTGATCAGCTACATCCAGCAGCCGATGAAGGCCACCGACACGCTCGTGCGGTTCGACCTCAGCGCTGAACTCACTGGCGGCGGCGTCACCGGACAGGCCGGGGCCCTGCGCCACGCCATCTCCCGCGCCCTCTGCCTGGCCGACGCCTCCAACCGCAAGGTGCTCAAGGAGAGCGGCTGCCTGACCCGCGATTCCCGTATGAAGGAACGCAAAAAATACGGTCAGCCCGGCGCCCGCCGCCGCTTCCAGTTCTCGAAGCGTTAAAACGCGGTTCGCGACGCGAAGGCCCCGGACCACCGGGGCCTTTTTTTTTGCCCCCGGATCCGTTTTTCGTTCGACTTTTCCAGCCTATTCCCGATACTCTCACTCGTGCCACAGCCCAGAAAAGGAGTGCTCATGTCCGTTCGAATTCAGGAAATGGCGGGAGGCGTCACCGCCCCGGCCGGGTTCCGGGCTTCGGCCGCCGCCGCCGGGATCAAGTACCCCGGCCGCAACGATGTGGCGCTCCTCGTGGCCGACCAGCCCGCCATCGCCGCGGGCCTCTTCACCACCAACCGCGTCAAGGCGGCCCCCGTGCGCCTCTGCCAGGCCCGCCTGCGCCGCGGCCGCGCCCAGGCCATCGTCATCAACAGCGGCAACGCCAACGCCTGCACCGGCCCCCAGGGCCTGCGCGACGCCGAAACCACGGCCCGCGCCGCCGCCGCCGCCCTGTCTCTAAAACCGGCCGACCTCCTCGTCTGCTCCACCGGCACCATCGGCATCCCCCTGCCCGTGGACAAGCTGGTCGCCGCCCTGCCGGCCGCCGCCGCCGCCCTCTCGCCCGACGGAGGGGACGCCGCCGCCAAAGCCATCATGACCACCGACACGGTGGACAAGCAGGCCGCCCTCCGCTTCACCATCGACGGCCGCCCCGTCACCCTCGGCGGCATGTGCAAGGGCGCCGGCATGATCGAGCCGAACATGGCCACCATGCTCTGCTTCCTCACCACCGACGCCGCCATCACCCTCCCCGCCCTCCGCCTGGCCCTGCGCGAAGCCGTCGGCCTCAGCTTCAACCGCATCTCCATCGACGGCGACATGAGCACCAACGACACCGTCCTGCTCCTCGCCAACGGCGCCGCGAAGAACAAGCCGCTCAACCCGCGCCACAAGGACTGGCCGGTCTTCCGGGAAGCCCTCCGGCAGATCACCCTCAACCTGGCCAGCCGCGTCGTCATCGACGGCGAGGGCGCCACCAAGTGCGTCACCGTCGCCGTCGAGGGCGCCCGCACCCCCGCCGACGCCCGCAAGGTCGCCCGCGCCATTGCCAACTCGCTCCTCGTCAAGACCTCCTGGTGGGGCGGCGACCCGAACTGGGGCCGCGTGATCTGCGCCGCCGGCTATTCCGGCGCCAAAATCGACCCCGACAAGGTGGATATCGCCTACGACGGCGTCCCCGCCGTCAAAAACGGCGTCCGCGCCCCCGGCTTCGCTCTCGCGACACTCGAAACCATCCTCAAGCGGAAGGCCTTCACGCTGACCGTCTCGCTCCGCCAGGGGCGCGCTTCGCACACCATGCTGACGTGCGACTGCTCCGAGGAATACGTGAAAATCAACGGCTCCTACATGACCTGATATGAAAACAATCATCGCCAAGGCGAAAACACTCCTCGAAGCCCTCCCCTACATCCAGACCTTCCGCGACTCCGTGGTGGTGGTCAAGTACGGCGGCAGCACCATGGAGGAGAAGTCGAACAGCGACAACATCCTCACCGACCTCACCTTCATGAGCTGCGTCGGCATCCGCCCCGCCATCGTCCACGGCGGCGGCAAGGCCATCTCCCGGAAAATGAAGGACGCCGGCCTGGTCGCCAAGTTCGTGAAGGGCCTGCGGGTCACCGACGAGGCCGCCATGGCCATCGTGCACGAGGTCATCCAGTCCGTCATCAACCCCGAAATCGTCGCCAGCCTGAAGGAAAAGGGCGCCCGCGCCCGCGGCCTCCCCGGCGAAACCCTCTTCCGCGTCGTCAGGCGCGTCGAGACCGACGCCAAGACGGGCGAGACGCTCGACTGGGGCTACGTGGGCGATGTGCAGTCCGTGGACACCGCCCCCATCCTCGCCTGCTTCGCCGCCGGCGAGATCCCGGTCATCTCCCCCATCGGGAAGGGCCCCGACGGGAAGCTGTACAACCTGAACGCCGACGACGCGGCCGCGGCCGTGGCCAAGGCGCTCAAGGCGCGGAAACTGGCGTATCTGTCCGACGTGCCGGGCCTCCTGCGCGACCCCCAGGACGAGAACTCCATCATTTCCACCCTGCGCGTGCGGGACGTGGAAGGCCTCATCAAGGACGGCATCATCGACGGCGGCATGCTGCCCAAGATCCGGAGCGCGGTGGACGCCCTGCAGTCGGGCGTGCGCAAGGTGCACCTGATCGACGGGCGCCTCCCCCACTCGCTGCTGCTTGAAATCTACACGGACGCCGGCGTCGGAACGGAGATCATCCAAAATGACTAAATCGGAACAGATTGCCCACTTATACGCGCAGAACGTCGTCCCCACCTACGCCCAGAGCATGGTCCTGGTGAAAGGCAAGGGCACGCGGGTGTGGGACGCGGACGGCCGCGTCTACCTCGACTTCATCTCCGGCATCGCCACGCTCAATACCGGCCACTGCCATCCCAAGGTCGTGGCCGCCGTCCGCGACCAGGCCGCCACGCTGATGCATGTCTCCAACCTCTTCTACACCGAGATCCAGGCCCGGCTGGCCGAAAAGCTCGCCGGCCTCGCAGGCGGCGGCAAGTGCTTCTTCTGCAACTCCGGCGCGGAGGCCAACGAGGCCCTCATCAAGCTGGCCCGATTGTACGGCAAGGACAAAGGCCGCTTCGAGATCATCTCCATGGTCAACTCGTTCCACGGCCGCACCCTCGCCTCCCTGGCCGCCACGGGCCAGACCAAGTACCAGGCGGGCTTCGAGCCCATGCCCCAGGGCTTCGTCCAGGCGCCCTTCAACGACCTGGCCGCCGTCAAGGCCCTGGTCACCGACAAGACCGCCGCCATCCTCGTGGAGGCCGTCCAGGGCGAAGGCGGCATCATCCCCGCCGAGACCGCCTTCCTGCGCGGCCTCCGCGCCCTGTGCGACGAGAAGGGCATCCTGCTGCTCTGCGACGAGGTCCAGTGCGGCCTCGGCCGGACGGGCCGCTGGTTCGGCTTCCAGAACGCCGGCGTGCAGCCCGACGCATTCTCCCTGGCCAAGGCCCTGGGCGGCGGCCTCCCCATGGGCGCCATCGTCGCCGCCCCCAAGGTGGCCGACGTCTTCCAGCCCGGCAAGCACGCCAGCACCTTCGGCGGCAACCCCGTCGCGGCGGCGGCCGCCCTCGCCATGCTGAACGTCATCGAGGACGAGAACCTGCTGGCCCGCGCCGCCGAAGCCGGCGCCCGCTTCAAGGCCGGCCTCGAGACACTGGTCGGCAAATACGAGCACGTCAAGGCCGTGCGCGGCGTGGGCCTGATGGTGGGCCTCGTGCTCGACCAGCCCGCCAAGGCGTTGGTCGAAGCCCTGCGCGGCATGGGCCTGATCGCCCTCGCCACGGCCGAGACCGTGGTCCGCTTCCTGCCGCCCCTGACGGTGAAGGATACGGAAATCGACGAAGCGCTGGAAATCATCGAGGACGCGGTGGCCGAAGCCCACGGCGTCGAACGCCCCCATGACGACGAGGAAGGCTGAGCATGAAACTCGCGGATCTGAAGCAAGAAAAAGTCGGCGCCTGCGTTTCAGGCGGCCTGGACAGCCGGACCATCTGCCGGAAAATGGTGGAGACCGGCCTCCCGGTCCACGCCTTCGCGGCCGACCTGGGCCAGCCCGATGAAACCGACATCCAGGACATCGCCCGGCGCATGGC
>JBIIYJ010000108.1:0-15672 GCA_044346855.1 Kiritimatiellia bacterium
AAACAGTCGTTGTAGCGCGGATTGAGCGGCGCGCCGTCCCGGATCGTGGCGGTCATGTGCTTCAGCCCCACTCCCACCAGGCCGGTCAGGAACACCAGGGCCAGCAGCACGCCTCCGTAGACCAGCCGCTGGGCGGCGGTCGCCCGCGCCGCCCCGTTGGGCCCCGGCTCCTCGCCGTGCCCCATGGAGGAGACCGCCACGCACAGGAAGGCGCACAGCATGCCCGCCGTCTGCAGCCCCGACAGCGATTCGCTTAGGAGAAGGACGGCGTAGAGGGCCGGGGTCACGAAGGTCAGGTTGCCCGCGCACCAGACCGGCCCCAGCGGGCCGTGCCTGAGCCCCACCCGGTACAGGTACACGGCAAATCCCTGGGCCAGCCCGTTGACGGCGCCCCAGACCCAGACCATGGCGGGGGCCCCGGGGCCGGGCGCATCCGCGCCGGCAAACGACCGGTAGCCGAACCAGAGCACCCCTGCCAGCCCCATGCCCACGGCCGCGAAGGCCGGCGGGATGCCGCGGGCCGAATTGGACCGGTAGGCAACGGCAATCAGCGAAAACGAAAACCCCGCCAACACCGCGAGCAGCAACTGAAAGGTCATGCAGCATCCTTGTTTGAAAACCGCGTATCATGCGTGTTTTCTTCCCCTTCCGCAATGAGGAAACACGACCGCCGGTCACCCAAGTCACCACGGATCTCACCGATCTCACGGATAAGAGAAAGCAAAGAGGGGGCGCGAAGCGCGCCAACAAATCCGGAGCGGCACCGTCTGTCAATCACCCGATGATAAGGCCAGGGTGATTTTAACTACGAAACACGCTAAAGGCGCGAAAAGGGAAGACTCACCACGGATCTCACCGATCTCACGGATAAGAAAAAGAAAGGAGGGGGCGCGAAGCGCGCCAAATCCAGGCTTCGCATAGCCATTTGTATCATCCGTGGCATCCGTGCAATCCGTGGTTCTCCCTTTTCGCGGCTTTCGCGTGTTTCGTAGTTCCATCCCCTCTTCGCTTTGGAGCAGCGGGACGGCTCACCACGGATCTCACCGATCTCACGGATAAGAAAAAGAAAGGAGGGGGGCGCGAAGCGCGCCAAATCCAGGCTTCGCCTAGACATTTGTATTATCCGTGGCATCCGTGCAATCCGTGGTGCCCCTTTTTCGCGGCTTTCGCGTGTTTCGTAGTTCCATCCCCTCTTCGCTTTGGAGCGGCTCGGGAAGAGTCACCACGTATCACAACATTCACACGGATCGCCTTCTGCCTTGAACCCGGCTTATATTTCCACTAAGGTGTCCCTGCCAACCAAGGACACTGCCATGACACGCGACGGCATGATGATTTTTGCAGGAAGCGCCAGCCCCAACCTGACGCGTAACATCTGCCACTACCTGGGCGTCCGCCAGAACCAGGGCGAGGTGATCCGCTTCTCCGAGGGAAACCTGTTCGTGCGGATCAACGAGAACGTGCGCGGCCGCCGCGTCTACCTCGTCCAGTCCACCGGCTACCCGGTCAACGACAACTTCATGGAACTGCTCTTCTGGCTCGACGCCTTCCGCCGCGCCAGCGCGGAGTCCATCACCGCCGTTGTCCCTTATTTCAGCTATGCCAAGGGCGACAAGAAGGACGAGCCCCGCGTGGCCATCCGCGCCCGCGTCTGCGCGGACGCCATCGAGTCCGCCGGCGCCGACCGCGTCATCACGCTCGACATCCACGCCCCGCAGATCCAGGGCTTCTTCAAGGTCCCGGTGGACGACCTCTACGCCCTGCCCATTTTCTGCAAGGCCGTCCGGGAAATGAACCTGCCCGACCTGATGGTGGTCTCCCCCGACGCCGGCTTCGCCAAGAAGGCGCGCCTCTTCGCCTCCGCCCTGGGCTGCGGGCTGGCCATCGGCGACAAGGAGCGCGCGGGCCACGATGAAAAGGCCGAAGTCCTCGAAATCATCGGCCACGTGGAAGGCAAGACCTGCCTGGTGGTGGACGACTTCAGCATCTCCGGCGGAACCCTCTGCGAGGTAGCCCAGAAGTTGATGGACAAAGGCGCGCGGGCCGTGCACGTGGCCGTGACCCACGGCATCTTCACGGGCGGGGCCATGGCCAAGATCGAGAAAAGCCCCATCTCCTCCGTGCTGGTCTCCGATTCCGTCGAACTGGACGGCGCCGTCTTCAGCCCCAAAATCAAGCCCGTCTCCGTCGCCCCCCTCCTCGGGGAAGCCATCCGCCGCATTCATAATAGGGAAAGCATCAGCGTCCTGTTCAAAAACCCCTAGCCAGCCCCCTTTCGGGAAACGATAACAACAAACCCGGACTGGCCGCTAGGGAACGCAAAGAACACAAAGACCAACATTCTTTGAGATCTTTGTGTTCTTTTGCGGCCAACATCCCTTGAGTCCAACAACTAGCCGGCGTTCGCCAGGCCCTCGGTTTGACATTTCAGGACACGCGTGCTAGATTTGCAGAATTGTCTAACGAAGGGCGCAGATGCCCTTGGATGTGAGTATGCAATTAACCGTCAAAGATACGGCCGACATTCTTGATGTTTCGGAAAAGACGATCTACCGCTGGATTAAACAGGAGGCGATCCCTTTTTACCGGATCAACGAACAGATCCGCTTCAACCGAGCGGAACTCCTGGAATGGGCCACCGCGCGCCGCATCCGGGTCTCCCCGAAAATCTTCGATGAGGCCCAGCCCGGCAAGCTCCCCCTGCCCAGCCTCTCCGACGCGCTTCGCGCGGGAGGGGTGGCCTACCGGATTGGCGGAACCGACCAGCCCTCGGTTCTTCGCTCCGTGGTGGAGGTGCTGAAACTGCCCGAGGAAGTGGACCGGGAATTCCTTTACCAGGTCCTGCTGGCCCGCGAAACGCTGGGCTCCACCGGCATCGGCCAGGGCATCGCCATCCCGCACGTGCGCAACCCCGTGGTGCTCCACGTCGCCAGGCCCACCGTTACATTGTGCTTCCTGGAAAATCCCATCGATTTCCACGCGATCGACGGCCTGCCGGTGAACACGCTGTTCACCCTCATCAGCCCCTCGGTCCGCGCGCATCTCCACCTTATCGCCCGACTCGGCTTCGTGCTCCACAACCCCGACTTCAAAGCCGCCCTCCAGCGGCAGGCGTCGCGGGACGAGCTGATGACCGGACTGGCGCGGGCGGAAAGCGCCATCCCCGGCTCCCCACCCCCGCCTGGAGCGCCTTGAAACGACCTGACCAGCGTCGGACCTCCGGCACCGGATCCGCCGGCCTGAACGGACACGGCCATGTCAGTTCTTAACCTGATCCTGCCATCCCTCCTCCTCATCGCCGCCAGCGGACTGCCGGGCCTGTTCCTTCCCCGCTCCTCCGCCCTCGGCCAGAAGCTGGCCGTGGCGCTCATGGCCGTCGGGTCGCTCGCGGGCCTGGCGGGAACCGTCCTCGCCCTTCAAGGCAGACCCCTCGAATCAGCCGCCTTCCCCTGGCCGGCCCTTGAGAGCGGCCCGGTCGGCGTCGACGCCCTGAGCGCCTTTTTCCTTGTTCCCATCCTGGTTGTCGGCCTCGCCGGCTCGGTCTACGGCCTGGGCTACTGGCCGCAGCTCCGCCACCCGGCCAGCGGCCCGCCCCTTCGCCTGTTCTGGGGACTCCTCGTCGCCGGCCTGATGCTGCTGGTGATCAGCCGGCATGCCATGATCTTCCTGCTGGGCTGGGAGATCATGGCGCTCGCGGCCTTTTTCCTGGTCGCCACGGAGAGCCACCATGACGAAAGCCGCCAGGCCTCCCGGATCTATCTGATCGCCACCCACGCGGGCACGTTCTGCCTGTTCGCCCTGTTCGCCCTATGGCGCAAGGTCGCCGGCTCCTACGCCCTTCTGCCGCTCCCCGCCGAGGCGGCGGGCCTGGGCCTCCTGAACGTCATCTTCTTCCTGGCGCTGCTCGGCTTCGGCCTCAAGGCCGGCCTCATGCCGCTGCATTTCTGGCTTCCCGGCGCGCACGCCTGCGCCCCCAGCCAGGTCTCGGCCATTCTTTCGGGCGTGGTCCTCAAGATCGGGGTCTATGGCCTGATCCGCTTCCTCTCCCTTCTCCCCGACCCGCCGGCCGCCTGGGGCGGCCTGATTCTCGCGCTCGGCGCGGTCAGCGGCCTTCTGGGAGTCGTCTTCGCCCTCGCCCAGCACGACCTGAAGCGCCTGCTCGCCTACCACAGCGTCGAAAACATCGGCATCATCTTCATGGGCCTGGGCGTGGCCTCGCTGGGCCGCTCGCTCCACCGGCCGGACTGGGTGGTCCTGGGCCTGGCGGGCTGCCTGCTGCACGTGTGGAACCACTGCTTCTTCAAGGCCCTGCTTTTCTTCTGCGCGGGCTCGGTGGTCCACGCCGCGCACACCCGGCAGATCGACCGCCTGGGCGGCCTGGCCCGGCGCATGCCCTGGACCGCCGCCTTTTTCCTCATCGGCGCGGCCGCGATCTGCGGCCTCCCCCCGCTGAACGGCTTCGTCAGCGAATGGCTCGTCTACCTTGGCCTCCTGCGGGCCTCGCTCGCCAACGGCTCCAGCCTGGCCGCCGCGGCCGCCGTGCCGCTCCTGGCCATGATCGGCGCCCTGGCCCTGGCCTGCTTCGTGAAGGTCTACGGCGCCGTCTTCCTCGGCAGTCCCCGCACCGCCGACGCCGCGCACACCCGCGAAGCCCCCGTCTCCATGCGGATCCCCATGGCGGCCCTCGCGGCCGCCTGCATCGTGATCGGCGCGGCCCCCGCCCTGGTGGCCCCCATCCTCGACCGCGCCACCGCCTGCTGGCAGCCGGACCTCCCCGCGTCCCTGACGCTCGCCTCGGCCGCCCCCCTGCATGCCATCGGATTCCTCGCGGCCGCGCTGCTGGCCCTCGGCGGGGTGCTGGCCCTCTTCTTCCTCCGCCCCGCCCGCACCGCCCCGGCCGTGCCGACCTGGGACTGCGGCTACGCGCGCCCGACCGCCCGGATGCAATACACCGCCTCGTCGTTCGCGCACTCCCTCACGGGCCTCTTCGCCTGGGCCCTTCACCCGAGCCTGCACCGCCCGCGCCTCTCCGGCCCGTTCCCGGCCCACGCCGACATGCACAGCCACGTGGGCGACGCCGTGCTGGACCGGCTGCTCCTGCCCGGCGGCCGCCGCCTCGAAGCCGGCTTCGGCTGGTTCCGCCGTTTCCAGCAGGGCCTGATCCAGCACTACGTACTCTATATCCTGATCGCGCTGATCGTCCTGCTGGCGACCTTGATCCCGTTCCGGGACGCGCTGGTCCGGGTGTTCGCGCGATGAAAGGGGCAACCAGCTTGAATCGAGGGATTTCATCATGGTGAGCGTGTGGCTTGTTCTGGCGGCAATCGCGACGCTGGGCCTCGGCGGCCTTCCGGGCTGCCTGTTTTCCGCGCCGTCGCGCGCGGGCCAGCGCCTCACGACCGCGCTCCTGCTGCTCGGCAGCGGCCTGGGGCTGGCCGGAGCCGCCCTGGCCCTGGCCGAGCCGACCGCCCCGGCGCTCGCGGTCCCCTGGTCGCTCCCCTGGGGCCGGTTCGCCGTCGCGCTCGACCCCCTTTCCGTCGTGTTCCTGTTTCCGGTATTCATCATCCCCGCCCTCGGCTCGCTCTACGGGCTGGGCTACTGGAAGCACGCGGACCATCCCGGGAACGGCCGCCGGCTCGGCGTCTTTTTCGGCCTTCTGGCCGGCGCCATGGCGCTCGTGGTCGTGGCGCGGGACGGCATCCTGTTCCTGATCGCCTGGGAGGCGATGGCCCTCGCCGCCTACTTCGCGGCGACCGCGGAGGACGACAACCCCGACGTCGTGCGGGCCGGCCGGGTCTACCTGATCGCCACCCACGTGGGCACGCTGTGCCTGATCGCCCTCTTCTCGCTCTGGCGGCGCGAAACGGGATCGTTCGACCTGACTCCCGCCCCGGATCTGGCCGGGGCCGCCGCGGCCCCCCTGTTCATCCTGGCCCTGGTCGGCTTCGGTTTCAAGGCCGGGCTGATGCCCCTGCACGTCTGGCTGCCCGGCGCCCATGCCAACGCCCCCAGCCACGTCTCCGCCGTCATGTCGGGCGTGATGCTGAAAATGGGGATCTATGGCCTGGTGCGCCTGACCGCGCTGCTGCCCGTCCCCGCCGCCTGGTGGGGCGGCACGCTGCTGGCGGTCGGGGGAATCTCGGGCGTCGCCGCCCTGCTCTACGCCCTCGGCCAGCACGACCTCAAGCGGATGCTGGCCTACAGCAGCATCGAGAACATGGGCATCGTCGCCCTCGGCCTGGGCCTGGCGCTGCTGGGCCGGTTTTACGGGCGCACCGACTGGATCCTGCTCGGGCTGGGCGGCGCCCTGTTCCATGTGTGGAACCACAGCCTGTTCAAGTCGCTGCTCTTCCTCGGCGCGGGGGCCGTCATCCACGCCGCGCACACGCGGGAGATGGACCGCCTCGGCGGGCTCGCCCGGCGGATGCCGTGGACGGCGGCGCTCTTCACGACCGGCGCCGTGGCGATCTGCGCCCTGCCGCCCCTGAACGGCTTCGCCGGGGAATGGCTGCTGTACGCGGGCCTGTTCCGCGCAGCCGACCCGGTCGCGGGCGCGTCCTTCCCCGCCGCCGCGCTGGGGGCCGTGGCGCTCTCCCTGATCGGGGCCCTGGCCGTGGCCTGCTTCGTCAAGGCGCTCGGCGTCGTCTTCCTCGGCGAGGCGCGCGGGGAACACGCCGCCCAGGCCCGCGACCCCTCCCGGCTCATGCTGGCCCCCATGACGGCCCTGGCCGGCGGCTGCGCCTTCCTCGGCCTCTTCCCGGCCTTCGCCGCCCCCCTGCTGGAACGGGCGGCGCGCGGGTGGGCGGGCGGCCCGGCGGACGGGCCGGCCCTGGCCGCGCTCGCGCCCCTGCACTGGATCACCGCGCTGGGCCTCGCGCTCCTCGCCCTCGCCGGCGCCGTCCTCGCGCTGCTGAAGCGGTCGCCCCGGGCGGCGCTTGTCCATAAAACAGGAACATGGGACTGCGGCTACGCCCGCCCCTCCGCGCGCATGCAGTACACGGGCTCGTCGTTCGGCCGGTCGCTCGTCTCGCTCGGCGCCTTCCTGCTGTGGCCGAAAAGCCAGCGCCCGGCGCTGCACGCGCTCTTCCCCCGCGCGGCCTTCGCCAAAAGCCTCGTCCCGGACGCGGTGCTCGACCGCCTGATCCTGCCCGCCTTCCGCTTCACCGGCCGCCAGCTGCCGCGCCTGCGCCTCCTGCAGCAGGGGCAGACCCATCTCTACGTGCTCTACATCCTGGTCATCATGGTCGCGCTGCTCATGTGGGGGAGGTAACCGATGCTCGATTCCCTTATCCATGTCGCCCTGCTGCTGGTCTTCCCGCCTTTCCTGCTGGGCGTCATCAACAGGACGAAGGCCTGGTTCGCCGGGCGCCAGGGGCCGCCCCTGCTCCAGCCCTACTACGACCTCGTCAAGCTGGCGCGCAAGGGGCTGGTCCTGAGCACGACCACCACCTGGATCTTCGTCGCCGGCCCGGTCGTCACCCTGGCCGCCGTGCTGCTGGCGGGGCTGCTCGTCCCGCTGGGCCGGTTCCAGGCGCCCATCGCCTTCGCCGGCGACCTGATCCTGTTCGCCTACCTCTTCGGCCTGGCCCGCTTCTTCACGACCGCCGCCGCGCTGGACACCGGCTCCGCCTTCGAGGGCATGGGCGCGGCCCGCGAGGTGACCTTCTCCTGCCTCTCCGAGCCCGCCCTCTTCTTCGCCCTCCTGGTGCTGGCGCGGATCTCGGGCTCGCTGGTGCTGACCGACCTCCTCCACGGCCCCCTGGCCGGCTTCGGGCCGGGCGTGGTGGCGCCGCTGGTCCTGATCGCCATCGGCCTGTTCATCATCCTGCTGGCCGAAACCTGCCGCATCCCGGTGGACGACCCCAACACGCACCTCGAGCTGACCATGATCCACGAGGTCATGGTCCTCGACCACAGCGGCCCGCTGCTGGGCGCGATCCTCTACGCGGCCTCCCTCAAGCTGTTCATCCTCGGCAGCCTGCTGCTCCACGTGATCGCCCCTCTCCGGCTGGAGACGGCGTGGCTGAACTGGCCGCTGCTCCTGCTGGAGCTGACGGGCCTGGCCGTCGCCATCGGCGTGGTGGAGTCCATCATGGCGAGGCTCCAGATGCGGTCCGTGCCCTACCTGCTCGTGGGCGCGGTTCTGTTTTGCGGATTCAGTTTCATCCTACTGATAAGGTGACTGTCATGACCCAGATCCTCAACGCCCTCCTCGTCCTGGTGCTGATGATGAACCTCTTCGCGCTGGGCACCAGCCGCATCGTCACGGTGATCCGCACGGTGGCCGCCCAGGGCGCCCTGCTCAGCCTCATCCCCCTGCTCGTGCACGGCCGGCTGTCCCTCGCGGTGGGGCTGGCCGCCATCGCGGCCCTCGTCCTCAAGGGCATCACCATCCCCTCCATGATGATGCGCGCCCTGCGCGACGCCGACATCAAGCGCGAGGTGGAGCCCCTCGTCGGCCTGCTGCCCTCGATCATCCTCGGCGCCCTGGGCACGGTCCTCGCGCTGCTCTTCGCCGACCAGCTCCCCCTCGCCCCGGAGCACGCCGGCTCCCTGCTGGTCCCCGCCGCCATCGCCACGGTGCTGACGGGCTTCATCTTCCTGACGACCCGGTTCAAGGCGCTCTCCCAGGTCCTCGGCTACCTCGTGCTGGAAAACGGCATCTTCATCTTCGGCATGCTGCTGCTCGACGCCATGCCGCTCCTCGTGGAGATGGGCGTCCTCCTCGACCTGTTCGTGGGCATCTTCGTCATCTGCATCATCGTGAACAAAATCAACAAGTCGTTCGCGTCCATGGACACGCGCCGGTTGGTTTCACTCAAGGAGTAAGCCGTGCTGACCCTTCTCGTCCTCGTCCCCCTGGTCATGGCCGCCGCCGCGGCCCTCGCGACCTCGAACCGCCTGCGGCCCTGGCTGCTGCCCGCCGGGGCCCTCGGCCACTGGCTCCTGGTCCTGCTGGCTCTGGCGGGCGCCCCCCCGGCCGCGGAGGGGGCCTGGCTGACCCTGGATCCGCTGGGCAAGCTGATGCTGCTCGTGATCAGCACGCTGTTCCTGTTCTGCTCCTTCTACGCGGTGGGCTACCTCCGCCACCGCGAGGAGCGCCCGAACCGGGTCTTCTGCGTCTGCCTGCTGGGGTTCCTGGCCATCATGAGCGTGGTGACCTGCACCCACCACCTGGGGCTGATGTGGGTGGCCATCGAGGCCGCCACGCTGGTCACCGCCCCGCTGATCTACTTCAACCACAACCGGCAGAGCATCGAGGCCACCTGGAAATTCCTGCTCGTCGGCTCGGTCGGCATCGCCCTGGCCCTGCTGGGCACGTTCTTCCTCGCCTACGCCTCGCTCCACGCCGGGCTCGAGGCCACGCTGTCGTTCGACGGGCTGCTGGTGCAGGCGCCCCTGCTCTCCAAGCCCTGGCTGCACGCCGCCTTCATCCTGCTGCTGGTGGGCTACGGCACCAAGATGGGCCTCGCCCCCATGCACACCTGGAAGCCCGACGCCTACGGCGAAGCCCCCGGGGTGGTGGGCGCCATCTTCGCGGGCGGCGTGACCAGCTGCGCCTTCCTCGCCCTGCTGCGCATCTACCACCTCTGCCTCGC
Organism: Kiritimatiellia bacterium; assembly: GCA_044346855.1. Taxonomy (GTDB): domain Bacteria; phylum Verrucomicrobiota; class Kiritimatiellia; order CAIKKV01; family CAIKKV01; genus CAIKKV01. The sequence continues at coordinate 9,600 of JBIIYJ010000108.1, forward strand.
GGCCGGGGAGGGCGCCTACGTCTCGCGGCTGCTTCTCTTCATGGGCCTCTTCTCCATGGCCGTGGCGGGCCTGTTCATGGTGGGCCAGCGCGACTTCAAGCGCATGCTGGCCTACTCCAGCGTCGAGCACATGGGCATCCTCGTGCTCGGCCTCGGCATCGGCGCGCCCGCCCTCTTCGGCACCCTCCTCCACGTGGTCACCAACGGCATGACCAAGGGCGTCCTGTTCCTCTCCGCCGGGAACATCCACCGGGCCTACGGCAGCAAGAACACCGAGCAGGTGCGCGGCGCCATCAGCCGCCTCCCCCTCTCCGGCTCCCTCTTCCTCGCGGGCTTCCTCGCCATCACGGGGTCGCCCCCCTTCGGCCCCTTCATCAGCGAATTCGCCATCCTCAACGGGGCGTTCGACGCGGGCCGCTTCGTCACCGCCGGCCTGTATCTGTTCCTGCTCCTTGTCATCTTCGTCGGCATGAGCGCCACCGTGCTGCGGGTGGTGCAGGGCCGCGCCCCCGCGGAGTCGCGCACCACGGCCTACCGCGACGGCTGGCTGACCGGCGCCCCCGTGGTCGGGCTGATGGGCCTGGTGCTGCTGCTGGGCCTCCACATTCCCGGCCCGCTGAACACGCTGCTCCATGACGCCGTTTCCTACCTGGAGGGCGCGCCGTGAGCCTTACTCCCCCCCAACCCGCCCCCCTCTCCAACGGCCGGGCCGTCCCGCTGGCCTCCATCCCGGACCTTCCGTTCGCCGACTTCGAGCGGGTCCTGCTGGCCGGCGTCGCCGCGGACCAGCGCGTGGCCGCCCTGTTCGGGACGGCCGGCGGCCAACCCGGCGTGACGCGGCTGGTCGCGATCCTCGCGGACGACTCGCGGAACCAGCTGCACGCCGCCACCACCGACGTCGAGGGCGACTCGTTCCCCTCCCTCACCCCCCGCTGCCCGCAGGTCCACCTGTTCGAGCGGGAAATCGCCGAACAGTTCGGCCTGAAACCCGCCGGCCATCCCTGGCTGAAGCCGGTGCGCTACCGCCGCTCCTGGACCGGAAAGGACGCCTGGAGCCGCCCCGCGGGCCAGCCCATCCTCCCCGCGGTGGGCGACTTCTTCCGCGTCGAGGGCGAGGAGGTGCACGAGGTGGCCGTGGGCCCCGTGCACGCCGGCGTCATCGAGCCGGGCCACTTCCGCTTCCAGTGCCACGGCGAAGAGGTGTTCCATCTCGAAATCGCCCTGGGCTACCAGCACCGCGGCGTGGAGGAAGCCCTCCTCGGCGGCCCCGGCCTCCGCAGCCCGCATTACGCCGAAACGCTTTCGGGCGATGCGACCATCGCCCACGGCACCGCGTACTGCCAGGTGCTGGAGGCGCTCGCCCGCTGCCAGAAAACGCCCCGCGCCCAAACCCTCCGCGGCATCGCGCTGGAACTGGAACGCCTCGCGAACCACGTCGGCGACCTCGGGGCCCTGGCCAACGATATCGGCTTCCTGCCGACCGCCAGCTACTGCGGCCGCATCCGCGGCGATTACCTCAACCTCACCGCCCTGCTGTGCGGCAACCGGTTCGGCCGCAGCTTCGTCAGGCCCGGCGGAGTCGGGTTCGACCTGGAGCCCGCCCGCGCGGCCGACTTCCTGACCCGGCTCGAGGCCATCGGGAAGGACACCGCCGTCGCCATCAACCTGCTCTGGGAGACGCAGACGGTGCTGTCGCGCTTCGAGGACGCCGGCCCCGTGCCCCGCAACATCGCGCTAGAGCTCGGACTGGTCGGCCCGGCGGCCCGGGCCTCGGGCCTGGCGCGGGACGCGCGGCAGGACCAGCCCTCGGGCCTCTTCCGCTTCGCGCAGATCCCCATGGCCACCTGCCAGACAGGCGACGTGTTCGCCCGCGCCTACGTCCGCTGGCTCGAGATCCAGCACTCCATCGAATTCATCCGCGACCAGGTGCACGCCCTCCCCGCCGGTGCCCTCCTCTCCCCCCTCGGCCCGCCCGCCCCCGCGCACCTGGCCGTCGCCCTCAACGAGGGCTGGCGCGGCGAAGTCTGCCACGTGGCGATCACCGACGACAACGGGGCCTTCAGCCGCTACAAGGTCGTGGACCCCTCGTTCCACAACTGGATGGGCCTGGCCTACGCCCTGCGAAATCAGGAGATCTCCGATTTCCCGATCTGCAACAAGAGCTTCAGCCTGTCCTACTGCGGACACGATCTTTAGGAAACGGCCATGTTCAAAATCATCCTCGCCCGCCTTCAGCAGAAACACCGCACCATCCGGTACCCCGACGCGCCTCCGCCCCCCCTGCCGGACCGCTTCCGCGGCGCCCCGGCCATCGACGCGGCCCGCTGCCCCGATGGCTGCCGCGCCTGCGCGGCAGCCTGCCCCGTTGGCGCGATCGATCCGCAAAACCCCTGCCGCATCGATCTCGGCAAATGCCTGTTCTGCACGGATTGCGCGGACGCCTGCCCCAGCAAGGCCATCACCTACGGGAAAGACCATCGGCTGGCGGCTCGCCGCCGGGAGGATCTCGTCCTCTCCCCGGAGCAGCGCGAGGTGCGGCTGGCGAAGGAGCTGGACGCGAAAATGAAAAGCCTGTTCGGCCGGTCGCTGAAACTGCGCCAGGTGAGCGCCGGCGGCTGCAACGCGTGCGAAGCCGATACCAACGTGCTTAACACCGTGGGCTGGGACCTGGGCCGCTTCGGCATCCAGTTTGTCGCCTCGCCGCGCCATGCGGACGGACTGCTCATCACCGGCCCGGTCACGCGCAACATGGAACTGGCGCTCAGGAAAACCTACGACGCCGTGGCGGCCCCGAAACTCGTCATCGCCGTGGGCGCCTGCGCCATCGCGGGCGGCCCCTACCGGGACCACGACCAGGTCAACAACGGCGCCGACCCGATCGTGCCGGTGGACCTGTACATCCCCGGCTGCCCCCCCCCCCCCCCCACCATCCTCGACGGCCTGCTCCGTCTGCTCGGGAAAGTCCGCTGACCGGCAATCCTCATCGCCTGCCGGCTTGCTCTCCCCTGCGCTTTGTCGTATCTTTTTCAGATGAACAGGCTGACGCGCCGCATTTTTTCCGCCCTGGCCTGCCTGTCAGGCGTGTTGCCGGGGCTCGCGGCCGAGGCAACGAACGCAGCCCCGTATCGCGTCACCCCCCCGCCGGCCTGGGTCAAGGTCGTGGCGGCCGACATGCCCGACCCGCCGCCCAAACCCGAAGCGAACGAGGGCCAGGCCTTCCTCCTGCTCGATCTGCAGATCAATGCGGAAAGCGAGGAGAGCTACACCCGCGTCACCAAACTCATCCTCGACGAGACCGGCGTGCAGGAAGGCTCCCGGTTCTCGGTCAGCTTCGACCCGGCCCACCAGACGCTGGCCCTGCACCACATCGGCCTCATCCGGGGGAACGACCGCCTCGACCGGCTCGACCCGGCCAAGATCAAGATCATCCAGCAGGAAAGCGACCTTGAACGGCACGTCTACAACGGGTCGCTGACGGCCCTGCTGATGCTGGAGGATGTGCGGGTCGGCGACCAGGTGGACTACGCCTTCACCGTGCGGGGCCGCAACCCGATCTTCAACGGCCGGTTCATCGATTCCTCCCTGGCCCAATGGCACGTCCCCCTTCACACCTTTCGCCTGCGCACCCTCTGGTCCCCCGCCCGACCCGTCCAGCTCCGCCTGCACGGCGGCGCCCAAAAGCCCGTGAAAACGGACTGGAACGGGCTCGTCGAACACACGTGGACCGCCCGCGACCTGCCGGCCCTGGAGGAGGAGGATCGCCTTCCCTCCTGGTACGAGCCGGCTCCCTGGATCCAGTTTTCGGAATATGCCGACTGGGCCTCGGTGGCGGCCTGGGCGGCGGCGATGTATACCATTCCCGAAACGCTCTCGCCCGCCATGGCGGCCCTGGTCGACCGCTGGAAAAACGAGCCCGACGAGGAGAAGCGCCTGCTGGCCGCGCTGCAGTTCGTGCAGGACGAAGTCCGCTACCTGGGCCTCGAGTTCGGTCCGTTCACGCACCAGCCGACCGCGCCGGACATCGTTCTCGCGCGCCGGTTCGGCGACTGCAAGGACAAGGCGCTCCTGCTGTGCGCCCTTCTCAAGGCCCTGGATATCCCCGCCTGCCCGGCCCTGGTCAACACCGAGGACCTCCAGGCCGTGGCCGACTGGCTGCCCTCCCCCTACGCGTTCGACCATGTCATCGTCCGGGCCCGGCTGCAATCCGGCCCCGCCTGGGTCGATCCGACCAGCTCCTACCAGCGCGGCCCGCTATCGGCCCGGTTCCTGCCGGCCTACGGGAAGGCCCTGCCGATCGAGCCGGCAGCGTCCGGTCTTGTACCTATTAAAGAAACACATGCGGGCTGGCCGGCGACCGAGCTGACCGAGCGGTTTACCGTCCGGAACTACGACGATCCCGTCGATTTGGTCGCCGAGACCCTCAGCCGGGGCGCCGACGCCGACGAGATGCGGGAAATGCTGGCGGGCTCGAGCCGGGACAAACTGGGCAAGCACTGGATGAACTACTACGCCTCGTCCTACCCGACCATCGAAAGCGCGGGCCCGCTCCTCGTGGAGGACGACGCCCAACGCAACATCATCCGCACCGTCGAGCGCTACCGCATCCGGGATTTCTGGGTGTTGTCGGACGATGGCAAAAAATGGGTCGCCTCCGTGTATCCCGGTTCGATTTCGGAGTGGATCAGGAAGCCGGCCACCACGCTGAGGAAAATGCCGCTCGGTCTCCCGCATCCGGTATACCGGAGCCAGGTGATCGAGCTGACCCTGCCGGAAAGCTGGACGGTGGAAAAGGAAGACAAGGTGATCGAAAGCGATTACGCCAAATTCACCTACAGGGCCGACTATACCGGATTGACGATCCGCCTCTTTCACCTGTTCGAGACCAAGACCGATCATATCCCGCCGGGCAAGGTTCCGGAGCATGTCAAACTGATCGACCGGATCCACGACCAGATGGGCTACGAAGTGTCCCGCCAGGACGGCGAGACGGACCCCCTCAAGGGTCCGTTCGACCGGATCACGATCGTCCTCGCGGGGCTTTTCATTCTACTGGTGGCGGGCTTCTGGATCGGGCTTTATGCGTTCCTGAAATCCTGGTCGCGCCGCCCCGCCCGCACGCCGCCGCCCCTGCCGGGCGAAACCCCGTCCGGGACCGAGCGCTGAAATCAGGGCAGGCGGAAACCCGAAGAATCAGGGCGCGGGCAGCCTTCGGACCGTCCTGCCGCTCTTTTCATACCGGGCGGCCGGAGTCCCGCAAAAGGCGATTTCCCCGTCCGCTTCCACCACTAGGCCCGCACCCGAGGGAATGCCGTAACCCGTGGTTCCGTCCGGAGAAAGGGAAAGCAGATGCCGCAGTTCTTCCCAGCCCGACTCCTCGTCGTGGGTGTCGCAGGCGAACGGGGCGAACCCCAGGCACGGAAAAATCTCGGCTGTCGCATCGTCGTCCGGATCCCGCCAGCGCACCCACTCCCGCCCCAGCATGATGCTGCCCGCCGACAAGCCCATCACCGGCTTGCCCGCCTCGAACAGGTCGCGCAGCAGCTGGTCCGCCCCGCAGTGCCGCACCACCCGCATCCCCTCCTCCACGTCGCCGCCGCTGACGAAAACGATGTCCGCCCGCTCCAGCGCGTGACGTGCGGTTTCGGAGACCCGATTCCCCGTGAGCCGGACCGCTTCGACCGGGCCAGACCCCGCGGCGAGAAACTCGCGCTCCATTCGGCGAAAAAAGGACTCGTCGTCCCCATTCGCCGCGCCGAGATAGGCGACGCGCGGGGATCCGACGCCGGGCAGCGCCAGCATCATCTCCATAACGGGATCAGGCCCTGGCCCCCGGCGGAGGAACCCGCCGGCCATCAGCATCACCCGGCCAGGCTTGATCAGGCGTTTCCGGTCCATATCTTCACCTCCAGCCTTTCCATAGTCGATCTCACCGCCCACGGTGTAGGGGCGGTGCTTGCCGCCGCCCGCCTGCCCGGCGCGCTATCTCACCGCGCACGGTGTAGGGGCGGTGCTTGCCGCCGCCCGCCTGCCTGGCGCACCTCGCACAGCGGGCTTCGCAAGCGAAGCCCCTACA
>JBIIYJ010000109.1:0-15633 GCA_044346855.1 Kiritimatiellia bacterium
CCGGACCGCCACCGAGCCCAGGTGGCCGTAATGATGGCTGCACGTGTAGAAGATGCGCCGCCCGTCGTCGGCCGCGCTCACGGGCCGCATCCCCGTCGGCGGCCGGGCCACCACGCGGGGATTCTCGGGGAAATGCGGATGCTCGCCCGGGTTGTACTCCATCAGCTCGGCGCCCGTGTAGGCGGCCATGTAGACCCGGCCGCCAAGGTTCCAGACCCGGAGGATCTCGCCGCCCCCCGGGGCCGCCGCACCGCAGTCGAACCCCTTTTTCGTGCGCAGATTCGCCTCCCAGAACCGTTGCGTGATGAACGGGGTGCCCAGCACCCGGTCGCGGTCGATCCGGATCACGCAATCGACCGGCTGCACGGAATCGGTCGGCAACCGGCGCGACATCTCCATCTCCCCGGTCGCGGCGTTGATCCGGGTGAACACCCCGTCCTTGCTGACCCCGACGAGGCGGCCCGAGCGGGTCAGGCTCATGCCCATGAATCCCAGGCCGGCGCCGGGGTAGTTCCCCACCTCCGATTCCGCTCCGGTTTTCGGGCTCCAGCGGCGGATTTGGGAACTGCCCATCTTGAAGCCATAGAAAAACGCCTTGTCCCGGGCAAACCACGTCACCTCGTCATCCGAGGGCCGCGGCCCCTTTTCCACCTTTCCGGTCCGCGTATTATACCAGCCGAAGCCCGGCAGATAGCGCCGGCCGTCGTCTCCGGCCACGGTCCGGTAGACCAGATTGCCCGCCCCGTGCGCTTCCAGTTCGGGCGCGACCTGGTTGATCGCCACGGCCCCGGTCCGGGGATCCCAGCGCGCGAACGTGAGGCCGGGGCACTGCAGCTCGATCGAGTAGGTCCCATCTCCGTTTGGAAAACTGCTCCGCTGGTAATGGTCGAAGGTCGGCAATTCCTCAACCTTGACCGTCTTGCAGGCGCGCGTGTCGAAGGTGACGGCCGTCGTTTTGGGCGGGGGGAAGGCCACCGTGAACAGCCTGCCCGTTTTCGGGTCATAGGCCATGCCGGCAAAGACCAGGGCAGAGGGGCCTCCAGTCGGAAAGTGATCGAATTTCCCCGACTTCAGGTCAAGCCGCGTCATCGTGGCGAGGTTGCCGCAGAGCCAGAGGGTGTCGGGTCCGGTCTGCACCGCGCTGTAAAAGCCGGGGTGGCGCCAGTGGCCGGCTTCGTAGGTGCGGGCTTCGCCCATTTCATTGACGCAAACGCCCATGCTGCCGAAGGCGCCGTTGTAGGACGTGATCCAGAAACGGTCCAGCCCGTTTCCGTCGGGCGTCAACCGCAGCAGCTCGACATTGACGAACGGATCGCGGCAGAGGGGAATCGGGGCGGAGCGGGGTTTCGTTCCGGGCCAGCGGATCACGGGGCGGGGCGAAATCATAGGCTGTCTCTCCTGATGTGGGGCTCAGTTTCGAATGTAAACCTGGTAGACGTAGGACACACCATGCATATTCTTCATCGGCATCTCCTTCCGTTGCGAAAGTGTTCCCAGATTAATCCCTCCTGCTCGGATTATCCACTTATTTATGGAGCGCCGAAAGCGCCAGCCTACGCTGTCGCATCGATCAGCCGATGCAATTGCCCGATCAAGTAGAAAGGCAACGAGAGCAGGCGGTAGCGTGCAGGCCCGCCTACCGTGGTCTTGACATCCACTCCGGTGAGGGATGGAAGGTCGGCGTTGACCCGAACCGCAAAATCAATCCCACGAAGAGCCATGAAATGGTGAAGCGACTTTAACGTTCCCGTGGTTCCTGCCTTGACTTCCACAGGAACGACCCGCGAACCGTGTTGCACGAGGTAGTCCAACTCCGCGGCGGAGCCTTTTATCTCACTGCACCAGTAGAAGAGCGTGCGCTCCGCGAATTCCGGAAGAGAGGCACGAAGCGCCTGACCGACCGATTGCTCGGCCAGACCACCCTCATTCACAAGCGTCAAGTCGGATAGTTCACCAACGCGTTGGAGCGTCAATCCGAGCGCAGCGCACACGAGCCCTGAGTCGAGGAAGACAACTTTGAAGATGCGTTCACGCACTTCCGCCCCCAGGGGAATGCCTCTCCCCGAGCAGGACTGCACCCGCGTGGCCAGCCGGGCCAGGCAAAGCAAGTCCAGCGCTTCCCGGATTGCGGTCCCGCGTTCGCCATCTGCAACCCGCGCATACTTGTAGGATTGGCCCAACATCCTCGGGATGGACTCCATGACTCTTCCGACACGCTCGACCGGCATGCGTCGCGCGTACTTCGAAAAGTCGTCGCGATAGGTCCCGAGGAGCGATTGCTGCAATTCGGCGCATTCCCGCACCGAGCCACCGGTGATCCAGCGTTGGACCACCCGCGGCATCCCGCCAACGATCAGGAAGTCGCGATACGACTTGGATAGACGGGCGTGCGCCACGTCGGTCAAGGCTGCGGTCGGCGTCCATCGCGCAATCTCATCGAGCAGTAACGCCTGGCCGGTCGCGTCGAGAAACTCTTCGAATGTCATCGGCTCCAGGTGCAGATACGAAATGCGCCCCACAGGCATGCTGAACGCATGGTCGGCCAAGACCAAATCGAGCAGCGAGCCCGCCGCGATGACCGGCAGATCGGGGAGTTCCTCCGCGAACCAACGCAAGTTGGCGAAGACCTCCGGCATGGCCTGAACCTCATCGAAGAACAACAACGACTGGTCCGGCACAATGGTGTGGCCTGCAATCAGTTCAAGCCCGCGCACGACTGCGCGCGGATCCTTCTGCCGGAACAGCGCCTTCGTTTCGGACTCCGCCCGCTCGAAATTGACCTCGACCAACCGGCGACCCATGGTGTTGGCAAAGTCGCGGACCAGCCAGGTCTTACCCACCTGCCGTGCTCCGCGTAGGACCAGCGGCAGACGCTGCTTCCCCTTCAGCCAACATTTTAAAGACTCGATCGCAGTCCTTTTCATAGCAGCATGGTACTACATGGCCTTCTTATTACAAGTTAAACGGCAAAAGATAACCTTCTTTTTATTTATGCCTTTGCGGCGCAGGTCATTAAGCTGGAGACCTATATTAATGGGACTGCGGGATTTTCGCGGATCGCGCGGGGATTGCATTCCGGGCGCGCCTTTCCTACCATGCCGACATGCCGCACCATCTTCTCGACCAACCCTGGGGCCGCCTCGCCTACGAAACAGCCGGCGCGTCCGGGCCTTGCCTGCTGTTCCTGCACGGCACGGGTTGCGACAACCGCGACTGGGACGCCGTGCGGGCGCGGTTGCCGGCCCGGGGCCTGCGCCTCGTGTTCCTCGAATTCCGGGGCCATGGCGCCAGCGATGTCTCCGCCGCCGATTTCACGCTTGGCGACCTGGCCGACGACGCCTTGGCGCTGCTTGCCCATCTCGGCATCCCGCGCGCCTGGTTCGTCGGCCACAGCCTCGGCGGCATGGTCGCCCTGGCCGCCGCGCGGAGAAACCCGAAGGCCGTCCAGGGCCTATTGCAGCTTGAAGGCTGGACCAACCTGCGGGCGTCGGGGTCGTTCGGCCCGAACCGTTTCTTCGGGAACCTCGGGCCCGAGGCGATCCGTCGCATCCAGGACAAGAGCGCCGCCACCCGCGCCCGGCACGCGCCCGAACGGTGGAGCGCCTTCTGGTCGACGGTCCAGTCGTTCGACGGCTCGGATGTGCTGGCGAGTCCGCCCGGCCCGGTCTGGCAGGTCTATGGCGAACTGGGCCGCCGGCCTGACACGGCTGCGCGCCTGGAGGTCCCCGTCCACCCCGCGATCCCCTGGCATTGGGTTCCCGGCTGCGGCCACTACATTCCGATCGAAAAGCCGATTGAAACCGCGGCCTTGTGCGCAAAGGCGGCCTCGGGCGAAGCTTTACAGGACACCCCGAATTAAGTAGCTTGTCCAGATGCCACGATCACTCCATGGCCTTTGTCTCCTCCTCCTCGGTCTTTACGGCATTCTTTGCCCCCGCCCGGGCATCGCGCAGGATCCCGCCAAGCCCCGGTTCTCCGTCACCGTATTCACCCTCGGCATCACCGGCGGCTCCATTGCCTCCGCCGACCTGGCCGCCGCCCTCAACCTGGACGGCTGGTGCGAGGCCTCCGAGGCGGCGGTCTCCAGCTGGAAACAGCGCCCCGCGGGCCTTCCCGCGGGGGACTGGCTGGCCGTGGTTCTGACGGGATTCGGCGAGCAGGCCCATGCCTTCGCGTTCGCCTACGATTCACCAGACGCCCCGCCCCGCCTCGCCGCCCACGTGCCCTACCGGATCAGCTGGGTCTACCGGACCAAGACCTGGATCGTGCCCACCGGCCGGATCGCCGGGGCCATCCGCGAATTCTACCGGGACGCCAAGCCCGAGCCCGGGCCCGTCCTCGGGCTGGCCGTCTCGGAGCGGGCCGAGTCCGCGGCGGCGGGCGCGCCCAGCCTGGAGAGCATCGCCCCCGTCAAGCGCGCCTCCAGCGTCACCGGGCGCGAAGCCCTCCCCCCCCTCGAGGCCATGATCGCCGGAGCCCTGCTGGAAGCCCGGTTAACCCCAAAATGGGAACAATCGGCGGATTCGCTCCGGGCCGAGATCCGCTTCGGCTTCCAGGCCAGCTCGATCCGCCTCACCCGCCGGGGCCAGGCCGCCGCGTCGGCCTCCCGGGACGAGATCCCCGAGGAAGCCTACTACGGCCACCTGACCCGGCTGCTCAACGCCATGAGCGCGCCGCCCGGCGGCGCCGGCGACTTCACCCAGCTCGACCGGAGCGGCCCGCTGCACCTGCTGACCGCCACCTCCAACCGCGTGTGCCTGGTCACCGCCCGCGACCTGGTGGGGATCGACCTGCGGTCCGGCCGACAGGTCTACCCCCCCGCCGATGACAATCAGGACGCGCCTCGAGCCGCCCCCGGCTATGTCGAGCGCACCCTGGAGGACGGCGCCCCCCGCCTCTTCCGCGTCACCCGCGGCCTGGCCGAGGTGCGGCCGGACACCGGCGCTGAAACCGTGCTGGCCCCGGAAGCGCCCAACGCCCCCTGGTCCTTCGCCGTTTCCGGGGACCTGACGATCCTGGGCTCCGGCCCGGCGCTCAGCGCCTTCCGGAAGGGCGCCCCCGCCTGGCGGCAGGCGGAAGCGGCGGCCGTGACCGCCGGGCCCGCGGTGCAGGGCGACCGCCTCTTCGCCGGCACGGAGGACGGCTCCTTCGTCTGCCGCTCGGCGGCCGACGGCCGGGAGGTATGGAGGAAACAGGGACCCGACGAAAGCTGGAACGGCGAGGTGGTCTGCCTTCCCGGGCGGATCCTGGCGTACGACCGGGGCGGCGAAAACCTGACGGCCTTCAATCCCGCCGACGGCACGGTGCTCTGGAAGCAGGCGATCGGCGACGTCCTGCTCAAGGCTCCATTCCGCGTCGGCAACCGCCTGCTGGTGGCGGGAAAGAACAACCGCCTGCTCCTGCTGAACGAGGCGGACGCCGCCATCGTCGCCGAGGTCCGCTGGCCCACCTGGCTTGTGGACGTCATCCCGGTCCAGGGCTCCCGGCCGCTGGTCGCGTGCACCGACATCCACGGCACGCTCAGCTTCCTCGACGGCGCCACCCTCAAACCCGTCCGCACCCTCCGCCTGCCGGCGCGGCCCTCGGGTCCCCTCCTGTTCCGCTCCGCCTTCCCGACGAAGTGGGGCGTGGATTCTCCTGAAAACGATGACGAAGACGAAGACATGGGATCCCTGCTGACCGGGGATCCCAAACCTACGGTGCTCGCGGGCGATGTGGACGGCTTCTGCACCATCGTGCCCCTGCCCTGAGACGGAGTTTCATGGACGCGACGACTCGCATGACATGCTTCAAGGCCGCCGGGGCCTTCGGCCGGGCGGCGGCGTTCGCCGGCCTGCTGGTCCTCCCCTGGTGCCTGTCGCAGGCCATGACCACGGACGAAATGCTCGGCGGGCTTGACGACGACAAGGCGGGCGAGGCCGCCGCCGACCTGCTGGGGCTGCAATCCGCGAGCGATCTGAGCAAGCTCGGCGCCACGCACCTTTCACTTCTGTCAGGCTGGGGCGATGTGCAGCGCCGCAAAAAGAAGGGCGCTGCCGAGCCCGAGGCCGCACCGCATTGGAAGGACGAGAACGGCATCGTCCGCCCGCTCGACGCCGGCGCCATCAGCACGCTGATCGGCGTTCCCGAGGACGGCCGCTACCGCCTCTTCCTCCGCCACCAGCTCAGCTCCCGGTCGACCCTGCCCGTCACCTTCTCCCTGACGCCCCAGTCGGAAACCCCCGACGGGACGAACGGCCCGGTCTACGCCGACGCCGGCGCCCCGCTGTCCCACGTCTTCGGCATGGTCCGCCTGGCGGGCAGCCAGATCGGCAAGCTCCAGGAAAAGGCGCTGCCCATCCGCTTCGAGGCGGAGACCCAGCTTATCTCCGCCCCGCCCGAACCCGCCATGGTGTGGGAGTACACGGACCTGGAGCTGAAAAAAGGGGCCTACGTGGCGGCCCTGTCAAACGCCGCCCCGGGGGTTCGCGCCCAGGCCCTGTTCATGACCCGAAGCCCCGACTTCCGTCCGAGCTTCTCACCTTTCGCGCAGGACAAGACGCTCGGCAGGCTCTACCTGCGCTTCCGGTCCGACGGCGGCAAGGCCGGCTCCACCTTCACCACCAGCTCGGATGCCGCCTACCACTGGGGCCCCCGCGACGAGGCGGCCTGGAACTGGCCCATCGGCGAAACGAAGGCGGCGCCCGCCGGGGAATGGTCGCCCTTCGTCGAAGCCACGGACGCCCTTTACAACGGGCCCGGACCCTGGTCGACCTGCTGGATCCATTTCAACGGGATTCCGGACGGCGCCCAGGCCGAGATCCAGTTCGCCTGGTATCCGCACGAGAAGGCCGTCCTGCTTTCCACCCGGAGCGGGATCGGCGAAAAGGTCGTCATGCTGCGCGTGCCGAACGGCGACTGGAACGTCCGCCCCTCCTCCACGGAGCCGGCGTGGGGCATGGCCGCCCCGGCCGTCCTCAAGAACGTGATGACCCAGGAGAGCGTGATCCAGCGCTACTTCGAGTGGGCCGACCGGGCGGCGCAAGCGCTGGACCTCAAGCCCGGCCACCCCCGGCCGAAACTGGTCCGCATCTACTCCGGCTGCGGCGTGCGCGAACCGAACCGCGAGCGCGCCGCCGAAATGCTGGCCCGGCTGGGGATCAACTGGATCGACGGCGCCCCCGAGTCCGTGATCAAGAAGTACGGGCTGATCGAGGAGCTGAGCGGCTGGCACGGAAACGGACCGATCAAGCAGGCCGCGCGCGTGACCAAGATGCAGCTGGCCGACGAAATCGGGACCCGCACCGACGCCTCCGTCATCAACGGCGACATCGTGAAACGCCGGGCTTTCCAGGCTTACCTGGCCGGGCAGGCCGCCCTCGAAGACCAGCCCCTGGACGCCTTCCTGGGCGTGCAGGACGTGAACGACATCGCCTGTCTGGACCGGCTGCCCCCCAATCCCGGCCGCTTCGAGCGCCGCCTCTTCTACCACTCGCAGCGCTTCGCCCACCTGACCACCTGCGACGGGTACGCCGCCCAGGTGAAGGCGATCGAAAAGAAATTCCCCAACGCCAGAGTCTTCAACAACTACTCGCCCCACCCCCTCTTCCTGACCGGCACGACCATGAACGAGAGCGACTGGTTCATCCTCGCCCGCAACCGGGCGCAGACCCTCGGCTGGGGCGAAGACTGGGCCACGGGCGGGAGCTGGGGGCTCGGCACGGCGTTCCAGTGCACCAGCTTCTACGCGGCGCTGGTCGACTGCTCCGTCCGAAAATACGGGTACGCGGCCGGCTTCTACGTCGGCTCGAACTGCGCCGGAAGCGCCCAGAAGATCTTCGGCTGCCTGGCCATGGGCGTCAACTGGCTGCACCTGTACGACTGGGGGCCCATCGACCGCTGGGCCGAAGGCAGCAACGCCTGGAGCGAGCACGAGTCGGAATATTATTCCGTCATGGCGGCCACCCATGCCATCGGGCCGGCCGACACGATCCTCGGCGCCGGCGCGCGCGAGCCGCGCCGGGTCGCGGTCCTCTACAACCGGAGCCACGAGATCCTGCAGGGCGGAACGGGCCGGGCGAACCACGACTGGATGTGGACCTTCCTCGCGATGAAGCACGCGCACATTCCGGTGGAGGTGATCATCGAGGAGGACCTGAATCCGGAGGACCTGAAACGGTACGACTGCATCTTCCTGGGCGGCTTCAACCTGGCGCGCTACCACCTGGCCGAACTGCGCAAGTGGGTGGAAAACGGGGGGCTCCTGATCGGCTCGGCCGGCGCGGCGCACCTGGACATCTACAACGACCGGCTGGCGGAGGCGGTCGACCTGTTCGGCGCCGTGCAGACGCAGTCGGACGCCCGGGATACCGGGACCGTGGCCGCCGTGCGGTTCCCGGCCTCCCCCTGGTTCCCCGCGGCCGAGTTCAAGAAAGGCGCCAGCCTGGCCTTTTTCCTGGAGCCGACCACCGGCACCCCGCTCGGGACCTACGAAGGCGGCCCCTGCGCGGCCGTCGGGCGGACGATCGGCAAGGGCCAGACGATCCTGCTGGGCTTCCAGCCGGGAATGCTCTACCGGGACAACGGAAAAGCCCTCGGCCCCGCGCGCGACTGGCTCGCCGCCCCCGTGCTCAAACGGCTCGGCCGGCAGCGGGTGGAGTTCGACTGGCCCTTCTCGGAAGCCACCCTGTTCGAGCACGAGAGCGGCTTGGCCGTCATGCTCGCCGATTTCTCCCGGCCGGCGCGGGGGACGAACAGCCTCCTCTCTGTGCGGGCGGACCGGCCCGTCACCCAGGTGGTCAGCGCCCTGAAGGGGCCGCTGGAGTGGAAACGAAACGGCGACCGGATCGACATCGTGACCCAGCCCCTCAACCCCGTGGACGTGGTGATCCTCAAATGAAACTGCCCAGTGTCCCCTTTTGCGGCCTCGACGTCACGCGCCTGGTCATCGGCGCCAACCCCTTCGGCGGCTACAGCCACCAGTCGCCCGAACGCGACAAGGCCATGCGGGCCCACTGCACGGTGCCCCATATCCTGGAAACCTGGAAACGGGCGGAGGCCGCCGGAATCAACACGATGGTGACAAACAACACCAGCCAGAACGTGACCGAGGCCGTGGAAGCCTACCTGTCCGGCGGCGGCAAGCTGCAGTGGATCGCGCAGATCAACATCCGGGTCAAGGACGACATGAAGGAGGAGATCGACCGGTGCGTCGCGATCGGTTGCAAAGCCCTCTACATCCACGGATTCCAGCTGGATGACGCGTTCCGGCGCCGGGACGCCTCGCAACTGGCGGACTGGTGCGCCCACGCCCGCGCGAAGGGCATCCCCGTCGGCGTGGCCGGCCACTCCCCCGAGGCGCACCTGTGGGCGGACAGCCTGGGCATCGCCGACTTCCACGCCGTCTGCTTCTTCAACTGCGGCAGCCTACACGCCGGCAAGGGGCACAAGTTCCGGCTGGCTGACCTGGCCCCGGCGATCGACGTCATCCGCCGGATCAAGAAACCCTGTATTGGGTACAAGATCCTGGCCGCCGGACGCCTCGACCCGAGGCTGGCGTTCGAATACGCGTTCGAGTCCATCAAGCCCGGGGACGTGGTCAACGTGGGCATGTACCGCGGGGACAAGGACGGCATCGTGGAAGAGAACGCCGACCTGGCGCGAACGATCCTGGGGTGACCGGCAGCAAGGCTACCCGAAGACCTTGCGCGTTTCGGCGTTCACCGTCGAAAGGGCCTTCTGCAGGAAGCCCGTATC
Source organism: Kiritimatiellia bacterium (assembly GCA_044346855.1). GTDB lineage: Bacteria > Verrucomicrobiota > Kiritimatiellia > CAIKKV01 > CAIKKV01 > CAIKKV01. The sequence goes on from JBIIYJ010000109.1 coordinate 9,736, forward strand.
GATGTCGTTCATGAAAAACCGCATCCCCTCCCCGACCCAGGGCGCCAGGGCGGCGGGGGACGCATGCATGCCGAAGATCTTTCCGCTCCGCTTCGCGGCGTCGGCCACCTTGCGGATGGCGGCGATTTCCTCGGGCGAATCGATCCGGCCGGGACATCCGAGCGAGACCGAGAGGTCGTTGGGCCCGATCAGCAGGACGTCGATCCCCGGCACCGCGGCGATGGCGTCGATGGCGTCAATCGCGGCCGCGGTTTCGATCTGGGCGATGGCCAGCGTCTCGCGGTTGTAGCGCGGCATGGCCTCCGCCGCGTTGACCCTGCGGTAGCCCGTGTGGCCGCCGTTGGAGGACAACCCCCGCCCGCCCAGCGGGGGATACTTGGCCCACTGGACAAACTGTGCGGCCTGCTCCGCCGTCTCCACCATGGGAACCATCACGCCTGTCACGCCGCAATCCAGCGCGCGGGACACGTACCCTCGGGCCAGCTCCGGGACCCGGACGAACACCGGGAACTTCGCCAGCTGGCCGGCCAGCGCAATGTCGGCCAGCGTCTGCATGGAGTAGTCGCCGTGCTCCATGTCGAGCATGACGAAATCCAGCCCCGCCTGTTCAGCGAGCGGAATCACGGCCGTGTGCCGCAGGATGCGCAGCATCGTCCCAACCACCTTTTCGCCCTTGCTCAGACGGTCTGCGATCATCGTGACACTCCCCGTGTGGACAGATCTCTTATTCGACACGCCGACTATAGCCTTCCCAGAACGTCCTGCCCCACGGGCTCCCGCAGTCATCCCAGGCATCCCTGAGCCGGCTCATTTCATCCCGCAGCGCCTTCACTCGCCCCGCCTGGGCCTGTTCCTCCGCGAGGTTCCGGGTCTCCAGCGGATCGCTCTCAAGGTCGAACAACTGGGTCATGGCGTGGCGGCCCTCCACCACATACTCGATCAGCTTGTGGGTGCGCGTGCGCACGCCGCGATGCTTGTCCGTATACGCCAGGTACAGCGCCTCGCGCCCGCCCCCCTCCCCCCGCGTTGCCGGCAGCAGGCTCCGGCCCTCCACGCTGGCCGGAACCGGGACGCGCGCCAGCTCGCACAACGTCGGGAACACGTCGAGCAGGTAGACCAGGCTCTCCCGGCGTCCGCCCGCCGGCACGCCGGGCCCGGCCAGGATCAGGGGCACCCGTGTGCTGTGCTCGTAGAGGCTCTGCTTGCCGAAAAGGCCGTGCTGCCCCAGGGCCAGCCCGTTGTCGCCCGCCAGCACGAAGAGCGTGTTGTCCAGAAGCCCCCGCCGCCGCACCGCCTCGACGATGTCGCCGATGCGGTCGTCGAGATGCGATATCATGGCGTAATACTCGGCCAGGTGGCGCCGGACCTCCCCGGGCGTCCGGGGGAACGGCGACAGCATTTCATCCCGCACCTTCAGCTCCCCGTTGTCGAACGGATGGCCGGCCATGAAATTGCCGGGCAGCGGAACCTCCTCCGCCTTGTACAGGGCCCGGTAACGCTCGGGCATGGTGCGCGGATCGTGGGGGGCCAGAAAGGCCGTATAAGCGAAAAAGGGTACAGATCCGTCCTGCTGCCCGATGAACCGGATGGCGGCGTCCGCGATGATGTCGGTCGAATGCCGGCCGGCCTGGATGTGATCGCACGACCGCGCCTTCGTCTCGTTCGACAGAAAGGGGTTCTCGACGATCAGGCAGCGCTTGTCATACCGCCCGGAAGGATCGTAATCGTAGGCCGGCACATTCCAATGGTCGGCCATGCCCCCGAAAAAAATCTCGGCTCCGCCGCCGAAGCTCCGGTGAAAGGATTCCCGGCCGTTGTGCCATTTCCCGGCCCCGAAGGTCCTGTACCCGGCCCCCCGCAGGCATTCGCCCAGCGTGGTGTGCTCCTCCGGAATGCTCTCGCCGGCCCCGCTCAGGTGAAAAAGGGTCCGGCCCGTGTTCAGCATGGCGCGGCTCGGCATGCAGACGGCGCCCGATGTGCCGCCCGGAATGTGCGCGTGGGTGAAGAGAACCCCGCGGGACGCCAGGGCATCCATGTTCGGCGTCCGGATCCAGGGCGAGCCACCGGCGCCGAAAGCGTCGAACCGCTGGTCGTCGGTCAGGAGAAACACGATATTCGGCCGCAACAAGGAGGGTTCGGGTGGCTTTGTCATGCAGGTTGCCTCAGCCGTCCACGCCGGCGCAGGCGAGAATATAGGAGCCGGCCGACGTCAGTTCATTCTTCAAGGCATCGGCTTCCCTCTGGAGCGTGGCGTCCGGGGAAGGATACTCGTCCGGAACCAGGGTCAGCAGGCTGTGAAGCGTCGGAAAGGACGGGACGCCGGCCGTCGTGACGGCCTGCGGAGATGCCCTGCCTCCCGAAGGCGCGCTGTTCAGGACCAGGAGAAGTCCGGCGGCCGGAACCACGACCGCCAGGAAGGCGGCCAGCTCGGGGCGCGCAAAGCGGCGGGGCGCCAGCGGGGCGGCGTTCCTCACGCCATCCATGATCCGCGCATGAAGAGCCGGCGGCACGGCGGGCGGCGCCGGGGAAGCCTGCAGAAGGCGCTCCAGCCGCTTGGCATCGTCATTCCGGTTCCAGTTCATCACAAGGCCTCCTTTCGAAGCACTCCGGCCAGCGCCTGGCGGGCCCGGTAAAGCAGCACCCGGGCGTGCAGCCCGGTAATGCCCATCGCGCGCCCCACGTCCGCCAGCGGCAGCTCCTCGGCGTACGCCAGCCAGAGCACGGTAAAATGCCGCTCCGGCAACCGCCGCCGGGCAATCGTCCACACCTCGTCCCGCGAACCGCTCCCGTCCGCTTCCCGGGCCGGCCACTGCTCCTCCGGCGGGAGCGGCTCGTCCTTCCGCCGCCGGCCGTGGCTGATGGCCAGCCGGCGCGCGATGACGAACAGCCACGGGGCGAACGGGCGCCGGCAGTCGAATCGGCCGATCGCCCGGAACGCGCACACAAACGTCTTTTGCGTCAGATCCTCGGCGTCATGCCGGTTGCCGCAGCGCTGCTCCAGGAACCGCAGCAACCGGCCTTCATATCGGAATACCAGCTCTTCAAACCGCCCGGTCTCCCCCGACTGGGTCTGCCGGACAAGCTCCTCGTCCGCCACCCGGTCCGGCTCGTTTCCGGCGCAGCTGGAAGGAATTTCCTCCATCAGTGAACCGGCAGGGGCGGCCCCTTCATCTTCTGCTGGATCAGGGTCACGATCTTCTCGGAAGGATACGCGGCATTCAATTTGACCTGGGTTCCGTTCACCGTCACCTGGGCCGCCTGCAGGAGGGCCGCCAGCTCCGGCTCCTTCTCCTGGTTCATCTGGCCCATGGCCAGCAGCCCCTGCGCGATCTGCTGCAGCTTGACGGCCGTCTCGGCGTCCAGGGTCGACAGGATCACCGACAGAAGCACCTGGCCGTCCTTTTCACCCAGCGCCATTCCGACCGACTTGGCCTGGCTCAGCATCTGGGCCTCGGACTTGCCCACGAGGCCGGGAAGATCCGTGCCCGCCATGAAGAAGGGCTCCTTGACCGGCAGTTCGCCGAAGCTGGCCGCGGCGTCCAGGGCCGCGTGCTTTCCATCCAGCACGTCCAGCGCTTCCTTCAGCATGGGCAGCCCCTGGCCGATCAGGATCTTGCCGGAATGGGCGCAGCCATACGACCGCTCGCCGGGCTTCTTCTCGTCCACCCAGCTGTGGATCGTGTTGCCGCCGTGCGCCGCGGATTCATAGGAGGGATTGGCCTTGAGCAGCGTCACCAGCTGCGGCACGTTGAACGTCCCGCTGAAGACCGCCACGGCCGCGCTGGGCTCGCGCGATTGCCCGTACATCGTGACGCCCGTCAGATCCTTGCGCGGATCGAACTGCAGGATGGCGGACAGCGCGGCCATCTTGTTGCCCGTATCCCCCGCGTCCAGCTGGTTGACCAGGAACGACCCCACCGTGGTCTGCTTCAGCAGCTCCAGGTCGGCATGAACGACCCAGCGGGCCGAATCCGAAACCATCTTCGCCTGGAACGACCCCGCCAGGACCTGCCCCGCAACCATACCCGCCGCCAAGACCAATGCCAGCTTTTTCATGCTTTCTCCTGTTGATGTTGAGACTCTAACTGGTAATACGCTCCAGAGAAAGAAAAGGTTACAGCTTTTTAAAGGAATCGTACGCGCAGGAGCCTCGGGGTCTCCTGAGGTGCAGGGACCGCTTCGAAATAGCTGAGAGTCATGACAGGAGCCGGCTTCTAGCCTAAAATGACCCCATGGCCAGTGCGGACAATCAATCTAACGCGCCGGAAGCCGCCGGTGTTTCGACCGTCCGGGAAGGCGACGCCCTCCGCGTCCGCTTCACGGGCGCCTGGAAGGGCTCCTCGGCCAGCCCCGACCTGGGCCCGGTCCTGCGCGACATGGACGCCCCCGGGAAAACGATCCGGCTCGAAGGCCGGGAGCTGGCCGCCTGGGACAGCCGTTTGCTGACCGTTCTGCTCAGGCTCCGGAGCCGGGCGCAAGCGGTCGGGAAACAGGTCGACACCTCCGCCATGCCGGACGGGGTGACGCGGCTGCTGGCGCTGGCGCTGGCCGCCCCGGAGCAGACCGCGCCCCTGACTGCAAAGCGCTCCGTCCTGGCCGGGATCGGACAGGCCGCCCTCGGCTTCTTCGAGGAGCTGTGGGACAACGTGACGTTCCTCGGCGAAAGCCTGCTGGCGCTGGCCGCCGGGCTCCGGGGCCGGGCCCGCTGCCGCACGGGTGAATTCGCCCTGCTTCTGCAGGAATGCGGCCCCCAGGCGCTTCCCATCATCACCCTGCTCAGCCTGCTCGTGGGCATGATCCTGGCCTTCCTCGGCTCCATTCAGCTCAAGCTGTTCGGCGCCCAGCTCTACGTGGCGGACCTGGTGGCCATCGGCATGTTCAGGGAAATGGGCGCCCTCATGACCGGCATCATCATGGCGGGCCGCACCGGCGCCGCCTTCGCCGCCAAGCTGGCCGCCATGCAGGTGAACGAGGAGACGGACGCCCTAGTCACCACGGGTTTCCCGCCCATGGAATTCCTCGTCCTCCCCCGCATGGCGGCCCTGATAATGGTGATGCCCGTTCTGACCCTCTACGCCGACGTGCTCGGCATCCTCGGCGGAGCGTTGGTGGGCGTGGGCATGCTGGACCTGACCGCGGCCCAGTACCTGAACGAGACCGTCACGGCCCTGGCGCCGCGCGACATCGTCGCCGGCCTCATCAAAAGCCTCGCCTACGGCTTCGTGATCGCCCTCGCCGGCTGCCGGCAGGGCCTCCGCTGCGGCCGGAACGCCTCGGCCGTCGGGGAGGCGACCACGCGCGCCGTCGTGCTGTCGATCGTCGGCATCATCGTCTGGGATTCCCTCATCACCATCCTCTACACCATCACGGGGTTTTGACCATGACCACACCCGATCCTCCTTCCCCGCCGCCCGTTCGGGTTGAAAACCTGACCATGGCGTACGGCGAGCAGATCATCCAGCGGAACCTGACCTTTTCCGTCAGGCGGGGCGACATCTTCATCATCATGGGCGGCAACGGCAGCGGCAAGAGCACCCTTCTCAAGCACCTGGTCGGCCTCATCCGGCCGGCCGGAGGACGGATCCGCCTCGGGCCGGACAGCCTGTGGGACGCCGACGAGGACAAGCACCTCGACATCCTGCGGCGGTTCGGGATCCTGTACCAGGGCGGCGCCCTCTGGAGTTCTCTGACGCTGGGGGAAAACATCGCACTCGCCCTGGAATCGGGCCGCCGGCTGGAACCCGGCGAAATACGGGAACTGGTCTCGCTCAAGCTGGCGCTCGTGGGGCTGGCGGGCTGCGAGGACTATTACCCCGCCGAACTCAGCGGCGGCATGAAAAAGCGGGCCGGCCTCGCGCGCGCCCTGGCGCTGGATCCCGAGATCCTGTTCTTCGACGA
>JBIIYJ010000373.1:0-4808 GCA_044346855.1 Kiritimatiellia bacterium
ACAGCTCGGAACCAGCTGGCCGTGCCGGCTTGGCCCCACATGAAAAGGCTGGTCGAAGGCCACGGTCAATCCGTTCGTCAGAACGATGCCCCGGCAGTTGGCGTAGGCCGAAAGGCCCACGGCCCCCCCTTTCCCGCCCGGCGCCACCGCCGCCTTCACGTCCTGGGAATAGTGGAAGCCGAATCCGAAACCCTCGGTCACAACCACGATTGACTCGGGCTCAAAGGTGTACTCCACCCGGGCTCCTCCCGCCCGTACCGCAACCATCCTGTTCGTGATCCGGATCGTCCGCGGAGCGCCGGGCTCAGGCTTGAACGCCTGCTCGAGGGCCGGCACGCCGCCGACATCCAGCGACAGGTTTCCCTCCCCGTCGATTCGCGCCGAATACGTGCCGGCGGTGACAGCCACGGAACGGTCATCCGCCTGGGCAACAGTCACCTCGGCGAAAAGCGGAGGGGCGAGCGAAAGCCACGCAAGACCGACGATGACCAGCCTCCTCATGCCCGGTCCCTTTCCTGCACGAACGTCTCGAGCATGGCCATGAAATGATCGTACCGCGTGCCGCGGGCGATCGACTGGCTGGGCCCCAGGATGATCCCCCCGCCCCGCCCCGCCAGCGCCAGGGTGTCCCGCACCGCCTTCCGGGTCTCGGCCGCCGTCCCCGCGATCAGCGTCTCCAGCGGCACGCCGCCCCAGAAGGCCATCCGGTCGCCGAACCGCCGCCTGAGCATCCCGATCTCCATGCCGGCCGTCGTCTGGAGCGACTGGTAACAGTCAAATCCCGCCTCGATGAATTGATCCACCAGCGGCAGGTTGCACCCGCAGTTGTGCAGCACCATCTGGGGGACCTGCCGCTTGATCGCGGCGACCCGCTCCCGCATGTAGGGCAGGCACAGTTCGCGGAACATGTCCGGCGAAATATACGGCGCATTTGTCCCGGCCATATCCTGGTCGAACAGGACGCCGTCGGTGCCGGGCCGGATCCAGAATCGATCCCGCGCCGACTGCTCCTCGACCGCCCGCCGGTGCATCGCCGCGATCACCTCCGGTTGAAGCGCATACGCCATCAGCCCCGTCTCGAATCCGCCCGGCAGCGAAACGCCCACGCAGCCGCCGCTGAACCCCAGAATGTACCGGTCCTTGCCGAAAACGCCCGCGATGTGGTCGAACACCTCGAAAATCTCGGCCGGAGGCTCCGACGGCGCGGGAACCGGCCCCTCGAAATCCTCGACCCTGAACACGGGCGGCGCCGACGCCGCCACCGGATCGCGCACACACTTGATTTCGTTCACCTCGGGGATGGCCTTGAACAGGCGACCCTTCGCATCCTCCCACAGGTTATCGGCGATCTTGCGGGGCGGCGCGGCGGAATCGGGCGTCGGGGGCGGCATGAGCGGCGATACCAGCCCGCCGCGGGCCGGCATCAGCATAGCGTCACGGCAGGTGATGATGTCCGCGCAGTCGATCGCGCGGTAGAAATCCGTCAGGTCGGCCTTCCACTGCTGAACCATCTCGTCGCGCCGGCCCTCCCACAGGGCCAGCTGCATGGCCAGCTGATTCCGCACGATGGTGGGGCGGCCGATCACGCGGGCGATCGTGTCGTGATCCACGGCATACAAACCCAGCGGCACGCGGTCAACCGGTTGCCGGGAAAAAGCGGCCCGGACTCGTTCTTTGCCGTTCACGCCGCCCCTCCCCCGCCCCGGATCGTCAGGCCGATCATCTGCCACACCCGCCAGCCCGGCACCGTGAAGCGGCAAACCCCGTCCGCCATCTCAAACGGCAGCTCGCAGCCGGCCGGCTCCAGCGTCACGCGGGCGACCAACCCCTCGACCGCGACCTCCAGATCCAACGGACCCAGGGCGGGAAACTCCGCCACGGGATTGATTTTCCTCTCCCACCGTTCAACCGCCCAGTGCAGCAGGTGCAGCGTGTAGCCCTGCGGCACGCGGTGGAGATGGGCCGCCACCGAAGTCCCGCCGTTATGCCGCACGCTCCGGCGGCCCAGCAGCCGGTCGCACAGCGCCCGCACCACCTCGCGCGGCATCGCCGAGCCCGTGGCCGCCTGCTCGTCAAAGAGCCGCACGGCGCTGCGGATCGTCCGCCCCTGCTGAACGATCGCCGGTCCGAGGACCCGCCGGCCGGGACAGGGCGGCGTCTCGCTTGCCGAGTCAAGCCGCTCCGCCAGCACCAAGCCGCCCCCCGGCAGGGACCCCAGCGGCAGGCTTGCAACCTGGGAGAACCCGCCAACGCCTAATTCGGGAACACCTCGATAGAACGAGGCTCCCCGCGCGTCGATATGGCCAGCCGCGCTGACCGCGCTATCCGTCGCTTCGTCCCCGCCGGCGATCGCCAGCAACACCGCGCCCCCGGGCAAATCCGGCTCGCCGTCCCGGGTGATCACCAGCCGACAGGGCGGAATCGACTCCCCCTCGGCAACCACGTCGAATTGCAGGCCGATCTCCTCCAGCAAACGGGCGGCGTGCAGCGTGGCCGGGGGAAGGACGGGATGAAGATGCGGCGAGCCGCGTTCCACGCCTGACAGAAGCACCGCCTCCCGGACGGGGGCCGCGCCCTCGAGCCAGGCTTCAGCCTTTTCGAGATCGGCATAAATCGGAGCCAGCCTCCGGTACACCTCCGGATCCAGCGTGCCGTCCGGATGCCGGTGGTCGCCCATCGAGACGTGGCAGCCGAGCGCGGCGGCGCGGCCGACATCGAACCGCATCTGGTCGGGCGTGCGCAGCGTGCCGGGGTCCATCCAGGGGCCCTGGAAACGGCTGACCAGGCCGATGACGGGCCGGCCGTGCCAGCGCAGCCATCGGGCATCGGCGGTCATTTTCTCCGGCCCTCCGAACAGGACGGGATTTTCGACCTCCTGGAACGCCTGGAGCGGAATGTTCTCCGGTTCGCCCGGGACGGCCAATGAGTTGAAATAATTGTCCGCCTCCGGAAGCCGCGTCCGGATGGCCGCGTCGATCCGGGCGCAGCCCTCCCGGATGAGCCGGCGGGCCAGCTGCCAGCGGGCCCCGGCGTCGTCCGCTTCCGCCTTCAACCGTTCCTTCGCAACCCGCTCGAAGCCGGGCGAATAAAAGGCGCCGTCGCAATAGAGGCAGATGTCGAACCAGAAGCCGGCAATCCCGGGGCAGCGGTCGATCATCTCCAGGGCTTCCGGAATCACCACCTCATCCACATACGGGCTGGCGAAGCAGATGTGCCGGGCGCCCCATTGGGCATACGACCCGTTTTTGTAACGCTGCCGCCAGTCGGGATGCTTGTCGGCCGCCACGTCGTCGAGCCCGAGAGTGAAGTAGGCCTGCACCCGGATCCCCTGCGCCGTGCAGGCCCTGACCGTGGCCGGAAACAAATCGGGCCGGACCAGCCCCGGATGCGGCCGGCCAAGACGGGTGTCGAAATAGGTCAGGCCGTACTGGCACTTGCCCGGCGTGGCCAGGGCGTTCACGCGGGCACCGGCCAGCGTCCGGGCAAATGCGTCGGGATCAAACGCCGCGCCGACGCCCCGAACCTCGGGACGCGTGTGAAAGTCGAGGTGAACCTTGCGAATCATCCGTCCTCCCGGCAATCCAGTTTCCGCCTTTACCTGATGATGACGCAGGCGCCGGACCGCCCCGTCTTTGTCAGGATGATGTCACTTCCAGACCGGACCGCATGATACGCGGGGTCGCTGATCGTCCATCCGCCCGGACCGCTGCCGGCAAACAACCCGTCCGGCTGGGTGAACAGCACCACCCGGGCCGGTTGCGAAGCCAGGCTATCGGACGCATTGACGGTTCCGGCAGCCGGGAGGATCAGCGTCCCCAGCACCGTGACGCCATTGGAGGCGGCAGCGTTGGTGCTCCAGTTCAGCGTGAAGCCATCCTGCAGGATCAGGTTCGTGCCGAAGGTCACCGTGGCATCTGCCACCGACATCGTGCCGCCCACGGTGAAGTTGCTGGAAACCGAGGCCGTCGTGTTGGAGAAGAGGACCGACCCGCCGGCCCCGACCGTCACATCCCCGCCGCGATACATCGTGCCGCCTTTCACCAGCTCGAGGCGGGCGTAGTTGGTCGGCCCCAGCAACGGGGCAAAGGTGTAGGCCTGGCCAGAAGCCGCATTGGTTGAATTATTCAGCCGGAACGTGTTCGTGCCGAAGAACGCGACGGACGCCAGGGAATTGGACCAATTCCCCTTGATATTCACGTTGGTGACGCTCCGGAACGCGATCGTTCCATCGGTGACCGCAACACGGCCGAAGCCGTTTGGCGTGATCACCGGCGCGGCGTTGATGAACTGGAAGATGCCGCCGTTGTTGCGGATGGAGTTCTCGGGGGCGGCCCCGACCACCATGCTCCCGCCCACCTCCAGAAGCCCCCCGCTTTCAACCAGCACGCTGTTGTTGCTGCTGCCCGTGGCGATGTCGTTGCCGACGGCCATCGATCCTGAAGAGGAGAAATATCCGCCATTCCGGATCGTCAGCGTGCAGAAGGATTTCAGCCACGCGCTCGCCGATCCCACGTAGACCGCCCCGGCGTTGGAAACAACCCCGGCGTCAATCAAGAGGGAATTGCCGATGGCGGGTTTATTGGCGGTGTTGGACTGGCCGATGTTGACCTGTGAACCGGCCAGGCGCATCGTTCCGCCCGCCCGCACCAGAAAGGCATTGCTCACGGCGCCGCCGCCCCCGCCGCCGCCCACCGTCACATACCCCGTGCAGGTGAGCTCGGCATTGGACAGGATCAGGAGGTTATTGGTGGTGTTATCGGCGCCAACGATCAGATTGCCGCCCAGCGTGATGGCGGCAGGCTCGCCCG